>JBIKWD010000239.1:0-4314 GCA_044356505.1 Phycisphaerales bacterium
TGTCGATGGCGCACGCGGAGGCCGACGACATCATCGTGCGCGAATCGAGCAAGTCGGGCGACGGGCTGTGGTCCGACGACACGCCCCTCGGCGCGAACGGCTGGCAGCCGACGGCGCCCGTCGACGGTGCGCGCACGAGCTTCCACATCCTGACGACCGGCGGCATCCTCGGCCGCGACCTTCTCTCTCGCGACTGAAAGGAACCAAGCCATGAGGATCAAACCCATGAGGATCCAACCCATGCAGAACACACGAAGCAACTCCATGCGTCCCGCGCGCCGCGGCTTCACCGTCGCCGAGGCTGCCGCCGTCGCGGCCGCGCTCGCGGTCGCGGCCAGCGTGGCCGTCCCCGTCTTCCGCCGCGTCGGCTGCAGCGCGATGCGCCAGCAGTCGATGGCGCAGCTCGCCACGCTCGCGTCGGCGCACGCCGAGTACGCGGCCGATTTCGACGGCCGGCAGTTCACCGCCTGCCCCGACGACCTCGGCGTGTTCGGCGGCAACTTCGCGGCGTACCAGTCCGCGAACGGCTGCATCCCGCCGATGACGCTCGGCACCAGCACGAGCGGGCAGACCACCGTCATCGGCTACGGCACGGGCTCGTGCCCGGGCACCGCAGGCGGCGGCGCGTTCCAGATCCCGCTCAACTTCTCAGGCGAGAACGCCGGCCGAGGCTCGTTCCGCTGGACGAACGTGCGGCAGTTCAACACGTACGTCGGCGGCCGCTTCTACGACCAGGCGTTCTACGCGCCCGACGACCCCGCGATGACCCGCAAGGTGCAGCGCTGGATCGACCAGGGCCGCGACTTCGAGCAGGACGCGCAGTCGGGCATCATCAACTCGACCTACGACTACTCGCCCGCCGCGATGTACAACCCGCGCGTCCTCGGCGACGGGACCAATCCCGCGTCGCCCGGGTGGCAGAGCCCGAACTTGGTTGCGAACGGCGAGGGCTACAAGTCGCCGTCGAACGCGCAGTGCCTGCATCCGTCGCTGAAGACGCGGCTCCTCGAGCGCCACTGCATGGAGCCCTACCTCGGCATGAACCCGAGCGTCTCGGGGGGACAGACCCCGTTCCAGTGGAACCACTCGTACCGCGCGCGCAGCTACGCGGCGTTCTTCGACGGCTCGGTGCGGCTCTTCACGACGGCGGAGGCGATGGATTCCGATCGCCGCTCCCGGGTGTCCGGAACAAACCAGCCCGCACCGCTCTGGATGCGCAGCACCCCGTTTGGCAGCACCGGGTACTTCGGGGGCCAGGCGAACGACTTCCTCGTCAGCACCTCGGCCCACTACCTCACCGCATCGGGTATCCGCGGCCGCGACACCCTGCCGCCTCCGTGACGCGGCGCTCGCAACGTACGCCACCATCCGCACGCGCGCGTCGGCACATGCCGGTGCGCGCGCGTGCGCTTGTGCGTCTCAGCTGGCGGACGTCGCAGCGGGCGCGGCGGGCGAAGCGGGCGCCTGCGGGGCGTCGCCTGCTGGGCGTCCGCGACCCGCACCGTCGGGGCGACCGCCGCGCGGGCGACCTTCGCCCGAGCCCGCACCCGCGGGCGCGCCATCTGCGGGCGGAGTCGCGTTCATGGCAGGCGGTCGACCGCCGCCGAATCCGGGCGCGCTCGCGTTCGCGAGCTCGAACACGCTCGCGTCGAGCTTCTTCGCGACCTCGAATGACTTCGGCTCGCGCAGAAGCACCTTGTCGCCGGGCTCGACGCCCTTCCTGATCTCGACCTGCAGCTCGCTTGCGCGGCCAAGCTCGATCTGGCGCTGCTCGAATCCGCCGCTTCCCTCGACGTAGACGAAGGCGACGGGCCCCTGGCGGAAGATCGCCTGGACGGGGATGTTGATCGCGTCGTCGACGCGGCCGAGCAGGATCTCGGCCTTGCAGCGCATCGCGGGCTTGAGCCCGAGCGCAGGATCGGTCTCGAGCGCAGCCTTCACGGTGTACTCGCGGCGGTTCGGATCGCGCCAGCCGCCCGCGGCCGCCAGCACGCTGACGCCCGTGACCTCGCCGCCGATCGGCTGGTTCGGCATCGCGTCGCTGAAGACGGTCACGCGCTGTCCCGGCCTGATGCGCCCCGAGAGCGCCTCGCTCACCTTGAGGTTCGCGACCATGCGCGTGGTGTCGGGCAGCAGGATCACGAGTTCGTTCGGGCGCAGCTCGGTTCCGACCTGCGGCGGCTGCGTGTCGCCGCCGCCGCGGCCGCCGTTCGAGCTGTCGATGCTGGTCGCGTACACGATCAGCCCGTCGATCGGCGCCGTGAGCGTGGTGTTCGAGAGCTGGGTCTCGAGGTTCGCGAGGCGTTCCTTCGCGCTCTGCAGCTGGAAGTTGGCGCTCGCCACGTCGGCCTCGGCCTTCACGAGCTCGGCGTTGAACTTCTCCTCGACGCGGCTCCGCTCGGCGCGCGCCTGCTCGAGATCGGACTTCTTCTTCGCCTCTTCCTGGAAGAACGTGTACTTCTCGTAGACCTCGAGATCGAGCGCGGCCTGCTTGACCTTCGCCTCGGCCTCGATCATCGCGATGCGGTCCTTCTCGTACTCGTCCTTGGCGATGTAGCCCTGCTTGACGAGCTTCGCGCTTTCCTCGAAGCGGCCCTTGAGCCGGTCGAGGTTGATCGCGGCGGTCTCCTTCGCAAGCGCGAGCTGCTGGCGCTTGTTGACGACCTCGCCCTGCTGCCAGCCTTCGAGGGCGAGCTGCGCGATGCGCACGGCGACGTCGGCCTTGTCGAGCTCGCTCTGCTTCTCGCCCTGCTTGATCGCGAGCGACTGCTGCGCCGCGATCGTGGAGCTGTTGGTGGTGTTGACCTTGTCGGTGGCGTCCTTGATCTTGTCGAGGATCTCCTCCTGCGCGAGGCGGATGACGATGTCGCCCTTCGCGACCTTCGTGCCCTCGGGGACGATCTCGGTGATGACGGCGCGCGTCTCGAGCTTGTTGCGGATCTCGACCTGCTGCATCGCCGCGAGCTCGCCGCTCACGGGGAGCAGCATGTCGAACGAACCCTTCGCGACCGTGTGGAGGTCGCGCGCCGACAGCGACACGGTCTCCTCCGACGAGCCGCCGTCGCCGCAACCGAGCGGGAGCGACGCCAATGCGAGAACACAGGTGGTCGCGAGGATTCGGGTGGTGTTGCGGGGCATGTTCGTCATGTCGTTGCCTGATCGTTGGCGCGTCAGGGCCGCTGGTCGATGAGACCGGGGCCCGATTCCTCGATGATTTCCATTCCCGGAAGCGGAATGAGCGTGCCGTCCGCTGCGATGCGGAGCTGGCCGGTGGTGTTGAGATAGCGGAGGATCGCGAGCTGCAGGTCCTTCTTCGCCGCGTCGAGCGAGTCCTGCGCGCGGCGGAGCTGGTCGACGGCCTCGGTGCGGTCGCGGGCGGTCGCGCGATCGGGCGCCGCGTCGATCGCCGCCTGGCGGTTCATGGCGGCCGCGACGTTCTTCTGCTGGACGACAAGGCTGAACTGCGACCGCTCGATCCCGCGCGCCGCCTGGCGCACGGCGACGGCGGCGTTGTCGCGCGCCTGGAAGTACCCGCGCTTCGACTGCTCGAGGAAGATCTGCGACTGGCGGAGCCTCAGTTCCTCGGGCACGCGGTCGAGCGGCATCGAGTAGACGAGGCTCGCGCTGAAGTCGTTGTAGTCGGGTTCGAACTGCAGGCCCGAGCGGGGCTTCAGCGGATCGGTCGGAAGGTTGCTCGCGAGCCGCAGGTCGAGGTCGCCGAGCAGCGCGTTGCGCGCCACGTCGACCTTGCGCGCGAAGTCGTCGACGATGTCGCGCTCGGTCTGGAGGTCGAGGCGGTAGCGGAACGCGAGCCCGAGCGCGTCCTCGGGGTTGACGCGCGGCACGGGCAGTTTGAACTCGACGGGGTCGATCCTGACCGGTTCGTCGACCGGCATGCCGATGCGGGCCTTGAAGCGGTCGAGCGTGAGGCGGTAGATCTCGCGCTGCGAACTGAGGCGGTCGAGCGCGAAGAGCGTGTTCTGCGTCGCAAGATCGGCCTGGAACGGCTCGGTGCGGCCGCTCTCGACGAGCGCCCTGGTGCGCGCCTCGACCGCTGCGCTGCGCTCGACCTGGCGCTCGCCGTTGGCGATCGACTGGAGCTGCTGCACCAGCGTCAGGTAGTCGTCGGCGAGGTCGTAGTAGAAGTCGCGCCGGAACTGCTCGAACTCGCGCGCGGCGTAGACGAGGTTGCGCCGCGACTGGACGAGGTCCTCCTGCGCGACGTCGCCGAACCCGCGCAGGAGCGGAATCGCGGCCTCGAGCACGATGTCGGCTGACTGCGTGTCGGTCGAGTTCAGGTAGTCGTCGAGCTGC
>JBIKWD010000240.1:0-4291 GCA_044356505.1 Phycisphaerales bacterium
CCCATCACGGCCATCAACGAGCTCTCCGCGGTCTGGCGCAGTTCGACGATCGGCTTGCCCGCGACGATCGAGTCGACGAGCTCCTTGTGCTCCCGGCGGTACGCGGCGCCGATCGAGCCCTTCGTCGTCCAGAGTTCCTTGCCGTCGCGGTCTGTGATCGTGCTGCCGCCGTCGAAGGCGCGCAGGTAGGCGATGCCCTTCGAGCCGTAGACGACATTGTCGAACTGGTTGTCGGAATTCGCCCAGTGGCGCGCGTCGAACGAGCAGATCTTCCCGCCGGCGAACTCGAAGTCGACCGACATCGAATCCCACATCTCGCTGTCGGCGGGACGGTTCCAGCGGCTGCCCGACGCGAATGCGCGCACCGGCGGGCCGCCCATCACCCAGTGGATGACATCGATGTTGTGCACGGCCTGCTCCGTGATCTGGTCGCCCGAGAGCCAGATGAAGTGCATCCAGTTCCAGATCTGGTACTCCATGTCGCTCATGCCCGGCTTGCGGTCGCGGTACCAGATGCCGTTCGAGCAGTAGCGCGCCGTCATGCCGACGACCTCGCCGATCATGCCTTCGCGGATCCGCTTGATTCCATCGATGAAGCTCGTCTGGCGGCGGTACTGCGTGCCCGTCACGATCGCGGTGCCCTGCTTCACGGCCTGGTCGTGCGCGGCGCAGCAGGCGTGGTAGCCCGCGACATCGACGCACACGGGCTTCTCGGCGAAGATGTGCTTCTTCGCCGCAACGGCGGCCGCGATGTGCACGGGGCGGAAGCCCGGCGCGGTCGCCAGGATCACGAGGTCGACGTCGGCCAGCGCGAGCAGCTTCTGGTAGCCGTCGAGGCCGCCGAAGATGCGGTCGTCGGGCACATTGGCGCGCTCGGAGTGCGCTTCCTTGAGCGCGTCGCGCACGCCCTTCGCCTTCTCGAGGTCGATGTCGCACATCGCGACGAGCTTCACGTCGGGATTCGCGGTCAGCGTGTCGTTCGCGGCGCCCGAGCCGCGGCCTCCGCAGCCGACGAGTCCGACGCGCACGACGGCGGAAGGACGGCCAGCCTGCTGCGCCCAGCCGGCGAAACCGAGCGGCGCCACGAATCCGGTCGCAAGGCCTGCCGCTCCGATCGCGGCTGTGGTGGCGAGGAAGTCACGGCGGGTCTGATCGTGCATCGGGTTCTCCTGTGCTGGTGCGGAAGAACCCAAGATACAGCGCGGTGCGTACAGACGCTCCGTCCGACGCGGTGAATTCGAAACTTCAGTGCTGCGACGCGGGCGCGGGTGCAGCGCGCTTCGGCCGGCCGAACAGCTTTTCTCGCAGTCCCATGATCATCACGAAGAGCGTGGGCACCACGATCTGGTCGACGATCACCGCGCCGAGCATGCCGCCGAGCACGACGGTGCCGATCGAGCGCCGGCTCTGCGCGCCCGCGCCGGTCGCGATCACGAGCGGCAGGATGCCGAGGATGAACGCGAAGCTCGTCATCAGGATCGGCCGCAGTCGAAGCTTCGACGCGTTCACCGCGGCGTCGAGCACCGATTCGCCCGCGTAGTACCGCTCGGCCGCGAACTCGGTGATCATGATCGCGTTCTTCGCGGCGAGGCCGACGAGCATCACGAGGCCGATCTGCGCGTAGGTGTCGAGCGAGCGGCCGGTGAGCCGCAGCGCGACGAGCGCGCCAAGCACCGCGAACGCGACCGCGAGCAGGACGTTGAGGGGCAGCGCCCACGACTCGTACTGCGCGGCGAGCAGCAGGAACACCATGATGAGCGCGAGTCCGAAGATGAGCGGTGCATAGCCCCCCGCCTCGATCTCCTGGTAGGTCGTGCCCGTCCACTCGTAGGTGTAGCCGTCGGGCAAGGAAGCCGCCGCCACCTCTGCGACGGCGCGGATCGAGTCGCCCGAACTGAAGCCCGCCGCGGCGTTGCCGTTCACCTGGATGGTGTTGAACAGGTTGTAGTGCGTCGCGTTGTCGGTCGCGACGCCGAGCGACACCGTGGCGAGCGACGACATCGGCACCATCTCGCCCTGCCGGTTGCGCACGTGGATCGCCTCGATGTCCGAGACCGCAAGCCGCGACGACGCGTCGGCCTGGATCATCACGTTGTAGACCTGGCCGAAGAGGTTGAAGTTGTTCACGAACGCCTGGCCGAGCGACTGGCCGAGCGCCGAGAAGATGTCGTTCATCGACACGCCGAGGAGTTCGGCGCGCGTTCGGTCGATCTCGAGGCGCGCGACAGGCACCGAGTCGTTGAACGGCGAGTTGATGCCCGAGAGCTCGGGCCGCTTCTTCGCCTCGGCGATGAACGCATCGGCGACCTTCGCGAAGTCGGCGAAGCTGCCGCCCCGCGTGTCCTGAAGCTGCAGCTGCCAGCCGCCCACGCCGCCGAGCCCCTGGATCGGCGGCGGCGGCACGGGGAACACGTTCGCCTCGGGGATCGCCGCGAGCTTCGGATAGACGCGGCGGATGATGGCGCCCGCGTTCTCGGTGCGCGCGTCGCGCTCGTCCCACGGCTTCAAGATCGCGATGAGGAACGCCGAGTTCGTCTGCTGCGTGCCCGTGAGGAAGTTGAATCCCTCGATCTGCAGCACATTCTCGACCGCGGGATCCTCGGCGATGTGCTTGCGCACCGTCTCCGAGACCTCGAGCGTGCGCGGCAGGCTCGCGCCCGGCGGCAGCTGCACCGCCGCGAAGTAGTAGCCCTGGTCCTCGTTCGGGATGAACGCGCTCGGCGTGCGGTTCAGCATGAACACGATCGCGCCCACCGCCACCACGAACACGCCGGCGACGATGTACCAGTGGCGGCCGAACCAGTGGATGACGCTCCCGTAGTGGTCGCGCAGCCAGTCGAAGAAGTGGTTGAAGAGGACGAACGGCTTGAACTTCGTCGCCTGGTGCCCGGGCTTCAGGAACACCGCGCACAGCGCGGGCGACAGCGTGAGCGAGTTGATCGACGAAAGCACGATCGAGAAGGCGATCGTGAGCGCGAACTGGTTGTAGAGCTGCCCCGTGATGCCCGGCATGAGCGCCGCGGGGATGAACACCGCGAGGAGCACGAGGCTCGTCGCGATGATCGGGCCCGTCACCTGCGCCATGGCCTTCACCGCGGCGTCGCGCAGGTCGGTCGCGCCGTTCTCGAGCTGGTGGTAGACATTCTCGACCACGATGATCGCGTCGTCGACGACGAGGCCGATCGCAAGCACGAGGCCGAGGAGCGTCAGCGTGTTGATCGAGAAGCCGAACGCGGACATCACCGCGAAGGTGCCCACGATCGACACGGGGATCGCGATCATCGGAATCAGCGTCGCGCGCCAATCCTGCAGGAAGATGAAGATGACGAGCAGCACGAGGAGCGCCGCCTCGACGAGCGTGTGGATGAGCTCCTCGAGCGACGCCGACACGAAGAGCGTCGTGTCGAACGCGACCTCGTGCGAGACGCCCGGCGGCAGGAGCGGCGAGAGTCGCTCGAGCTCCTCGCGCACGCGCTTCGCCACGTCGAAGGCGTTCGCGTCGGGCAGCTGGTAGACGCCGATGAGCGCGGCGCCCTTGCCGTTGAAGTGCGAGGTGCTCGAGTAGAGGTACGAGCCGATCTCGACGCGGCCGATGTCCTTGATGCGCACGACGGCGCCGTCCGCGCCCGAGCGCACCACGATGTCGCCGAACTCCTCGGGCGTCGCGAGGCGCCCTTGCGTCACGAGGCTCACGGTGAACGCGGGGTTGGTGGTGGTCGGCTGCGCGCCGATCGAGCCGATCGCGGCCTGCTTGTTCTGCTGCTGCACGGCCTGCGCGACCTCGGCGCTCGACATGCCGAGCGCCGCGAGCTTCGCGGGATCGAGCCACACGCGCATCGAGTATTGCTCGAGGCCGAAGATCGTCACCTGCCCGACGCCCTCGAGGCGCTGGAGCGCAGGCACCACCGCGATGTCGGCGAGGTTCGTGAGGTAGCGCGTGTCGTACGCGCCGTCGGGCGAACGCAGCGCCGCGACGAGCGTCATGTTCGTCGACTGCTTGGTGACGGTGACGCCGAGCTGCTGCACCTCGGGCGGAAGCTGCGGGAACGCCTGCTGCGCGCGGTTCTGGACGTCGACCGCCGCGATGTTCAGGTCGTATCCCACCTCGAAGGTCACGGTGATGATGCTCTGCCCCGTGTTCGTCGAGTTCGAGCTCATGTACAGCATGCCCTGCACGCCGTTGATCTGCTGCTCGAGCGGCGCGGTCACCGCCTGCGCGACGGTCTCGGCGTCGGCGCCGTTGTAGACCGCGGTCACCTGCACGGTGGGTGGCGTGACCGTGGGAAACTGC
>JBIKWD010000241.1:0-4256 GCA_044356505.1 Phycisphaerales bacterium
CGTGGTACCGCCCGCTGATGGATGACTTCATCGCGGCCCGCAGCCGCTCGGTGCGGACTCCGAAGTCGCAGTCCACGATCCTCCTGACGGGTGCGCAGGAGCGCATCCTGTTCATGAAGTACAACTTTGCCCGCTTCAGCATCTCCGAGATCCAGAAGCGCGCCGCGTCGCGCGCCCTGACGCTCGCGGAGGCGCGGGAGGTGCTGCGCTGGTACGCCATCTCGCGGCAGTACCGCGAGCAGATCGCGGAGACGAACCTCGCGCTCGTCCTCGCGATGGCGAAGCGCGTCCGGCTGTCCGAGGTCGACTTCGCCGACCTGATCGGCGAGGGAAACATGGCCCTCATGCGGTCGGTCGACAAGTTCGACTGCAACCGCGGGTTCAAGTTCTCGACCTACGCCTGCCGTGCGATCCTGAAGGCCTTCAGCCGCCACGGCATCAAGGTGACGACGCACAACCGCCGCTTCGGCGCCGAGTACGACCCCGCCCTCGAGCGGTCCAACCACCTCGAGACCGTGCGTGCGACGCACGAGCGCGAGTGCGCCGACGAGGTCAAGCACATCGTCGCGACGAACAAGGCCGATCTGTCGGAGATCGAGATCAAGGTCATCAGCCACCGCTTCGGCATCGACGCCTCGACGGCGCTCGCCGCCCTCGGCGGCGGCTCCGCGGGGACCACGGATGCCGACTTCAAGCGCGGCATGGCCTCGGTTTCGTCGGAGCCCTCGCAGGCCTTGACGCTCGAGCAGGTCGGCCAGGTGATCGGCGTGACGAAGGAGCGGGTGCGCCAGATCCAGAACAAGGCCCTGGAGAAGATCCGCACCGCGCTCCAGGCCGCGAACCCCGATGCGGCGACCGAGATGGCCGCCGACATCGCCGCCCGCGAGGGCCGCGCCGAGCCGAGCCCGAACTGACCGCGCAACCCTGCCAACACCGATCGGGCGCCCACCGCGGGCGCCCGATCGCATTTTGGCCCCGCGACGGGGGAAATCCGCACCATTCGCTACACTTCGCGGCCCCGGTCACGGGGCCAAGCGAGGAGCGGCCGACCATGAGCACCACCACGTCAAAACACACCGCGAAGAAGGTCTTTCCGACGCCCGCTGCGGCGCTCGAGGGACTTGCCCGTGACGGCATCACCGTCGCGGTCGGCGGCTTCGGACTCTGCGGCATCCCCGAGCAGCTCATCATCGCCCTGCGCGACTCGGGCGCGAAGGGCCTCACCGCCGTCAGCAACAATGCCGGCGTCGACAACTGGGGTCTCGGCCTCCTGCTCCAGACGCGGCAGATCCGCAAGATGGTCTCGAGCTACGTCGGCGAGAACGCGGAGTTCGAGCGCCAGTTCATGTCGGGCGAGCTCGAACTCGAGTTCAACCCGCAGGGCACGCTTGCCGAGCGCATGCGCGCCGGGGGCGCGGGCATCGCCGGCTTCTACACGCGCACGGGCGTCGGAACGGTGGTCGCCGAAGGCAAGCCCACCATGGAGTTCGACGGCGAGACCTTCGTGCTCGAGCGCGGAATCCGAGCCGACCTCTCGCTCGTGAAGGCCTGGAAGGCGGACGAGTCCGGCAACCTCGTCTTCCGCAAGACGGCGAGGAACTTCAACCCGATGGTCGCCATGTGCGGCAAGGCCTGCGTGGCAGAGGTCGAGGAGATCGTGCCCGTCGGCAGCCTCGACCCCGACAACATCCACACGCCCGGCATCTACGTCGACCGCATCGTGCAGACCGTCTCCGAGAAGCGGATCGAGCAACGCACCGTTCGTCCGCGATAGTTATTGGGCATTTCGGGGTGCCGAGCCCGCGTCTGCGACGCGAGAACGCGGGGTGAGTTTGCCCGTCGGAAGGTGGAGCGAGCCGTCGGTTCGGTCGATCAATGCTGGGCCGATCATGCGTCGTCGGATGACTTTCGGCATGAGCCTGCGGCCGGCGTATCCGGCTGCATCAGATTCGCGTTGAGTTCGTTGTTTCCCATCCAAATCGGCAACGGCCTCCATCGTTCGATGGAACAATGCCGATTCTGCGGCCCCGGTTCCCGCGCGGACCAAGACGCCGACCGAAGACGAAGCGAAGGAGATCCACCGTGACGAGTCCAGCCCGTTTCCCGATCCTTTCCCGCATCCGTACCCGGCTCGCCTTGAGCGCTCTCGCGCTCGGCTGCGCCCTCGCGTCCGCGCCGATGGCGCACGCCCAGTTCGGCGGCCGCAGCGGCATGGCCTCGATGTTCACGCCGGACTTCCTCCCGCGCGACCTGCCGATCTTCGTCGACGCGCTCGGGCTCGAGGAGTGGCAGCGCCCCGTGCTCGAGGTGTTCCTGCAGGACTACGACACGAACTTCAACACCGCGGCCGACGGCGTGCGCTCCAAGATGGCGTCCTTCAAGGACGTCGCGGCCGGCGCGAGCCCCGAGCGCGTCATCGAGATGATCCAGGAGCCCCTGGTCGCCTGGACCGTCGAGAAGAAGAAGCTGCGCGAGGACTTCCTCGGGAACGTGCGCGGCACCCTGAGCGATACGCAGGTCGAGAACTGGTCGCGCCTCGAGCGCGCGCTGCGCCGCGAGAAGAGCCTGCCGCTCGGCGAGCTCTCCGGCGAGTCGCTCGACCTCACCCTGATCGTCCGCGAGACGCAGCCGTCGCCGCTCGCGCTCGACGCCGCAAGCGCCGCGATCGAGCAGTACGAGGTCGCGCTCGACGAGTCGCTCGCCGCGCGCGACACGGCGCTCGACGCCGCGATCGCGCCGATGCTGCAGGCGATGTCGCGCTCCGACAACAACAGCGGAGTCGCCGCGCAGGAAGGGATCATGCAGAAGCGCGTGCTCGTGCGCAACGCCCAGGAAGCGGGCATCGCCGCGATCCGCGACGCGCTCGGCTCGGAGTACGGCTCGACCTTCGAGGCCCGCGCGCTCCAGAAGGCGTTCCCGCAGGTCTTCCGGCCCGATCCGATCAACCCGCTCATCGAGGGCGCGCAGGCGCTGCCCGACCTCACCGACGACCAGAAGAACCGGCTGAGCGCCCTCAGCACGCAGTACGGCTTCGACCTCAACGGCGTGCGCGCCAACCTGATGGATGCGTATCGCGTGACCGAACCGCTCGAGCCGCGCCGCCGTACCGAGATGGCCCGCCAGAAGGCGGAGGGCGCGACCGTCCGTCTTACCGACGCTCCGCAGCTCGAGCAGGCCAAGCAGGCCCGTGAAGACCTCTACGTGAAGTACCGCAACCTCCTTGCCGAGATCCTGACCCCGGACCAGCGCATGGCCGTGCCGGGATTCGCCAAGGAGTCGCCCTTCGACGCCGAGAAGGACGCGCCCGCGCGGGAGCGCGCGACGGGAGGTGCCGTGGGCGCGCCCGGAACCTCGTCGGGCGAGGGTTCCGCGCGTCCCGCGATGCGCGGCTCGCAGGGCGGCGGCAAGGAGTCGAACGAGAAGCCCGAGCGGCCGCTTGATCCCGCCGACGCAGGCTTCGGACCGACGAACAACCCCGTCAAGCCGAAGTCGGTCGACTGATCCGCCGCACGGCACCGGCTGTTCGCCGGATGCGCGGAGCATTTGCCATTTCAACGCCAGGGAACCAGCAAGAGGATCGCGTGCAGACAGGAACGAACAGCACGAACGGCACCAACGGCTCGACGACGGTCACGACGCTCGCGCGTGACACGAAGTCCCCGGCCACCGCTCCGTCGCAGGACGCCGCCGTGCGCGAGCGCTGCGCGCTGCTCGGAATCCAGTGGCTCGAGCGTCCGCCGTCGTCTGATCCGGCGGCTGCCGATCTCCTCGCGCCGGAGCTCGCCGTACGGCTCGGCGCCGTTCCCGTCTCGATGGAAGGCGGGCGCCTGCTCGTCGCGATGCTCGACCCGCTCGACACCGCTGCGGTCGACGAGATCGCCGCGGTCACCTCGAAGGCGGTGCGCCGCTTCGGACTCGACGCGCCCGCGTTCCGCGACCTCATGCGCGACCGCTACGGCACCACGGCCGCGCGCATGGCCGAGACGCTCGCGTCGGACGACGGTCTCGTCGCGACCTCCGACAGCGAGCACAACCTCGACGCCATCGAGGCGGACGACGTCCACCGGATGGCGGAGCAGCCGACGCTCATCAACCTGGTGAACCTCATCCTGCTCGAGGCGATCCAGGGGCGCGCGTCCGACGTCCATGTCGAGCCCTTCGAGAGCGAGCTGCGCGTCAAGTACAGGATCGACGGCGTGCTCGTCTCGCAGCCGCAGCCACCGAAGCACCTGCAGGCCGCGCTCATCGGCCGCATC
>JBIKWD010000242.1:0-4247 GCA_044356505.1 Phycisphaerales bacterium
CCCGCTCCGACTTCGCTGCGCTCCGTCGTCGTGAACGCCGCCGCAGCGGCGACCCACGACTACACCACGCCCCCGTATCCGCCAGCGGTCGCCGCCGCAGCGGCGACCGCTCAAGCCTCGCGAGCGCCCGCAGGCGCCGCCGCCGCCACCTTGGTGAACACGAAGCTCTTCCCCTGGTAGTCGACCCGCACGCTGTCGCCGTCGCCGATCTCGCCGGCGAGGATCTTGCCCGCGAGGCCGTTCTCGATGCGCTGCTGGATGACCCGCTTCAGCGGACGCGCGCCGAACTGCGGGTCGTAGCCTTCGTTCGCGAGCGCCACCGTCGCAGCAGCGGTCACGCCGAGCGTGATGCCGCGCGCGGCGAGGCGCTTGCGCAGGTTGCCGAGCTGGATCTCGACGATGCCGCCGAGCTGCTCGCGCGACAGCGCGTGGAAGATCACGGTCTCGTCGATGCGGTTCAAGAGCTCCGGCCGCAAGTGCTTCTTCAGGATGCCGCGGACATGCGCCTCGATCACCGAATCGTCCTCGTGGCGCTCGGTCATCTCGAGGATCGCGTGCGAACCGATGTTCGAGGTCATCACGACGATCGTGTTCGAGAAGTCGACCGTGCGGCCCTGCCCATCGGTCAGGCGACCATCGTCCAAGAGCTGCAGCAGCACATTCGACACATCGGGGTGCGCCTTCTCCATCTCGTCGAAGAGCACGACGCAGTACGGCCGACGGCGCACGGCCTCGGTGAGCTGCCCGCCCTCGTCGTGACCGACATACCCGGGCGGCGAACCGATGAGCCGCGACACGGCGTGCTGCTCCATGTACTCGCTCATGTCGATGCGCACGATGGCCTCTTCGGTGTCGAAGAGGTATCCGGCGAGCGCCTTGCAGAGCTCGGTCTTGCCGACGCCCGTCGGACCGAGGAACAGGAACGATCCGATCGGACGGTTCGCCTCGCCAAGACCTGCGCGGTTGCGGCGCACGGCCTCGCTGACGGCACCGACCGCCTCGCGCTGGCCGACGACGCGCTTCGCGAGCTCGTCCTCCATGTGCAGGAGCTTCTCGCGCTCGCTCTCGATGAGCTTCGCGACGGGGATGCCCGTCCACTTGGCGACGACTTCTGCGATCTGCTCGCTGTCGACCTCTTCCTTGACGAGCGCGGTGCCCTCGGCCTGACGGCGGCGGAACGACTCCTCGGCGGCCTTCAGGCGCTGCTCGAGGTCGCGCAGGTCGCCGTACTGGATGCGCGACGCGCTCTCGAAGTCGCCGCGGCGCTTCGCCTGCTCGAGCTCGATGTTCTTCTTCTCGATGTCCGCCTTCACCTGCTTGACGGCGTCGAGCTCCTTCTTCTCGATCTCCCAGCGCGCGGTCATCGCGCGGTCCTTCTCGTTGAAGTCGGCGAGCTCCTCCTCGATCGCGCCGAGGCGCTTCTTGCTCTCGGGGTCCTTCTCGAGCTTGAGGGCCTCGCGCTCGATCTCGAGCTGCATGACGCGGCGCTTGATCTCGTCGAGCTCCGCGGGCATCGAGTCGTTCTCGATGCGCAGCTTCGACGCAGCCTCGTCGAGAAGGTCGATCGCCTTGTCGGGCAGGAAGCGGTCGGCGATGTAGCGCTGCGACAGCGTCGCCGCCGAGACGATCGCGCCGTCCTGGATGCGCACGCCGTGGTGCGTCTCGTAGCGCTCCTTGAGGCCGCGCAGGATCGCGATCGTGTCGGCGAGGCTTGGTTCGCCCACGAACACCGGCTGGAAGCGCCGCTCGAAGGCGGGGTCCTTCTCGACATGCTTGCGGTACTCGTCGAGCGTCGTCGCGCCGATGCAGCGCAGCTCGCCGCGCGCAAGCGCAGGCTTCAGGAGTTGGCCCGCGCCGACCGCGCCCTCGCTCTGGCCAGCGCCGACGATCGTGTGGAGTTCGTCGATGAAGAGAATGATGCGGCCCTCGCTCGACGCGACCTCGCGGAGCACGGCCTTGAGGCGCTCCTCGAACTCGCCGCGGTACTTGGCACCCGCGAGCAGCTGGCCGACATCGAGCGCCACGATGCGCGACTCGCGCATCGACTCGGGGCAGTCGCCGTTCACGATGCGGATCGCGAGGCCCTCTGCGATCGCGGTCTTGCCGACGCCGGGTTCGCCGATGAGCACGGGATTGTTCTTCGTGCGGCGCGACAGCACCTGCATGCAGCGGCGGATCTCCTCGTCGCGGCCGATGACGGGGTCGATCTTCCCCTGCTGCGCCTTCTCGACGAGGTCGATGCCGTACTTCTTCAGCGCCTCGTAGGTCGACTCCGCGTTCTGGTCGGTGACGTTCGTGACGCCCGACGCCTTGCGGATCGCGTCGACGGCGCCCTGCACGCGCTTCCGGTCGACGCCGAGCGTCGACAGCACTTCCTTCGCGCCGCTCTTCACATCGGCGAGCGCGATGAGCAGATGCTCGGTCGACACATACGCGTCCTTCATCTTCTGCGCGTCGCGCTCGGCGGTGTTGAGCACCTCGACGAGCTCGCGCGACGCGTTGCCCGTGGTCGCGCCCTGCACCTTGGGCAGACGGCGCATCTCGGCCTCGGTCACGCTCGCGACGCGCGCGGCGTCGACGCCTGCCTTCTGCAGGATCGTGGTCGCGTTCGAGCCCTTCTCGCTCACAAGCGCGGAGAGAAGGTGCAGCGGCGTGATCTCGGGGTTGGTGGCGCTCGACGCGAGGTTCTGGGCTGCGGCGATGGCTTCCTGCGCGAGGGTGGTGAACTTGTCGAATCGCATGGTGGTGGTCTCTCTTCCTGTCCCGTGGTGCGGGAGGTCGACGCCGGATGCAAAGCCCGCGCCAGCCTTGCGGGCGCGTGGGCGACGATCGAGGTTGCCGAAGCGCTCGTCGTGCCGCCAGCCGCTGCCGTTTGGGCAGTCGGGCGATTCGGGCGGGCCCGAGAAGGGGCTATCGGTACTCGACCGGGAACCCGGGCGGAAGCAGCTCGTCGCGGAGGTTGAGCCAGCCGACGAGCCACTCGAAGGCGTCGACGAGGCGCGGCCCGGGGCGATTGAACATCTGGTTGCCGTCGACGAGTGCGATCGAGCGGCGCGGGGAATCGATGACGGCGGGCAGCAGCGGCCACCACTTCGTCTTCTCGAGGGCCGCGAAGTCGACGCGGGTGCGCGCGAGGTCGAAGCCGCACGGGCAGACGATGATGCGCTCGGGCGCCGCCTCGAGGATCTCTTCGGGCGACACGCGCCGGCTCTTCGCTCCAAGCACATTCAGCGAGTGCTTGCCACCCGCCGCGTCGATCAGACCAGGCGTCCAGTGGCCGCCGACGAACGGCGGGTCGCACCACTCGAGGAACAGCACCTCGGGCCCCGGCACATATGGGTTCACGAAGTCGACCGCGCTCCAGTAGCGCGCGCGCAGCGCGACCATCGAGCGCTCGGCGGCCTCCGCGCGACCGACCGCCTCGCCCACCTTCAGGAGGTCGTCGAACACGTCGAACACCGTCTTCGGATCGAGGCTTACGACGGCGGGGCGGCGGGGGAGAGCCGCTGCCACGCGCTCGACGGTCCGCAGGTCGATCGAGCAGACCTCGCAGAGGTTCTGCGTCAGGATCACGTCGGGCGAGAGCTCGGCAAGCAGCCGCTCGTCGAGTTCATAGAGGCTCTGGCCTGACGAGAGGCTCGCAGAGACCTCGGCGTCGATCTCCGCCGACGTGCCGCCATGGGTGCGCGCCTTGGTGAGGACAGGCAGGTGCGCGAGGGAAGCCGGGAAGTCGCACTCGTGGCTGCGGCCGACGAGGAGGTCCTCGCCACCGATGGCGACGAGCAATTCTGTGGCTGATGGCAGGAGGCTCACGACGCGCATGGGCGGCGCAGGGTAGCGGGCCGTGGCGGCGGCAAGGGGAGGGAGACTAGACTTATGAGTCCATTCAACCTTTCTTCGGTCCCTGATTGGCCAAGGGAAGCGGCAATCCAGGAGCAGAATGATCCAAACGGACTCATTGCACGCGCCTCCTCGTGTCGGTGGACTCGCCGCAGCGTTCGTCTCTGGGCGAGTCGACACGGGTTGGCCGATGAAGCGCCGTCGCGGGAGCTCGGTTCCCGCTGCGTCACCTGTCCACCAATTGCCTTCGGAATCCTGCCGAGCGTGGGTAGGATCGGTTCCTCATCCACTGTGAACTCCCGATCGGCCAGACCCAACCTGCCCACGCCCCGAGGCCTTGTCTCGCGAGGCCTTGTCTCGCGGGGCCTTGTCTCGATCGTGGTCGCTTCGGCCATCGCCTTCAACGG
>JBIKWD010000073.1:0-14838 GCA_044356505.1 Phycisphaerales bacterium
CGCCGCAGGCTGGACCTACATCCTTCCAGAGCCAAAGAGCAAGGCCGCGAAGTGGGGCAACACCGACACCCGCACGACCTGGTTCCCCGGCTACTGGAAGAACGAGAAGACGAACGCGACGAGCGTGTCGCAGCCGAAGAAGCCCGGCTTCGCTGGCGACGCCCAGGACAAGCCCGCCTGGCGCGCCGGCGGCTCGCCCGGCCCCGTGAGCTGGGTCGAGTGGCTCTGCTCGAAGGAAGGCGCTGAAAAAGAGTGACGGCAGCCTCGGCACGCACGCTGCGCGTCAACCCTCCCCAAGCAGCCGCATGACCTCGGTCACATCCTTGTCGCCGCGGCCCGAGACGTTGATGACGAGCGTCTGGTCTGGGTGCATCGCGCGGGCGGCCTCGATCGCGCCGTGGATCGCGTGCGAGGTCTCGAGCGCGGGGATGATGCCTTCCATGCGCGCGAAGAGCTGGAAGGCCTCGAGCGCCTCTGCGTCGGTCGCTGCGACGTACTCGACGCGCTTCGTGTCCTTCCACCAGCTGTGCTCGGGGCCGACGCCCGGGTAGTCGAGGCCGGCGCTGCACGAGTGGACGTCGGCGGTCTGGCCGAACTTGTCCTGCAGCACATAGCTCATCGAGCCGTGCAGCACGCCCGGAGTCCCGTGGGTGAGCGGCGCAGCGTGGTCGCCCGGCTTCGCGCCGCGGCCGCCCGCCTCGACGCCGATCAGGCGCACCGACGCGTCCTCGACGAACGGATAGAAGATGCCCGCGGCGTTCGAGCCGCCGCCCACGCACGCGATGACCGCGTCGGGCAGGCGCCCGAGCTTCTCGAGGCACTGCGCGCGGCACTCGCGGCCGATCACGCTCTGGAAGTCGCGCACCATCATCGGGAAGGGGTGCGGCCCGACGACCGAGCCGATGATGTAGTGGGTCTCGCCGACCGAGCCCATCCAGTCGCGCATCGCCTCGTTGGTCGCGTCCTTCAGGGTCTTCGACCCCGACTCGACCTCGATCACCTTCGCGCCCATCAGGCGCATGCGGAAGACGTTGAGCTTCTGCCGCCGCACGTCCTCGCTTCCCATGTAGACGCAGCACTCGAGCCCGAAGCGCGCGCACGCGGTCGCGGTCGCGACGCCGTGCTGCCCGGCGCCCGTCTCGGCGATGATGCGCTTCTTGCCCATCCTCTTCGCGAGGAGCGCCTGGCCGAGCGCGTTGTTGATCTTGTGGGCGCCCGTGTGGGCGAGATCCTCGCGCTTGAGCCAGATCGCGGCGCCGCCCGCGTGCGCGGAAAGCCGTGGCGCGGGCGTCAGCTGCGTCGGGCGCCCCACGAACTCGCGCAGCAGGCGGTCGAGCTCGAGGAGGAACGACGCGTCTGCGCGCGCGGCGCGGTAGGCCGCGTCGAGTTCCTCGAGCGCAGACATCAGCGTCTCGGGCACGTATCGCCCGCCGAAGATGCCGAAGCGTCCACGTTCGTCTGGGACGCGCGCGTGCCGGGGGGCGGTCGGATCGATCGGTGCGGTGGTCATCGTCGAACTCAGTTTCGGCGCACGGGGACTGCGGCGTCGCGGCGGAAGATCGACATGACCGGCCCCGAGAGCGCGTAGATCACGAATCCCGCCGCAAGCGCCTGCACGGGCCACCAGATCGCGATGATCACGGGCAGCACGATGCGCAGGAGGCTCTGGAACCCGCGTCGCGCCCGCAGCACGCGGTTTGCGAAGTGGTGGTAGCGGATGTTCGAGATCATCGCGAGCGCGACGATGACCGTGACGAACGGAATCCCGAGCGCCGCCACGCGCGCGAAGGCGAGTCCTTCCTCGATGCCGGGGGTCTCGTGCAGGAGGTGCTGGTGCAGCACGATGAGGCTCGCGACCGTGCCGCCGGCGCCCGGCGACGGCAGACCCTTGAAGTAGAGGTGGTCCTCTTCCTTGGCGCTGCGGACCTCGGCGTTGAAGCGCGCGAGCCGCAGCGCGGTGCAGCACATGTAGAACGCCGCGATCGCCCACAGGACCTTCGCGTAGGCGTTGTCCGCGGGGCCGAGGATGGTGAGGTCGC
Organism: Phycisphaerales bacterium; assembly: GCA_044356505.1. Lineage (GTDB taxonomy): Bacteria > Planctomycetota > Phycisphaerae > Phycisphaerales > SM1A02 > QWPT01. The sequence goes on from JBIKWD010000073.1 coordinate 2,040, forward strand.
CCGCAGGGCCGTAGTAGTGGCTGATGAGGCGGAGCGTCATGAACGCGGGCGCCACGCCGAAGGTGATGACGTCGGCGAGGCTGTCGAGCTGCGCGCCGATGTCGGAGGTCGAGTGGGTGAGGCGGGCGACCGAGCCGTCGATCGCATCGAAGAACATCCCGAGGAAGACGAGGACGCCTGCGACGGTGAGGGTCGACCAGCCGAACGCGGTGTCCGAGATCGGCTTCGCCGCGTAGTGGATCGCCGCAAAGCCGCAGATCGCGTTTCCGAGGGTGAGGAGGGTCGGCAGCACGCTGGTCGCGCGCCGCCGCCGCCGGACCCGTCCGGTCGAACCGGCGTCGCGGCCCGTCGGTCGGGGTTCGTCCGTGGTGCGGGGGGACTGGAAGTCAGGGGGCATTGTCGCTCTGTCCTGTCGGCGCCGACGGGGGCGCTGGGGGCTCGGCGGGGTTCTCTGACGGCGTCACGGCAGCGGGTTCGATGGCCTGCGGTTCGGCCGAGGGCGGCTTCGGGGACTCCGCGGGAGTCGGAGGCGGCAGGATATCCGCGAGCGCGGGCAGGACCACAAGGACGGTGGACCGATTCGGAAAGGGGCGCCCGTCGAGCAAGACCGACGCGAGCGTCTGCGGGAGCACGGTCGCGGGGCCGTCGCCGTCATCGGACTCCGGGGGCAGGATGGGCGTCTCGAGCAGGATCAGCGCGTCTTCGGGACCGAGTTCGAACGCGGCACGCCCGCTCGGCAGGTCGGCGGAACGGACCCGGACCTCGGAAGGGTCGACCGTGACCTTGGTGACCCGCGCGGCGTCCTGGGAAAGCCGCAGCTCGACCCGCGCAAGGGCCGAGTCGACGGTGGGGAAGCACCAGCCCCTGATCGCCAGGCTCATGACCGAGTCGTCCGCCTTGCGCGGGCGACCCGCCACGAAGAGCACCGTGTCGGCCGCCACCTGCGCCGTCACGAGGTCGGTCCAGCTGTTCGGCTGCCCGAGCAGGGTGCTGCGCGCTGATGCGGACTCGCCGAGCGCGCCGAGCGCGGCGCCAAGTCGGGCGGCATCGGCGCGGAGCAGCGTGAAGCCGTTGGAGTCGAGGTCGCAGGCGACGCGCGTCGCCAGCCCTTCGGCGACGACCCGCTCGATACCCTCGCGTCGCCGCGCCGGATCGTCCGGAACGTACCAGCGAAGGAGTTCGAGCCCCGTGGCGGCGCCGGCGCGCGTCAGGCCCTGCTCGTCGCGCGTCGCCGCGCGGGTCGCCCCGCTCTTCACGGGAGCGCAGGCCGTGATGGGAAAGGTGGCGAGAACGGTGGCGAGCGACGTGCCGAGACACGCGAGCACGGCCGTCGCGGGCGCGGGCCTGACACGGCGCGTCCCCGTGCTCACGCGTGGGTTCTCTGCGGCGCGCCGTTGATCGAGTCGAGCATGGCGCGGAGGCGGCTCCACGCGCGGCGGTTGAAGCGGAAGGCGATGCGCGGGAGATCGCGGTGTTCTTCCTCCTCCTCGAAGGCGCCCACGGCGCGGAAGGTGCCCTCGGCGCAGAGGTCGACCTTGAACTCGCGCTCGAGGCGGCCGAGTTCGGCTTCGTCGACGGGCGTGTGCAGGCGGATGACCAGCTCCTTGCCGACGAACCGCATCGAGTGGAAGCGGCGGTAGAAGTTCGCGACCTCCTCGACGGCGGCGGCGGGGTTCGTGTGGATCGTGTAGAGCGCCCGATCCTCGGGCGAGATGAGCCTGCGGCGCGCAAGCGGCAGCACGCAGCCCTCCTCCCAGCTCTTCCAGTAGTCGCCGCCCTCGTGCTCGATGAGCACGATCGGAATGAGATGCGACTTGCCGGTCTGGATGAGCGTCAGCGCCTCGAAGAGCTCGTCCTGCGTGCCGAAGCCGCCCGGGAACACGGCGACAGCGTCGGAGTGCGCCATGAACATCAGCTTGCGCGTGAAGAAGTAGCGGAAGTTGACGAGCTTCGGGTCGCCGTCGATGACCGAGTTCGCACCCGCCTCGAACGGCAGTCGGATGCGCAGGCCGAAGCACTTCTCGACCTCGGGACCCTCGTGGCCGGCCTTCATGATGCCGTCGCCGGCGCCGGTGATGACCATCATGCCCGCCTGCGCGATCAGCTGGCTGAAGACGCGCGCGAGCTGGTAGTCGGGGTCGCTCTCGGGGGTGCGGGCGCTTCCGAAGATCGAGATCTTGCGCGTGCCGCGGTAGGGGTTGAAGATGCGGTAGGCGTGGCGCATCTCCTTGAGGGCGCTCCGCACGAGCTTCAGCTGGCCCATGTCGGCGCCGTCGGAGACGAGCTTGAGTCCCGATAGCATGATCTCCGCGACGAGTTCGCGCGCCTCATGCGAGGGCTCTACGCCGGAGGACTCGAAGAACCGGTCGACCGCCTCCTCGATGTGCGAGAGATCGAGTCTGGGGCGCTGCGGATCGCGCGCGTTCGGGGCATTGGGGTCGTGTGCGGTCATGTGGGGTCGGTGCGTGCGGTCGGCGGCGTCGCGCCGAGGCGTGTTCATCGTCCTGAGCGTGCGTCGGGCGCGACTTTCGCGTCCCCATCGCCATCGGGCGGGGCCGAAAGGGTAGGCGTCGGGCCCGCATCGGTCGCGGGCGTCGGCAGCGGCACCGTCACGGTGGGTTCGCTCGTGATTCCGGGAAGCGGTGCGATCGAAACCCGCGGCTCGCCGAGGGTTCCCTCGACATCGATCGCGAAGATCGCGCCCGTCACCCCGCCGATCAGGTCGCTGAGGACGGGGATGGTTCCCTTGGCCGAGAGGCGCATGGCGACGGCGAGGCTCGGGATGTCGAGCGTGCCGGAACCGGTGAGGCTGAGCGTCGGGCTCGAGAGCCTCACCGAGTCGATCGCCGCGCTCGATCCCTTGATCGTGAGATGCGCCTCGGTCTCGCTCAGGTTGCCGGCGAAGGGCGGCATCAGCTGCGTGAGCTGCAGGACCCTGAGCGCGATCGGGGTGGACGCGAGCTCGGCGTCGCGCAGCATCACGTCGAGCGTGCCCGTCCGCGACGCGACGTCCGCTTCCGAGCCGCCGAGCGGACCCTCGACCTCGAGCCGCGCGGACAGCCTTCCGCCGCCGCCCGAGGGCGCCTTCTCCGTCCGATCCCGAAGCTGCGCGAAACCCGCCTCGGAGATCCTCAGCAGCGCGGCGTAGCGATCGCGGTCGAAGTCGACGTCGGCGCGCACGTCGAAGCGCCCGTCGGCGATGTCGCCATCGGCGTCGATCTCGATCGCGTTGCCCGACGGCCTCGACGCGATGCGCGCGACGCTCCGCCCGATCGTGCGCCCGATCGCCTTCGCGCCCGTCGACGACAGCATGGCGTGGAAATCCACCGGCTGCGCCGCGTGCGGCTCGTAGCGGAACTCGATCGGCAGCGTCGCCTGCATGTCGGTGAAGGAGATGCCCGTGTTGAAGGCCGCGCCTTCGAGCCGCGCCTCTCCGCGAAGGCTGTAGAGATCGGGCTCCGCAGCGCTTCGGCTCGCGGGCCAGCGGAGATCGATGTCGGTGAGGTCGAGCAGAAACCGACCTGTCGAGGCGAGGTCGATGCTCCGCGACGCCATGTCGAGCGGCGGCGGAAGGACCTCGCGGAGCGCAGGCGTCAACGAGCGCGCGTCGATCGTCATGCGGGCATCGACGCGTGAATCGACGCCGAGGTCGAACCTCCCCGCGAACATCATGGTTCCGTCGGCGTCTGCGCCGAGCGTGCTGCGCAGGTCGATTTCGATCGAATCCCCGGTCGCCTCGATGCGGCTCGTCGGATCGAAGGTGAACAGCACGCGGCGTCCCTCGGGCCCGACGCGCAGCGACTTCGGGACGATCTCGAGCCGCTCGCCGCCGCTTGCGGTGTAGCGCGCGTCGAGGAAGCCGACCGCCTCGCGCGACCGGAGCGTCGCGACCGCGCCGGGGCCGCGGTTTCGCAGCACCTCGCGCAGCACCGGCGACTCGACGCGGCCGCCCGACCATCGCGCGTCGAGCGTCTCCTGCGACAGCTTGCCCGACAGGCGCAGGATTCCGTCGTCCGCTCCTGCGCTCGACAGCCGCAGCTCGAGGCTGTCGGCGCGCACCTCGTCGCCTTCGACCTCGATGCGCCCCGCGAGATGCTCGGCGCGGACGCGCGAACCATCCATCGTGACCTCGAGGTGCACGGGAACAAGGCTGCCGCGGGTGACGGCGCCGCGCTCGTCGACGACGCGCACGACGGTCCCGTCGAGGATCCCGCTCGGCTGGTAGCGCGCGAAGCGCTCCGCGGACTCCGCCGGCGTGTCGCCGAGGTAGCCGGCGAACGCAGCGTCGATCGGCAGGTCGTCGAGGGTGAGCTCGACGCGCTTGCCGGGCCCCGCGAGGTCGGCGTAGCCGCTGGCCTCGACGGCTCCCGACCCGCGGGTGCCGGTGCAGTCGTCGAAGCGCACGAGATCGGGCGTGACGTCGAGCTTCGCCGAGCAGTCGTCGAGGACGAATCCCTCCGGCCACGGGAGTCCCTGCGCCGCAAGCCACAGCCGTCCGTCGGCGTCCGGCTCGGCGCGGCCCCGCTCGAAGTCGATCTTGATCTGGAACGACTCGCCGCCATCGGGCCGGGTCGTGACGAAACCGTTGAGATCGAGCGAGCCGGTCAGCCCGAGCGCGCGCAGGAGTTCGCCGGCCGGGGCGAGGTCCCGGCCGGGCCAGCCCTCGGTCGCGTCGCCTTCGGAGAACGGGATGGCGGCGAGCAGCGCCGGGTTGATCGCGTCGTCGTTGTCGGCGATCTCGATGAGCGGAAGAAGCCTGCGCCCGCCCGCGCCGTCGCGCGGGATCTGCACGCTTCCGCCGACCACGAAGGTGCCGCCGGCGGGGGTGACCGCGCGGAGTCCGCCGCCACCGATCACGATCGCCTCGTCGAGGATGGTGATCGAGCCCGACTTGATGCGCAGCGGGTAGGGAAACCTGCCGAAGACGAGACCGGCGTCGCGCACCTTCACGTCGCCGGTCACGATCACCGGCTGTCCGAAGCCGGCGGGGGAGTAGACGCGAAGATCGAACCCCGCGCGCCCGCCGAGCTTGAACGGCCCGGCGTCGATGCTGCGCCGCAGCCTCTCGGCGTCGCGTCCGCCGTCGGCGCCGCTTGCGAGCCGCGCAAGCGCCTGGCGCTGGGCGACGAGCGCCGTCGCGTCGGGAAGAAGGTCCGCCGCATCGAGGGCCGCGTTCGCGCGCTCGTCGAAGAGAAGACCGAGCGCCTCGCGCGGGCCGGCGTCGAACGCGTCGAAGAGCCGCTGGTCGATGGGCGCGTCGTCGCAGCGGATCCGAAGGTCGATCTCTGCGCCGGTGGCGATGCCGATCAGCTCTCCGTCGATCGTCACGAGCGCGCCATCCTCGCCCCGTCCGGTGAAGCGCTCGACCAGCACGTCGTCGTTGCGGAAGGTGACGGTGCCGTTCACGTCGTCGAGCCGGTAGGGAAACTCCTCGTACGCGCCCGAACCCTCGGTGAGCCGGAGCGTCCCGCCCGTCGTCAGCGGCGCCGGGGTTCCATCGGCCCCGGGCGCGCCGCGCTCGATGCGCGTGTCGAGATTGAGCGTCCACTCGGTGATGCCGAAGTCGGCGATGACCTTCGCCACCGCGCGCGGCAGCTGCAGCATGCGCGGCGCACCCGAGGCGGGCTCGGGAGAACCGAAGTCGCGGATCGCGACCGTCATCGAGAACGCAGCGCTCCTCGCGGCCTGTTCGATCCACTCCTCGCGCTTGTCCCAGTCGAAGGGCGGCAGTTGGTCGCTCGGGATCTCGAGGTTGAGCTCGCACTCGAACGGGACCTCGATCACGTCCTCGCCCTCCGCGCCGAGACTGCCCTTCAGTCCCACGAGCGCGACCGTCTCGTCGCGGAAGCGGAGCGAGCCCTGCCGCAGCGTCATGCGCGGCATCGAACGCGCGGGAACCAGCTCGCCGTCGAGCAGGCCGCTCCAGGACTCAGCGAGCGCCGCGTCGCCGAGCGCGCCGATCGGAAGGTCCATCGCGACGCCCTCGATGTCGAGTTCGGCCGTCGGCGACGACTCGGGCGAGTATGCGAAGCGCGCGCTCGGGATGCTGCCCTCGAGCCCGAGGCGCGTCGTCCACGCGCGCACCGCCAGCGGTGCGACCGCAAGCTGCCTTCCGTCGAGGTCGATCCGCTTCGCCCCGACGTCGATCGCGCGCCGGTCGCCGTCGAAGCTGCCGGAGAACTCGCCGATGGCGATCCGTCCAGTTTCGTCGGGCTTTCCCTCGAGGCGGAAGGCGAACGCCGCGGGGGACTCGGGGATCGGCGTCAACGAGCCGCGGAAGCGAAGTTCGCCGAGCTTCTCGAAGCCGCCGTCGGCCGCGACGCCGTTCTCGATGGCGAGTTCCTCGATCGTGATGCGCGCGGGCCTCTGACGGCGCGCGTCCGCGCGCTCGCTCGGCTCAGGCACGAGCGCGAGCATCGAGAACGCACCGGGGGTGTCCTCGCGCTCGGCGAGCCGGAGGTCGAGCCTGCCGACCGACACCGAGTAGACCTTCACGTCGCCGAAGAGGAGCGCCCACAGCGAGAACTCGACGCGCATCGTGTCGGCGTAGGCCACCTGCCCCGCATCGCCCGACCAGCCCCTTGCGCGGACGCGCAGGTCGTCGATCACGAGGGTCTCGAACCCGTCGAGGGCGACGCGCGCGGCCGTCACCTCGCCGCCGATCGCGCGCGCGGCGGACGGAAGCACGAGTCGCGCAAGCACCGCGGGACGCGTGAAGACGAACGCCCCGATCGCAAGAAGCGCAAGCACCGCGATCGCTGCGTTTCGCAGCCGGCGCCGCCGCGGCTTCGCAGGGTGGGACTTGTCGCTCGGCGTCGCCATCGGGAGCGCCGATTCTACGGCAATCTCGCGTGCGTCCGATCCTCGTATCATCGCGGAGAGCGCCGCAACCGCGCGCGGCAGCGGAAACTTCCGAGCGAGGATCAGGCACCATGAGTCAGGCAGCACCACTTCCGCGCGCCCCGATCGGACGGGCGCTCGTCACCGGCGCGTCGAGGCGCGTCGGACGGGCGACCGCGATCGAGCTTGCGCGCGCCGGCCTCGATCTCGCGCTGACCTATCGGAGCGACGAGTCGGGCTGCCGCGAGACGGCGGCGCTTGCCGCCGCTGCGGCGCGCGAGTCGGGCTTCGCGATCGCGCCGGAGATCCTGCACCTCGACCTCTGCGACATCGCCTCGGTCGAGCGCGTGGCCGCCGCGCTCGTTCCGCGCGGCGTCGACTGCATCGTGCACAACGCGTCGACCTATGCGCCGACGGCGATGGGTTCGATCAGGACCGCCGACTTCGAGTCGATGTACCGCGCCGAAGTGGTGTCGCCCGCGCTCCTCACCCAGTCGCTGCGCGGCGCGCTCTCGCAGTCGCGCCTTCCCGCAGGTGGCGCCGTCGTCTTCTACAGCGACATCTACGCGCTCGGAAAGCCGCGGGTGTCCTTCACGCCGTACATCGTCGCGAAGGCCGCGGTGCGCGCGCTTGCCGAGCAGTTCACGGTCGAGCTTGCGCCGGCGGTGCGCGTCCATTGCATCGCGCCTGGCGTGATCGCGTGGCCCGACGACGACGCGCCCGGCGCGGTGAGCGCGGAGATCAAGCAGGCGACGCTCGCGCGCACGCCGCTCGCGCGCGCCGGCACGCCCGAGGAAGCCGCGAAGCTCGTGCGTTTCCTCGTGCTCGAGGCGTCGTACCTCACAGGCGTGACGATCCGGATCGACGGCGGTCGCGCACTGCGGTGAGGGCTGCGCCCCTGCGGGACTTTGAGTCGCCTCATTCCCGACGCAGCGCCTCGTCGACACGCGCGCGCTCGGCGTCGCCGCCTTCGAGCGTGGCGATGCCCTCGAGCATGGCCGCCGCGCGCGTGCGGTCGCCTGCGCGCGCGAGGGCGAGCGCGAGCTCGGCCCGCGCGAACGCGCTGTCGGGCGCAGCCTCGACGGCCGCGGTCCACGCGCGCGCGGCGCCCGCGAGGTCGCCCGACGCTCGCAGCGCCTCCGCGAGCGCCTGCGCGATCGGCAGCTTCGCCCGATCGGCGGACGAGAGCGCCGACAGCGCGCGCGCCGCGTCGCCCGCACGGCCATCGGCGGAAAGCGCGCGGGCGAAGATCAGCCTGAACTCGAGCGCCTCGCGGTCGCGCGACATCGCGACGCTCGCGCGCTCGACCGCGCGCGACGCGTCGCTTTCGAGGATCGCAAGCTGCGCCTCGAGCGCGGCGCTCCAGCCGTCGTCGGGCGCGAGCGCCGCATGACGCGCGACAAGCGGCGTTGCGCGCGCGCGGTCGCCGACGCCGAGCGCGAGCGACGCGGCCGGCAGCAGCGTCTGCCGGTCGTCGGGCGCGATCGCGAGGGCGCGGTCGTAGAAGTCGAACGCGGCCGCTGTGTCGCCGCTGCGTCCGGCGAGAAGCGCAGCGAAGCGCAGGCGCACGGGATCGGGCGGCGTCACGGCTGCGGCCCGCGCGGCCTCTGCGCCTGCCTCGCGGACAAGCGCGTCGCGCGCGGACGACGCGAGGTCCCGCTTCGCGAGTTCGGCGCGCGCGAAGAACGCGCGCGACGCAAGTTCCGCGACGCGCGCCCGCGCCGGGTCTTCGTCCGCCACCGAGTCGCGCAGCTTGCGGGCGAGAAGCTCGGCCTCGCGCGTGCGCCCTGCGTTCAGGAACTCCTCGATCGCGACGGCCGTGTCCTCGAGCTCGCGCGCCGTGAGCGAGGGGCGCTCGGCCTGCCGCACGGGCTGCGCATCGCCGCCGCAGGCAGCAAGGAGCGGAAGCAAGGCGAAGACCGGAAGCGCAAGGCGCCGCATGCGCGCAACTATCGCAGAAACCACCGCGAAACGCGCGCCTTGCCGACGCCCACGCGAAGTAGAATCCTCGCCCTATGTCCGCAGGCTCGCCGTCAGGAACCGTCTCGACCGCCACCGAACTTCCGAAGGCCTATGTGCCGACGGAGGCCGAGGGCGTCGTGCACGCGCGATGGGACGCCGCGCGCTGCTTCCACGCCGAGCCGTCGGCGCCGGGGGACCCGTACGCGATCTTCATCCCGCCGCCGAACGTCACCGCAGCGCTCCACCTCGGCCACGCCTTCAACAACTCGCTGCAGGACCTCCTCGCGCGCTACAACCGCATGAAGGGCGCGAACACGCTCTGGATGCCGGGCACCGACCACGCAGGCATCGCCACGCAGACGGTCGTCGAGAAGCGCCTGCTTCTCCAAGGGAAGAAGCGCACCGACTTCACCCGCGAGGCGTTCGTCGAGAAGGTCCAGGAGTGGAAGGACGAGTACGAGGCCACGATCCTCGGGCAGTTGAAGTCGATGGGCTGCTCGTGCGACTTCGACCGCACGCGCTTCACGATGGACGAGACCTGCGCGACGGCGGTGCGTCACGCGTTCTGCACGCTGTTCCGCGACGGCCTCATCTACCGCGGCAAGCGGCTCGTGAACTGGGATCCCGTCACCGAGACCGCGCTCGCCGACGACGAGGTCGAGATGGAGGAGGTCGACGGGCACTTCTGGTACCTGCGCTATCCGCTCGCGGATGGCTCTGGCCATGTCACCGTCGCGACGACGCGCCCCGAGACGATGCTCGGCGACACCGCCGTCGCGATCAACCCGAAGGATCCGCGCGCGGCGGCGCTGCGCGGAAAGAAGCTGCGCCTCCCGATCGTCGGCCGCGAAATTCCGATCGTCGAGGACGACTATGTCGTGATGCCCGCGTCGCTGGGCGGCGACCCCGCCGATCCGAAGGCGCAGTTCGCGACGGGCTTCCTCAAGGTCACGCCTGCGCACGACCAGAACGACTGGGACATCGGGCAGCGCCACGGGCTCGCCGCGATCAACGTGATGGCGCCGAACGGCGCGATCAGCGACCGCCACGGCTGGGCCGATGTGTCGGCCGAGGCGCGCGCGTTCGTCGGCCTTTCGCGCGAAGAGGCGCGCAAGAAGATCGTCGCGTGGTTCAAGGCGAACGGCCTCCTCGAGGACGCCAAGCCCTACCGCCACGCGGTCGGCCACTCGTACCGCTCGCATGTGCCGGTCGAGCCGTATCTCTCTGACCAGTGGTACGTGCGCGTGACCGACGACCGCCTGCGCGGCACGGCGCTGCGCGCGATGGCGAAGGACCAGGTGGAGGGCGCGCTGCCTGCGGCGGTCGCGGCTGGTCCCTCAATGGCGGGCGACGGCGAGCTCCGCTTCTACCCCGCGCGCTACGCGAAGAACTTCCAGTTCTGGCACGAGAACATCCGCGACTGGTGCATCTCGCGCCAGCTGTGGTGGGGGCACCGCATTCCCGTCTGGTCGAAGCGCGGCGAGGCGGGCGCGCTTGCGTCGCATCTCGGCATGCTCGCGTCGCTGCCCGCGTCGCGCGCCACCGTGCGCGTGTCGCGTGTCGCCGATGGCGCCGATCTCGCGATCTCCGCGCTCTCGAGCGCGAAGGGCGAGCACGATCTGCATGTCTGCCTCGTCGACGACGCGGACGGCGTGGCGCTCGAGGCCGTCGGCTTCAAGCGCGACGCCGACGTCCTCGACACGTGGTTCTCGTCGGCGCTTTGGCCTCTTTCGACCCTCGGCTGGCCCGACCCGTCGCGCTGGCCCGAGATGGCGGGGCTCCTCGACCGCTACAACCCGAGCTCTGTCCTCTGCACCGCGCGCGAGATCATCACCCTGTGGGTCTCGCGCATGGTGATGTTCAACCGCTACTTCCTCGGGCGCCTGCCGTTCAAGCATGTCTTCATCCACGCGATGATCCAGGACGGCCACGGCCAGAAGATGTCGAAGTCGCTCGGCAACGGCGTCGACCCGCGCGACATCATCCACTCGCACGGCGCCGACGCGATGCGCTTCACGCTCGTCTCGATGGCGACGAACACGCAGGACGTGCGCCTGCCGGTCGACATGGTCGACCCGCACACGAACGAGGCCTTCACGCCGAAGTGGACGACGACGAGCGGCGGCTACACCGTCGCCGACGCGATCCAGTCCTCGCCGAAGGACGCGTCGAAGAAGATGGTCTCCGGCTTCGGCGCTGCGACGGGCGTCGCCACGCCGACCGCCGAGATGCCGCTTGCGCGCAACACGAGCGCGCGCTTCGACCTCGGCCGCAACTTCGCGAACAAGCTGTGGAACGCGACGCGGTTCGCGTTGTCGAATCTGGCGCAGGCCTCTGCCGATTCGAGTTCTTCCCCCATTCGGGGCCCCGGCACGCCCGAACCCCTCACGCTCCTCGACCGCTGGATGCTCGCGCGCCTCGAGCGCGCCACGCGGATCGTCGACGAGACAATCGCCGACTACGAGTTCCACCGCGTCGCCGAAGCGCTCTACGACCTCGTCTGGCGCGACTTCTGCGACTGGTACCTCGAGGGGATCAAGCCCACCGTCCGCACGAACGCCACGCAGCAGGCGATCCTCGCGAGCATGCTCGACGCGATCCTGCGGCTGCTGCACCCGGTCTGCCCGTTTGTCACCGAAACCCTCTGGGCGAGCGTCCAGGCGCTTCCGAACCGCGCGGTCGCGGGGCTGTCGCTCCCGCCGAGCGCCCTCTGCGCGACCGCCGCGTGGCCGGCGCCCGCCGCGAGCCTGCGCGACGACGCCGCCCTCGCCGAGTTCGCGCGCGTCCAGGCGCTCGTCGACGCGATCCGCAAGGTGCGCGGCGAGCGGCAGGTCTCGCCCAAGCGCCGGATCACCCTGTGCGCGCCAGACGCCGTCCGCACGCTCGTCGCCGCGGCGGGGGGCGTGGTCGAGACCCTCGCGGGCCTCGAGAAGATCACTCTGCCGCCCGCCGCACGTCCAGCGGGCGCCGTCGCCATCCCCTTCGAGGGCAGCGAACTCCTCCTCGACGGCCTCGTCGACGCGGTCGATGCCGGCGCCGAGAAGGCGCGCCTTTCGAAGCTGATCGCCGAGCGCGAGAAGCAGGCCTCGGGCATGCGCGCCAAGCTCGACAACGCGGGCTATGTCGCCAAGGCCCCGCCCGCGGTCGTCGAGGAAACCCGGAAGAAACTCGCAGAGATCGATGCAGACGTCGCCGCCGCGAAGAGCGCCCTCGCAGCGCTCGGTTCGGTCTGACGCATGCGCCGCGGAGTGGTCATAGACACATAGGAAATCCGATGGAACTCATCTCCTTTCCAGTTTTTGCGATCGCTGTTGTGGTGGCTCTCGTTCTCTTTGTCGCGGGGTTGTTCGTCTTCTCGGGATTCCTCTCGCTCTGGCTGCGGCGGGCTGAACGCGACGACCGTGGGCGGGTCACCGGCTGGGGCGGCGACGACGGTGCCATGGGAAGCGGCGGGCCTGGACGCGATTCGCATGGAAGGAGCGCGCGGGACGCCGATGGTTCGGGCGACGGCGGAAGCGGTGGCGGCGGCGGCGGGGGTGGCGGGGACTGAGGCGGCGGCGGCGACTGACGATCGCACGCGCGAGTTCGGCGGATTCTGAATCTGATCTCGATCGCTGGGGTAGACTCACCCACCATGGCGTCGTCTCGCCTCCTCATCTCCACAGGCGCAATCGCGGTTGTCCTCGGCTGCTCGACGGTCTCCATGCCGGAGAAGAGGCAGGCTTCGCCCGCCGCGGTCAGCGTCGAGACCCGCCGTGCGGAGCCCCTGATCGAGGAGTGGAAGTTCGGCGAGAAGCCGGGCGAGTGCATCGACGTCGGCACCCACCGCATCCACTCGACGCTGCGCGATCCGATGATCCGCGATCGGATGCAGATCTTCCTGCCGACCGCGCTCGACCACTACCGCAGCGCCATCATCCCGCTGCCCGCGCCCGATGGGCCGATCGAGGTCTACCTCTTCGGCACGCGCAGCGACTGGATCGCCTACACGCACGAG
>JBIKWD010000074.1:0-14789 GCA_044356505.1 Phycisphaerales bacterium
CGAGCGCGCCAAGCGCAACGACGCGCAGCGCGCGCGCCTCCCGCCTGCGACGGCCGAAGGCGCGGACCACCGCCAGCGCGAGGAGCGCCCATCCGAGCGCACCGCCCGCGAGCACCGGCCTCGGCACGAACCACAGCCACTGGAGGAGGTAGACCGAGTCGGTGAGGATCTCCGAGACCACGAAGCCGACGAGCGCGGCGATCGCGGGCCACTTGAGCAACGCGAGCGCCACGGACGGCTTGTGAACGGGGGAATCGGAAACCATGGATGCAGCGCCGATTGTCGGCGCAACCGTCCTGCCTTCGTGAGAGCCGCCGAAGGCTACGCCCCGCCGCGCCGCGGAGGGGAGAGACGCTCCGCGCGGTCGCGTTCGGCAAGCACGCGGGCGGTCAAGGGTCCAAGCCCGCGCGTCGCGCAGATCACGGCGCTGTTGGCGACGAGACGCCGCCCGTGGCCGCACTCGATCGGCCCCTCGTCGGTGTCGCCGATCCAAGCCCCAGCCTCGCGCGCGAGAAGCACCGCTCCAGCGTGATCCCAGATGTAGTTGCCGGGGCCGCCGCCCCTGCGGCTGTAGGCGATGTCCGCCTCGCCGAGGATCACGAGCCCGTACTTCGCCTGGCTGTCGGCGTGGACGAGCGCACACGGATGGCCCGTCGCCTCACCGACCGATCGCCTTGCCGCCAGCTGCTTGTCGGTCGCCCGCGATGGCGCCACCACGCGGACCGCCGCGCCCGCGGCGGGAGGCGTCTGCGAGACGGCAAGCCTCGTCGGCTCGCCCTCGTCGCCTGCGTCGAGGGGGTACGACCAGCAGCCCTCGCCCTCGACCGCGGACACGAGGAGCCCTCCTCCGAGCGTCGGATACCCGTTCGAGGCAAAGACCGGTTCGCCGCGGCGGAGCAGCGCGAGGCACGGGCACCAGTGGCTGTGGTCGACGAATCCCTGCGTTCCGTCGATCGGGTCGAGCACCCAGACATCCTCGACGTCGCGCGGACGCCCGTCGAAGCCGCCGAGCGCGAGGAGCCGCGCGATGTCGCGGTCGTCGCCGTCGAAGCCCCACTCGCGGAGAAGCGCCCGGCAGTGGGCCTCGGCCGCGGGCTTGCCGCCGATGGACGAGGCGTCCTCCTCGGCGATCACGGGAACGTGCCCGAAGGCAAGCTCGAGTTCGGACAGGATGAAGACCTGCAGCGCGACGTCGACCGCCGTCACCACCGAACCGTCCGACTTCTCCACGATCGCATCGGGCGGAAGGCCGCGCCGCGCCGCGAGCGCGAGGTTGGTCGCGTCGTGCATGATGTCCGCCGCGAGGTCGAGGCTGTCGAGGTCGATGCGGCGCATGAGCGGGGAGCGTAGCAACGGGGTGCACCCGCGTCGGCCGTGGTGCCAATGTGGCAGACGGATTCGCCCCGAGCGCACCCTTCCGCAGGGTCTGGCACGTGGAAGCCGCCTCCGAGGCTGGCACTACCTTTGCGTGACCCCGCGACCCCGCGTGGCCCCGGCCGCGCTGGCATGCAACGTCAGCAAACGCCCGGCGCGACCCGTCGGGCGGGAAGGATCCAATCCCATGGCAAACGCAACCGGCAAGATCATCGGAATCGACCTCGGCACCACCAACTCGTGCGTCGCCATCATGGAGGGCGGACAGCCGAAGGTGCTCATCAACGCCCAAGGCAGCCGCACGACCCCCTCGGTCGTCGCGTTCACCGACAAGGGCGAGCGCCTCGTCGGCCAGCCCGCCAAGCACCAGCAGGTCACGAACCCGAAGAACACGATCTACTCGATCAAGCGCTTCATGGGGCGCCGCACCAACGAGGTGGCCCGCGAGCAGAAGATGGTCCCGTACGCGATCCAAGGCGGCGGCGACGACCTCGTGAAGGTCGACATCCGCGGCAAGCACTACACGCCCCCGGAGATCAGCGCGATCGTCCTCCAGGAGCTCAAGAAGGTCGCGGAGGACTACCTCGGCGAGAAGATCGAGCGCGCGGTGATCACGGTGCCTGCCTACTTCAACGACTCGCAGCGCCAGGCGACCAAGGACGCCGGCGAGATCGCGGGCCTCAAGGTCGAGCGCATCATCAACGAGCCGACCGCGGCTGCGCTCGCCTACGGCCTCGAGAAGAAGAAGAACGCCCGCATCGCCGTGTTCGACCTCGGCGGCGGCACCTTCGACGTGTCGATCCTCGACGTCGGCGACGGCGTGTTCGAAGTGCTCTCGACCAACGGCGACGGCCACCTCGGCGGCGACGACTTCGACGACCGCATCATCACCTTCCTCGCCGACGAGTTCCGCAAGAAGGAAGGGATCGACATCACCAAGGACGCGATGGCCCTCCAGCGCCTCAAGGAAGCGGCAGAGAAGGCGAAGATCGAGCTCTCCACCCAGATGGAGACCACGGTCAACCTGCCGTTCATCACCGCCGACCAGACGGGCCCGAAGCACCTTCAGGTGACCGTCACCCGCGCCAAGTTCGAGGACATGTGCGGCGACCTGTTCACGCGCCTCCGCGGCCCGTGCGAGCAGGCGCTCAAGGACGCCAAGCTCGACCCGAAGGACGTGCAGGAGGTCGTGATGGTCGGCGGCTCGATCCGCATCCCGAAGGTCCAGCAGATCGCGAAGGAGATCTTCAAGACCGACTCGCTCGACCGCTCGATCAACCCGGACGAGGTCGTCGCGATCGGCGCCGCGATCCAGGGCGGCGTGCTCGTCGGCGACGTGCAGGACGTCGTGCTCCTCGACGTCACTCCGCTCTCCCTCGGCGTCGAGACGCTCGGCAGCGTGATGACGACCCTCATCCCGCGCAACACCACGATCCCGACGTCGAAGAAGGAGACCTTCTCGACCGCGTCGGACAACCAGAACTCGGTGACGATCCACGTGCTTCAGGGCGAGCGTCCCATGGCGGGCGACAACCGCAGCCTCGGCAAGTTCGACCTGACTGGAATCCCGCCTGCGCCGCGCGGAATGCCGCAGATCGAGGTCGAGTTCGTGATCGATCCGAACGGAATCCTGAACGTGACCGCCACCGACAAGGCGAGCGGCAAGAAGCAGGAGATCAAGATCACCGGCTCCTCGGGCCTCTCGAAGGACGACATCGAGCGCATGAAGCGCGAGGCCGAGGCGAACGCAGCGGCCGACAAGCAGCGACGCGAGCTCGTCGACCTGCGCAACCAGGCGGAGCAGATCGTCTACGGCACCAAGAAGGCGATGACCGATCTCGGCGACAAGGTCCCTGCGGCGACGCGCAGCGCGGTCGAGAGCGCGATCTCGAACGTCGAGGAGCGCGTGAAGGGCGACGACGCGGCGGCGATCCAGAAGTCGCTCGACGCGCTCAACCAGGCGGCGCAGGAGCTGGGCAAGATCTCGTACGAGTCGGCGAAGTCCGGCGGTGCCGCGGGCGCTGCGGGAGCAACGGCCGACGCCCCGAAGAAGGACGACGTGATCGACGCGGAGTACGAGGTCAAGGACAATCCTTGAGCGGTCGCGGCGTAACTTGAGCGGCCGCCGCTGCGGCGGCGGCCTTTGGTGGGGATGGCGCGGGAGCGCGGGATTGCGGGAGCGCGGGATCGCGGGATCGCGGGAGCGTGAGCGCGCGAGAGTTTCGAGGCAGGGCCGCCGTGCACCACGCGGCGGCCCTGCCGTTTCCGCCTCGCGGGCGCCGAACGTGATTCGCTAGACTGTCCCCTTCGATGCCGCACGCGCAGCCACAGCCCAAGCCCATGCAGACGGTGAAGGGGATCCCCGTCTCGCCGGGGATCGTGATCGCGCGCGCGTTCGTGCTCGGCGAGGCCGAGACCCACGTCCCCCACCGCGAGATCGACGAGCACGAGATCGACGCCGAGCTTGCGCGGCTCGACTCCGCGCTGCGCGACGCGGCGTCCGACATCGTCGTGCTCCGCGACCGCACCGAGCAGCAGCTCGGGCGCGAGGCCGCCAAGATCTTCGGATTCCACCTCGGCCTCGCCCAGGACCCGTCGCTCATCGGCCCGATGCGCGACCAGGTCCGCCGGACCCGCGTCAACGCGGAGGTCGCCGTGGCCGACTGCTTCAAGCGGGTCACGGACCAGTTCAACGCCATAGGAAACGAGGTCTTCCGCCAGAAGGCCAACGACGTGCTCGACCTCGAGCGGCGCGTCCTCGGCAAGCTGATGGGCGAGAACGAGTCGCGGCTCTCCGCTCTCGACGAGCCCGTGGTCATCGTCGCCCACGAGCTGACGCCCTCGCAGACCGCGGGCATGGACCGCCGCAAGATCCTCGGCATCGCGACCGATCTCGGCGGACGCACGAGCCACACCTCGATCGTCGCGCGCGCGATCGAGATTCCCTGCGTCGTCGGCTGCCAGCGCATCATGCAGCGCGCCGAGGACGGCGATCTCGTGATCGTCGACGGCGACACGGGCGTCGTCGTCATCCGCCCGGACGGGCGGACGCTCGAGGAGTACCGCAACCAGCAGGAGCGCTACTCCCATCACCGGCGGGCGCTGCGCGAGGCGGCGGGCCTCGAGGCCGTCACGAAGGACGGCGAGCGCATCAGGCTGCTCGGCAACATCGAGTTCCCGCACGAGGTCGAGAGCGTGCTGGCCAACGGCGGCGACGGCGTCGGCCTCTACCGCACCGAGTTCCTCTACCTGACGAACGACCACGAGCCGAGCGAGGAGGAGCAGTACCGCGCCTACCGGCACACCCTCGAGCTCCTCGCCGGGCGGCCCTGCACGATCCGCACCCTCGACCTCGGCGCCGACAAGTACACCCAGCAGCGGGCGCATGAGCCCGAGCGCAACCCGTTCCTCGGCCTCCGCTCGATCCGCTACTGCCTCGCCCACCGCGAGATGTTCAAGACGCAGCTGCGCGCGATCCTGCGCGCGAGCGTGCACGGACCCGTCAAGGTGATGTTCCCGCTCATCTCGACGGTGATGGAGCTGCGGCAGGCGAAGATGATCCTCAACGACGTCGCCGAGGAGCTCGAGGAGGAGGGAATCCGCTTCGACCGGGGCATCCAGATCGGAATCATGGTCGAGGTCCCGAGCGCGGCGCTTCTCGCGCGGGCCTTCGCACAGGAGTGCTCGTTCTTCTCGATCGGCACCAACGACCTGATCCAGTACACCCTCGCCGTCGACCGCGGCAACGAGCGGGTGGCGCACCTCTACACCGGGGCCTCCCCGGCGGTCCTTTATCTGGTCAAGCAGGTCGTCCGCGCCGGCAGGCGCGCGGGGATCGACGTGTCGCTCTGCGGCGAGATCGCGGGCGAGGCGATCTACACCATGTTGCTGATCGGCCTCGGGTTGCGTACACTCTCGCTTGTCCCGAGCCAGATCCCGCTCGTCAAGCGCGTGATCAGGTCCGTCGACATCCCCCACTGCGAAGAGCTGGCCCGCCGGGTCGGCTCCTTCGATTCCGACCGGCAGGTGATCACCACCCTCCGCGACGAACTCAGAAAGATCGACCCCGACTCCTTCGGGGGCTGGATCGCCGAATGAGGCGTGACAGACCCTCGGGATCCGGGCGGGGCCGGTCGAGACAACCGAACTTTTCAGCCCTGAACCTGAGGCCCTCCGCGTTGGCGCCCTGCGCCTCGCTCGATGCGTCCATCCTTCAAGTCGCGCCGTGTGCGCCGAAGGATTGACGACTCCTCCGGTCAGGCTGGGCGGCCCCGGACATTCGCGCGAACGCGCGGCCGGAGGCTGAATGGAACTTCGCGTGCGCCGCTGCGCACGCCGTCAGGCGATCAGACACCGCGTATCCGGCGCGGGTCCTCGGCCGAAGGCGACTGCAGCGGACGCGCGATGCGAGTGCGCGGTCTCCGCGCAGCCCACGTGATCCGTGACGTGATCCGTCACGTGATCCATCACGCGATCCACCTCGCGTGACTCGCGGGCAGCCCGTCCCGATTGCATCGGCGACAGCTCCGCTCCTCTGGTTGCCGCGCCCGTTGCGCCGCGACCAACCCCAGCCCGACCCGTGAACCGTGCAGCGCTCCCGAACGGAGCGCAGCGCAGAGCGCCTCGCAACTTGGCCTCCGGCCTTGGAAGCGAACGCAACGATGCAGAACGACAGCACCCTGAACACCGACGAAGGCCGCGAGCGCGCGGCGCCATCCGACGCGGCACACGCGGTCCCCGCCGAGAGCGCGGGTGGTTTCCCGACCGACATTCCCGTCGACCTCGACCCGAGCGACATCCCCG
This sequence comes from Phycisphaerales bacterium, assembly GCA_044356505.1. Lineage (GTDB taxonomy): Bacteria > Planctomycetota > Phycisphaerae > Phycisphaerales > SM1A02 > QWPT01. The sequence goes on from JBIKWD010000074.1 coordinate 6,178, forward strand.
CCGACGACGTCGGCGACGCGGAGTCGCCGGACGGCATCCTCGGAATCCTCGACGAACTCGCAGACGCTCCCGAGCCGGAGCTGAGCCCGGAGATGAGTGATGAGGAGCGCGAGGCGCTCGAGCGCGAGGCGCAGGAAGAGGCCGTCGACGCGGACGAGGCCGCGGCCGCGTACGCGCGCGCCTCGATGCGCGACTTCGACAATCCGGTCGAGAAGGACGAGGAAGACGGCGACGAGCCGCTCGTCGTCCAGCGCGATCGGCCGAAGCAGCTCGTCGTGGTGAACGACGTCCCCGGCGACGAGATGCGCATCGCCATCCTCGAGCAGGGCAAGCTCGCGCAGTTCCATTCCGAACGCGCGGCGACCGCGACCAACGTCGGCTCGATCTACAAGGCGCGCGTCGTCAACGTCGAGCCCGCGATCCAGGCCGCGTTCGTCGACTTCGGCGAGGGCGCGAACGGCTTCCTCCACATCTCCGACCTCCACCCGAAGTACTTTCCCGGCGCGAAGCGCGACGGCGGCGAGCGCACCGAGAAGGTCGGCCGCAAGATCCCGCGCCGCGCCCGGCCGATGATGCAGGACGCGCTCAAGCGCGGCCAGGAGATCACCGTCCAGGTCCTGAAGGAAGGCCTCGGCTCGAAGGGACCGACCGTCACGAGCTATCTCTCGATCCCGGGACGGCTCCTCGTGATGATGCCCGACATGGACAACGTCGGCGTGTCGCGCAAGGTCGACGACGAGGAGGGGCGGCGCAAGATGCGCAAGATCCTCGACTCGCTGAACCTGCCCGAAGGCTTCGGCTTCATCCTGCGCACCGCGGGCTTCGACGCGACCCGCACCGAGCTCGCCCGCGACGCGCAGTACCTCACCCGGCTCTGGCAGGTGATGGAGAAGCGCATGAACGCGGTCGGCGCCCCCTGCCAGCTCTACACCGAAGGCGACATCCTGCTCCGCACGATCCGCGACTCGATCGACGCATCGGTCGACGGGATCGTGGTCGACAGCGAGCCCGCGTTCCACCGCGCGAAGGCGTTCCTCGAGGTCGTCGCGCCGAAGGCCGCCGCGAGGGTCCACTTCTACGACCGCCGCACGCCGGTGTTCCATGCGTTCGACGTCGAGCGCCAGGTCGACATGATCCACTCGCGCGAGGTGCCGCTGCCCTCGGGTGGCGCGCTCGTCTTCGACCAGGCCGAGGCGCTGGTCGCGATCGACGTCAACTCCGGCCGCTCGCGCAGCGCGCGCGACAGCGAGACGAACGCCTACCAGACCAACCAGGAGGCCGTCGACGAGATCGCGCGCCAGCTGCGCCTGCGCGACCTCGGCGGCGTCGTCGTCTGCGACCTCATCGACATGCGCTCGATGAAGCACCGCCGCGACATCGAGGAGCGTCTCAAGAAGAACCTCGCGGGCGACCGCGCGAAGACGACCGTCTCGCAGATCGGCGAGTTCGGCATCATCGAGCTCACCCGCCAGCGCATGCGCCCGAGCATCCGCAAGGCCCATTACATCGACTGCCCGCACTGCGGGGGACACGGCGAGATCCGCATGCCGGACTCGGTGGCCGCCGACGCGATGCGCCGTGTCCAGCTCGTGCTGGCGATGGACAAGGTCTCGCGCCTCGAGCTCGTCTGCTCTTCCAAGGTCGCGGCGGTGCTCCTCTCGTCGAAGCGCCGCGCGATGGTGGAGCTCGAGGACCTCTTCTCGAAGAAGATCGGCGTGCGAATCAGCGAGGCGATCGCGGTCGACCGCGTGGACATCTACGCCTACGACGACCGCGACGCGGACGTCGAGCTCGACCGGCCGCAGAAGCCGCAGATTCCCGCGCTTTCGAGCCTTCCGACCGAGATCGAGGAGGAAGACGAAGGCGGGGCCGCTTCGCACGATGCGCGCGGCGATGGACGGGGTGAGGCTCGGGGCGAGGCTCGGGGTGAGGGCGGCGGACGACGCGGGCGGCGCCGGCGTCGGCGCAAGCCGGCCGCTGCCGACGCGACGTCGATCATCCTGTCGGGCGGTTTCGACGACCTGCCCGAGCTCGACGAGGACGAGCCGAGCATCTCCGAGACGCTCGCGGCATCGAGCGACGATTCCCGCGACGACGATGCGGAAGGCGATGCGGGCGGCGAGGCCGCCAACCGCGCGCCTTCCCAACGGGGCGACCGCGACGAGGAGGGCGAAGGTGGCCGCCGCGGCCGAGGTCGTCGGCGACGTCGTGGCCGTGGTCGCGACCGCGAGGACCGAGGAGATCGCGAGGACCGAGGAGATCGCGAGGACGAGCGCGGCGACAGGGGTGCCCGGCAGCCCGCTGCGCCCGCCGCGAAGCCCGTCGCTCCCCCGCCACCGCCGCGCGAGCCGAGCGACCCGATCCGCGTGCACGCGATCGCGAAGGAGATCGAGCTCACGAGCAAGGAAGTCCTCGCGAAGTGCGCCGAGCTTGGCATCGAGGTCAAGGGTCACCAGTCGCTCCTGACGGGCGAACAGGGAGACTCGGTCCGAAAGGCCTACGGAAAGCCTCCCTTCGATGTGCCCGAACCCACGCCTGAGCCGGAGCCGTCGGCGGAAGCGCCCGCTGAAGGCGGGGATGGCGAGCCCGGAGAAGGCGGCCGCCGCAAGCGTCGCCGTCGGCGGCGTCGCGGCCGCGGCGGACGTGATCGCGACGGCGCGCAGCAGGACGGCGAACCCGGCGATGGCCGCGGCCGGCCCGAAGGCGGTGCGCCTGGGTTCGAGGGATCGGATCTCGATGCCGGAGACGAGCCGGGCGATGAGGCTTTCGACGAGACGTCCGACGAGAATTCCGACGAGAATTCCGACGAGCGTTCCGAGGAGGGCGGCTCGGGCGATGCCGGTGAAGCCACCGACTCGTCGGACGGCGGCGGGAGCGGGTCCAGCGGTCAGGAAGGTCGTGAAGGCGGTGGTCGGCGTCGCAAGCGGCGTCGGCGCGGTGGCCGCGGCCGCGATCGCGGCGATGGCGGCAACCGCGAGCAGAACCGCGAGCCGAACCGCGAGCCGAACCGCGAGCCGAACCGCGAGCCGAACCGCAATCAAAACCGCGACCAGAACCGCGGCGACGGCGGCAACCGCGACCGCAATCGCGACCGAGACCGAAACCGAGGCCGAAACCGAGGCGACGGCGGCCGTCGGAACGAGTCATCGGCGCCGACTCCGGCTCCCGCTCCGTCCACAGCCCCCGCTCCCGCCCCTTCTCCAGCTCCCGCTCCACGTCCGCGCTCGCTGTATGGCGGCCGGGTGCGCAAGCTTTCGCCGGGCGAGATGCCCAAGGGCGGCGGCGACGAGTGAGCCGTCGGTGAGCGCGCAGTCAGGTCCTGATCGAGGCCCCCGTTGAGCCGAACCATGCAACGCAGACGCGTCTTCATCCTCGGCTCGACCGGCTCGATCGGAACCAGCGCGCTCGACGTGGTGCGCGACTTCGCGCGGCGCGCGGACGCGGCGCGGACCCTCCGGTTCGAGATCGCGGGGCTCGCCGCCGCGCGAAACGGCGACCTCCTCGCGGCGCAGGCGCGCGAGTTCGGCGCGCCCGCCGTCGCCGTCGTCGACGACGGCGCCGCGCTCGACGTCCCGGCAGGTACGCGCGTCTTCCGCGGGCCGGACGCCGCCTGCGAGATGCTTGCGTCGCTCGCGCGGCGCGGCGACCTCGTCCTTGCATCGATGGTGGGCGCGGCGGGCATCCGTCCGACGCTCGTCGCCATCGAGCAGGGCTGCGACATCGCGCTTGCGAACAAGGAGACCCTCGTCGCGGCGGGAGAGATCGTGATGCCGGCCGCGGCACGCGCGGGCGTGCGCCTCATTCCCGTCGACAGCGAGCACAACGCGCTCTTCCAGTGCCTCAAGGCGTCGACGTCGATCGACGAGGTGCGGCGCGTGGTGCTGACGGCGTCGGGCGGCCCCTTCCGCGGCAAGACCCGCGAGGAGATGGCGGTCGCGACCGTCGACGACGCGCTTGCCCATCCGACCTGGCGCATGGGGCCGAAGGTGACGATCGACAGCGCCTCGCTCATGAACAAGGCGCTCGAACTCGTCGAGGCCCACTGGCTCTTCGGCCTCGGGAGCGACCGGATCGACGCCATCATCCATCCGCAGTCGATCGTCCACGGCTTCGTCGAATACCTCGACGGCAGCGTGCTCGCGCAGCTCTCGCCGCCTGACATGCGCACGCCGATCCAGCAGGCGATGTGCGATCCCGAACGATTCGACGGTCCGTCGCGCAAGCTCGACTTCGCCGCGCTCCGTTCGCTCGACTTCGAGCCGGTCGACGTCGCGCGCTTTCCCGCCATCGCGCTCGCGCACCGCGTGATCGTTGCCGGCGGCTCGAGCGGCGCCGTCTTCAACGCAGCGAACGAGGTCGCGGTCGCGGCGTTCCTCGCCCGCAGGATAGGCTTCCTCGAGATCGCCGAACTCGTGCGCGACACGCTCGACGCGACGCCCTCCACGCCGGTCGGCTCGCTCGCGGACGTCCTTCGCGCCGATCAGCAGGCACGGGCCCGCACCGAGTCGATGGTGCGGGCGTAGCATGGGCCCGTCAGAACACGCCACGTCGCAATCGAAAGGTCCCGCTTGAGCGCCCTCTCCGGCTTCATCCTCATCCTGCTCGGCTTCGGCTTCCTGATCTTCATCCATGAACTCGGGCACTTCCTGGCCGCGAAGTGGGCGGGCATCCGCGCGGACGGCTTCGCGATCGGCATGGGCCCGTGCCTCGTGAGCTACCGCAGGGGCGTTGGCCTGGTCGCGGGCTCCGCGGACGCGGTCGTGATGAGGAAGCACGGCCGACGCCCGATCGCGATCCCCGACCACGAGATGAGGTCGCTTGGTCTCGGCGAAACGGAGTACTCGCTCCGCGCGCTGCCGATCGGCGGATACGTCCGCATGCTCGGCCAGGAGGACGGCAACCCCGAAGCCGTCAGCGAGGACGCCCGCAGCTTCACGAAGGCCCCCATCTTCAGGCGCGGGGTCGTCATCCTCGCCGGAATCGCCGCCAACCTCGCGCTGGCGATCGTCCTCTTCCTCGTCGCCTTCCTCGCCGGCGTGCGCTTCCCCGCGCCCACCATCGGCGGCGTGGCGTCGAAGTCGCCCGCGGCGGCGGCGGAGTCGCTCGACCCGGACGTCGCCGACGGACTGAGGGCGGGCGACCGCGTCGTCGCGATCGATGGCGAGGCGACGGAGACCTTCCTCGACATCAGGCTTGCGGCGGCGATGGCGAAGCCGGAGACGGCGCTCGACGTCACGGTGGCCCGCGGCGACGCCGAGCACCGCTTCCGCGTGACGCCTGTCCGCGATCCGATGCTCGGGCTGCTTTCGATCGGCGTGGTCCCCGCGAGCAGCGCCACCATCACCGATGTGCGCGCATCGCAGCCGATCATCCGCGAAACGCTCGAACGCGACGCCCCCGGTCTTGTCGAGGCCGGTGTCGGCGGCGGCTCGACCGTCGTCTCCGTGAACGGCGTTGCGGTCGGCAGCTTCGCGGACATCGAGCGCACGGCCCGCGAGTCGGACGGCGCCATGCTCGATGTCGTGTGGAACGCGCGCGTGGAGGGGGACGAGGCTCCCAGGGACGAGGCTCCCAGGACCGTGCGCACGACGATGACGCCGGAGCCGATCTTCCAACGCCTTCAGTCGCTCGCGCCGGACGGCGTGACGGCGGTCGACGAGGAGGGAATCGTCGGATTCGCGCCGCTCGTCCGCATCGCGGACATCGACAAGTCGAGCCTCAACAAGAAGAGCCTGCTCAAGGGCGACGCGATCCTGCGGGTCGGCTCGGTGCAGGGCCCGCGCCTCGTCGAGCTCCAGCGCATCCTGCGCGCGTCCCCGAACGCCACGATCCCCGCGCTCGTGCTGCGCGACGGCCGCGAGACGTCGGTCGACATCCGCACCGATGCAAAGGGCCTCGCGGGGCTCTACCTGCTGCCTGCGTACGACCTTCCCTACCTTGCGAACAGCGTCTCCGAGATCGTGTCCGCCGCGACGGTGCCGGGCGAGGGCGATGACGCAGTCGCGGGCACGGGAAACGGTGACGGCGATGGCGCGCGCCCGCGGACGCGCCCCGCGCCTGCAGCCGCGCTGCAGGCGATGCCGCTCGGCTGGATCACCGCGGTGGGTGGCGCTCCGGTCGCCGACTTCCGCGCGCTGCGAGCCGCGCTCGTCGCCGCCGCGAAGTCGCACCAGGGCGACGGGCCGCTGACGCTCACGGTCACCATGCGCGATCCATCGCCTGACGCGGCGCCCGCCGACATGCCGCTCGTGCTCGCCTCCGAGGATCTCGCCGCGCTGCGGTCGCTCGGCCACACCTTCCCGCTCTCGAGCGCGATCTTCGATCCGAACTTCACGGTGCTGACCGCAAACGGCAACCCGCTCACGGCGATCGCGATGGGCTTCCGCCAGACCATCAAGATGGTCGAGCAGGTGTTCCTCACGCTCGACCGTGTCGGCCGCGGATCCGTCGGCGTCGAGCAGCTGCAAGGGCCGGTCGGCATCCTGCACACCGGCACCCAGGTCGCGGACGAGGGCTTCATGTACGTCCTCTTCTTCCTCGCGCTCATCAGCGTCAACCTCGCGGTCGTGAACGCGCTTCCGATCCCGATCGCCGACGGCGGCCTCTTCATGTTCCTGATGTACGAGAAGATCCGCGGCAAGCCCCCGTCGATCGGGTTCCAGAACGCGGCGGCGATGGCCGGCATCGCGCTCGTCGCGGGAATCTTCCTGCTGACCTTCTACAACGACATCATGCGGCTCTTCGCGTGATTGACGCGGCGGGCGCATCGACCGGATGCCGCGCAGCGAAGCAGCGCACATGAGCCTTCAACCATGAGCGACCATCCCGTCTCGATCGTCACCGGCGCCGGCAGCGGCATCGGCGCAGCCTGCGCCCGCATGCTCGCTGCGCGCGGCCACGCCGTCGTCCTCGTCGGCCGCACCGAGTCGAAGCTCGACGCGGTGCGCGCCGGCCTCGCGGAGCCGACGCGGCACCTCTCGATGGCGGCCGACATCGCCGACAGCGGCCTCGCCTACGAGATCGTCGACCGCACCGTCGAGGCGTTCGGCCGGATCGACGCGCTCGTGCTTGCGGCGGGCGTCGCGCCTCTCGCGCCCATCGAGAAGACGACCGAGGAGATCCTCGAAGAGGCGTTCTTCATCAACACCTTCGGCCCCGCGAACATGATCGTCCGCGCGTGGCCGCAGTTCAAGAAGCAGCGCGCGGGACGCGTCGCGCTCGTCTCGACGATCGGGACGAGCGACCCCTTCCCGGGCTTCTTCGCGTACGCCGCCAGCAAGTCCGCCGTCGACAGCTTCGCGCGCTCGATCAAGACCGAAGGCAAGGCGATCGGCGTCAAGGCCTTCGCGATCAATCCGGGCGCGGTCGAGACGCCGCTCCTGCGCCAGAACTTCCCGACGAACGTGATCCCGCCCTCGCGCGCGATGGCGCCCGAGAAGGTCGCCGAAATCGTCGTCGCCTGCGCATGCGGAGAACGCGACGAAGACAACGGCAAGGCGATCGCAGTGCTGGCCTGACCGAAGGCCGCTCGCTGCCCGTGAGCGCATCAGGTCTCTCACGGAGGCGCGGAGGCACGCGCGCAGGCGTCACGCCTTGCGGCGGACGGCGCGGTCCATGTCGCGCTTGTCCTCGCGCTTCGCGATCGACTCGCGCTTGTCGTGCTGCTTCTTGCCGAGGCCGATGCCGATCAGCACCTTCGCGCGTCCCTTGACCCAGTAGATCTTGAGCGGCACGAGCGTCGCGCCCTTCGCCTTCGCTTCGGTGGCGAACTTCACGATCTCGCGCGCGTGCGCCAGCAACCGCCGCTGGCGGATCGGGTCATGCTGCCGGTTCGCACCGGCGGGCGGGTACTCCGCGATCGTCACGTTCATCAACGTGAGCTGCGGCGGATCGACCTGCGCGAGCACCCAGCCCTCGGCGAGGCTCGCCTGCCCCTGCCGCAGGCTCTTCACCTCGGTTCCGACGAGCTTCAGTCCGCACTCGAGCGTGTCGGTGACGGCGTAGTCGAACCGCGCCTTCCGGTTCTCCACGACCGGCTCGCGCGCCTCGCCTCCGTCCGATTTGTGCTTCTTGCGGTCGGCCATGTGGTCGCGGCGCGGTACGTCCGCGTTGAGGACCGCGCAGGGTACAGGGTGCACGAAGACGGAGACTCAGGAAGGCAGCCGCCGAGAATTTGTTATAGGACTTCGTTCGCCGATTTGCGACGTTCTCGGCCAAAATCTGGCCCGATATGGGTCCGTTTATGGGGTGCTTGACCCATAAGCGCAGTTTTTGCTGCAAGAATCGCGCGAGTCACTGCGACCTCAGATGCAAAAACTGCGGCTTGGATTGGCGCGGAGGCAATGGCCTTCGGCCTGCGCACAACGCGCCCGAGAACCGCGCACGCCCTCTGGAAAGGTGGATTCATGCGCTCGTCACGGCCGACGAACCTGGCAAAGACCCTCGCGATCGCGTGCGGATTGCTTGCGTGCGGGCTGGATGTCTCCTTCGGCAGCACCGCCCTCGCCCAGATCGTGATCGAGAACGAACCCGCTGGGTTCGACCCGCTTGCCGCGCGCACCGCCTTCCTCACCGAATTCCTCGAGGCGAACCCCGGCGCCGGCATCTACGTC
>JBIKWD010000243.1:0-4209 GCA_044356505.1 Phycisphaerales bacterium
TGTACCGCGCTCCTGCGCTCACTCGGATCCAATCAAGATCCCCGAGAAACGAGGGAAACGGATCTGTCGGGGTGCCGGGCGCGCCGTACCTGAACATCCCGATGGACATCCATGAATCCGAACGGTCGATGTAGCAACCCGCTGCGGGCCGCGATGCGACGAGACTTCCATTGATGAAAAGCCTGAGGTTTGAGCCCTGATGGATGTACGCGAGATGGATCCATTCACCCGCGACGAGGCCGTCGAGGATGCCTGCCGTGTTTCCCGTGCCCGGATTGTCGTAGCAACCTGAAGCGCTGAACGCGCTGCTCCCACTGAGATGCAGCGTCTTGTCTTCCAGTCCCGTCCGCTGCTCTGAGATCACGCTCCCGATCGCAGCGCCTGGAACCAGTCGAATCCGAACCTCGTAGGTGAAGTCCCCTTGGTTGAACACTGTGTTCCCCAGGATGCGGATCGTGTCGCTTGCTGCGGAAAAGCGGGCGTATCCAGCATCAGCCGCCGCAGGGTACGCAATCGCCGAAGCCACGGCTGCAGCAGCCATCTTTCTCATGCTCATCTCATACTCCTCCTCACCCACCGCGGCCGAACTGGAACTCCCGTCGGAGCTTGGGTGATGGAGAAAGGCCGCAGCAGCCACAATCGGTGCAAGCACCGCAAAAAACGCGAGCTTCGCGAGTCGGCCTGGCGATGGCGCGGCGCGCGTTGGCCGCGCCTCCACCGCCTCCGCCAGCCGCAACCACTGCGCATCGCTGTAGTTGCGCCACGCGTTCATGGTCCGACCAGGCGCTGGACATCGGCGAGCGCCTCCTCCATTTCGTCGGGGCGGACGCCTTCGATCGCCAGCAGCCAGCGCATCCAGTCGCGGACCTTCGCCTGCGCGAGGCGCGCGGCGGGGCGGGCGCTCTCCTCGCGAAGGCCGAGTTCGCGCGCGGCGTCCTCGTACGACAGCCCGTCGACGAAGTGCCGCTCGAACACGCGCCACGCGTGCGCCTTGCCCGCCGACTCGAGTTCGGCGCGCGCGCGGTCGCAGGCCTCGCCGAGCACGCTCCGCGCCCATGAGCGCTCGAGTTCGCGGAAGGCGCGCGCGTCGTCGGTGGCCGCGAGCGCGTCGGCGCCGTCCGCGTGCATCGCATCGAGCGACGCGCCGTCGCGGCGCTCGCGTCTCATGCGCCGGCGGCGCTCCTCGCGCAAGTAGAGCAGCATGCCGTTCGCGAGGAACCGCCGCAGCGGCATCGCGCTCTCGAACCACTTCACGAGATACTCGTCGCGCGCGAGGCGGCTTGCGAAGAAGCCGTTCACGAGCGCCTCGGCCTCGTCGAGCCAGCCGAGGCTCGAGCCCCTCGCGTAGATGCGGAGCGGCTCGGCGTAGCGCTCCATCACGCGCGCGCGCAGCTCGGCGGCGATGGCGGCGTCGCGCGGCACCTCCGTCACCCGCGTCGCAAGCCAGGTCCATTCGGTCGAGGGGAAGTGGTCGAAGGCGGGTTCGCGGATTGCCATGGCGGAATCGAGGCGCTCGGTCGGGCCTTGCCTCAAGCCTTCATACGACATGCGGGCGTTACACTGACCCAACTATGGCCAAGAAGAAGACCCGTGCCGCCAAGTCCGTCCCCGCAACCGCCGGTGCGTCCCTCCACGGCATCGCGCTCACCGAATACGCCTCGCGCCGCGAGAGCGTGCTGAAGGCCCTCAAGGACTCCGTCGCGCTCGTGTTTGCGGGCGACATGGACGCGAGCCTGCACGGCGACTTCCGCGCGCACCCGCACTTCCAGTACCTGACCGGCATCACCGACGAGGCGGGCGCGGTGCTGCTCCTCGACCCGCTCAACCCGGTCGAGGCGCGTCGCGTCATCCTCTTCCTCAAGCCGCTCAACCCCGAGCTCGAGAAGTGGGACGGCTTCCGTGAGGAAATCTCGTCGAAACTGAAGGCGAGGTACGGCGTCGGCACCATCATGCGCACGACGGCGTTCGCGCGGTTCCTGCTCGAGGCGACGAAGCGCGCGAAGCGATTCGCGCTGCTCCACCCGCTCGCCGCGCACACCGCGCCCGTGTCGCCCGACCTCGATGTGTTCCGGAAGAGCGCCGAGCGCATCCCGGGCTCGTCGTTCGTCGATCACACGCAGCTGCTCGCGGTGATGCGCGCCGCGAAGTCGAAGTCCGAGCTCGCGCTCATGCAGCGCGCGGCCGACATCACCGCCAAGGGCTACGACGCGGTGCTCAAGGGCCTCAAGCCCGGCATCACGGAGTTCGATGTGCAGGAGCTCGCGGAGCACGGCTACCGCACGAACGGCGCGCGCAAGCCCGCGTACGGCACGATCGCGGGCGGCGCGTTCAACGCGACGGTGCTCCACTACCATGGAAATCGCGAGCCGCTGAAGGACGGCGACCTGATCCTCATCGACTCGGGCGCCGAGTACATGGGCTACGCGTGCGATGTCACCCGCACCTTCCCGGTGAACGGCAAGTTCACGCCGCGCCAGCGCGAGATCTACGAGATCGTGCTCGAGGCGCAGCTCGCGGCGATTGCGGCGACCAAGGCGGGCACGACCTTCGCCGCGATCGACAAGGCCGCGCGCGATGTCATCACGAAGGCGGGCTACGGCGACGCGTACTTCCACGGCACCGGGCACCACCTCGGTCTCGAGGTCCACGACATCACGCCGGAGGGCCCGGTCCCCGAGAACGCGGTCATCACGATCGAGCCGGGCATCTATCTCCCCAACGAGAGCTTCGGCGTGCGCATCGAGGACGACATCCTTGTGACGAAGAAGGCGGGAGGCGTCAACCTGACGGCCGCGATTCCGAAGACCGTCGCCGAGATCGAGCGCGCGATGCGCCGGTGACGTGTCTTCCTGCATTGACGCAACCTTGACGCGGCCTTGACGCTGCGGAAGGACGCCGCGCCGATGTTGTCGTTGATGCAGGGACGCATCGACGACGAACCTCCGCAATGCGCGCCGCTTGGCCGCGTGCTCGTCCTGACCGGTTCGGTCGGCTCCGGCCACACCCGCGCCGCGCAGGCGGTCGTCGAGGCGATGCTGCGCTCGGGGCACGCCGCCGATGCGGAGGTCGTCGACGTGCTCGGACACGCATGGCCCGCGTTTCGCGCGCTCTACCGCGACGCGTACATTGCCATGATCGAGCGCGCGCCCGGCGCCGTCGGATGGCTCTATCGCTCGAGCGACTCGGTCGAAGGCGGAGGTGGACGCCGCGCGCTGCAGCGCCTCGCGCTCGCGCGCATGCGGCGGCTCGTCGTCGACGAACGACCCGACACGGTCGTCTGCACCCACTTCCTCGCCGCAGAGCTGGTGAACGGAATGGTCGAGCGCGGCGAGTGGCAAGGCACGTTCGCCGTCGTGGTGACGGACCTCGACGCCCATGCGCTGTGGGCCGCCTGCCCGCGCGCCGACCGCTGGTTCGTCGCGCTGCCAGAGACCGCAGAGATACTCGCGGGAAAGGGCGTTGCCCGCGATCGGATCGTCGTCTCGGGGATTCCGATCATGGGCGCGTTCTCCGCCGTCCTGCCGCCGAGGCAGGAGATCCGCGGGCGGCTCGGTCTCGCACCCGATGCGCCCATGCTGCTCGTGTCGGGCGGCGGCGTCGGCGTGGCGAGCCTCGACTCGACGGTCGAGGCGCTGCTTGGCGACGGGTCCGACTTCAGCGTGGCGCTCGTCTGCGGCAGGAACGAGGCGCTGCGCGCCCGCGCCGAGGCGCTTGTCGCGCGCTTCGGCGCCCGCGGTCGGGCCCGCTGCGCGGTGTTCGGATTCACAGACCGGATGCACGAGCTCATGCACGCGGCCGATCTCTCGGTCGGAAAGCCAGGGGGGCTGACGTCGAGCGAGTCGCTCGCAATGGGGCTCCCGATGGCGATCCTCAATCCTGTTCCCGGCCAGGAGGAGCGCAACAGCGACCATCTCCTCGAGTGGGGCGTCGCGATCCGGCTCAACTCGCCCGAAAGCATGCGCTGGCGCATCGCTGGACTGCTCGCGGATCCGCGGAGGCTCCGCGCGATGCGCGAGGCAGCGCTGGCGCGGGCGCGGCCGTTCGCTGCGGACACCGTCGCCGACTCGCTGCGCCGCCTCAGACTTGGCGAGGACGACGGCCCCGCACCGCTCGCGTTCACTCCGGAGCGAACGCGCGCATCGAGAGCAGGAAGAGCGACCACACCACGGGCGAAGCGCTGATGACGATGGCCGTGACGGCGAGGAACTT
>JBIKWD010000244.1:0-4206 GCA_044356505.1 Phycisphaerales bacterium
CGGCTGCCGCAGCAGCCGCCGCCCGCTGTCCGCAGCACCAAAGGCGGCTGCCGCAGCAGCCGCCGCCCGCTGTCCGCAGCACCAAAGGCGGCTGCCGCAGCAGCCGCCGCCCGCGTCCGCAGCACCAAAGGCGGCTGCCGCAGCAGCCGCCGCTCAAACCACGGGATTGGCAGCACCAAAGGGAGCGGCGGCAGCCGCGACCGCCTAAAGACGCAAGGATTCGAACATTGGGCGGCGCAGCCGACCAATGTCCGCAATCCCGGAGACGCGGCCGAAGGCCGCGGATCCGTTTCAAGAGGTCGCCCGCAGGGGGTTTTGGTTCGCAGGATCAGCCCTTTGGCGGCCTCTTGAAACCTCCCTGTACGCGAGAACCCAAACATGCCTCGCGAAGCGAGCCATGTTTGGGTTCGAAGCGGACAGGGAGGGATTCGAACCCTCGGTACAGGGAATTCCCCGTACAACGGTTTAGCAAACCGTCCCCTTCGGCCTCTCGGGCACCTGTCCAATGGGGTGCGGCACTATACACGGCGGATCGCGCCCTCGGAACCGTCTTCCGGCGAAGGTGCGGAACACGTCGCTTCCACGGGGTTCGGGCTGTTCCGCCGCTACCCTCTCGGACCGTGTCCTTGCTCACTCCCGCCTACTTCCTCGGGCCAGAAAGCCCGCTTGCGCGCCGGATCCGCGGCTTCGAATCGCGGCCCGAGCAGCTGCGCATGGCCGACGCCGTCGAGGCGAACCTCGAGTCGAAGGGGCGGCTCCTCGTCGAGGCGGGGACGGGCGTCGGCAAGAGCTTCGCATACCTCGTGCCCGCGATCCGCCGCATCCTCGAGCGCCGCGAACGGGTCGTCGTCTGCACGCACACGATCTCGCTCCAGGAGCAGATCTTCGACAAGGATGTGCCGCTCCTCAAGGCCGTGATCCCGGACGAGTTCACGACCGTCCTCTGCAAGGGCCGCGGGAACTACATGTCGCTTCGCCGCCTGCGGATCGCAAGCGAGAAGAAGTCGAAGATCTGCCACAGCGAGGAGGAGGAGCACTCGCTCGACCTCATCGAGGACTGGGCGTACGCGACGACAGACGGGTCGCTCGCGACCTTGCCGCAGATCCCGCGCAAGAGCGTCTGGGAGCATGTCGAAAGCGACGCAGGCAACTGCATGGGCCGCCGCTGCCCGACCTACGACAAGTGCTTCTACCAGTCGGCGCGGCGCCGCATGGAGAACGCGGATCTCCTGATCTGCAACCACGCCCTCTTCTTCAGCGACTTGGCGCTCCGCTCGAAGGGCGCCGGGTTCCTTCCCGCCTACGACCATGTGATCCTCGACGAGGCGCATCACCTCGAGGATGTCGCGAGCGGCCACTTCGGGATCCGCCTCGGCGAGAACCGCGTGAAGCATGTGCTGCGCACGCTCTACAACGCGACGACGGGCCGCGGCACGCTTGCCGGGATCGAGGCGGCGGGGCTTCCGGTCGAGGAAGTCGACGCCGCCACGCAGGCGTGCCTCGACGCGCAGGCGATCGCGGAGGGCTTCTTCGACGGAATCTGGCGGACCGGCGAGTCCGGCAGCGCCGCGATCCACCCGAGCGGCCGCGTGACCGCGCCCGACGCGTTCCCGAACGATCTCTCGCCCGCGCTCGGCGACCTCGCCACGCGGCTCAAGCTGCTGCGCGAGCGTGCGAGCGACGAGTCGCTGCAGTTCGACCTCGGCAGCGCCTCCGAGCGCGTGATGAATCTCGCGGCGGAGACCGAGCTCTTCCTTTCGCAGGGAATCGAAGGCTGCGTCTACTGGGTCGAGCGCGGAAGGCCCGCGTACGGCGGCAAGCGCCCGTCGATCACGCTCTCGTGCGCCACGATCGACGTCGGGCCGGTTCTGCGCAACCATCTCTTCGCGATGCCGATCTCGATCACGATGACGAGCGCGACGCTCGCGGTCTCGGGCGACGACTTCTCCCACATCGTCGGCCGGCTCGGCTGCGACGAGGCGAAGACGCTCGCCCTCGGGAGCCCGTTCGACTACGCGAGCCAGATGCGCGTCGTCATCGACCGCACGATGCCGCCGCCCGAGTCGTCCGACGCCGTGCGCGAGCTCGTCCCGCGCGTCCTCCGCCACATCGAGGAGACGGGTGGCGGCGCGTTCGTCCTCTTCACGAGTTTCCGCGCGCTGCGCGAGGTCGCCGAGCGCTGCGCGCCGGTCCTGCGTGCGGCGGGCCACCCCGTCTACATCCACGGCGAGGACGGCGAGCGCAGCCAGCTTCTCAAGCGCTTCCGCGAGCGCGAGGACTCGGTGCTCTTCGGCACGGCGAGCTTCTGGGAAGGGGTCGACGTCCGCGGCCGCGCGCTGCGAAACGTCATCATCACCAAGCTCCCGTTCGATGTTCCCGACCATCCGCTCATCCAGGCGCGCCACGAGCGCATCGAGGCGAACGGCGGCAACAGCTTCCGCGACGACCAGCTGCCGCGCGCGGTGCTGCGGTTCAAGCAGGGGATCGGCCGATTGATCCGCAGCGCCGAGGACGCGGGGCGCATCGTGATCCTCGATCCGCGGATCGCGACGAAGTTCTACGGCAAGCGATTCATGGCGGCGCTGCCGGACGGAGTCGAGCCCGAGCTGGTGACGTGATTTGAGCGCTCGCAGCTGCGGCTGCTCGCTTTGGTGCTCAGACAGCGCTGCTCACGCCAGAGGGCGCGGCCGCAAGCCGCGCCCGCAACAACAACGGCAGGACGACGCACGCCACATACATGCACGCGAGGCTTCCGACGCCCATCGCGAGGCCGAGCGACTGCATGCCGCGGTGGTCTGCGAACACGAGCGCGCCGAAGCCGATCGCGGTCGTGAGCGCCGTGAACGCGACCGCGCGGATCGTCGGGGTCGCGTTCACGGGATCCGAGCGGAAGCGGTGGATGATGTGGATCGCGCTGTCGATCCCGAGGCCGATGAGCATAGGGATCGCGAAGAAGTTCGCGAGGTTGAGGTGCGACCCGAAGAGCGGAAGGAGCGCGAGCGTGGCTCCGACCCCCGCGGCCACGGTCGCGGTCGCAAGCAGCGCCGGAAGCAGCGCGCGGAAGGAGATCCACGCGATCAGCGTGACGGCGATCAGCGCCCAGATGCTCGAGTCGATGAACGCGCCCCGCATGTCCCGGATCGACTCGAGCTGCGTGATCGGCACGCCCGTCGCCGCAGGGTCGACTTCGCGCACCGCGTCGACGAATCGCGCGAGCGGCTCTTCCTCCCACGCGTCGTCGCGCGGGATGTAGCGGACGAGGAATGCGCCGTTCGGCGATACGAGCCGCGGCGCAATCGCGTCGGGAAGCGCCTCTCGCAGCGGCAGGCCCGCGCCGTGAACGATCTCCCATGCCGCGCGCACGGCGGCCGGCGCGTCGTCGCGCGGACGCTCGATGCCGGCGCCGGCCGCCGCGACCTTGGCGCGGAGCGCCGTGCGCTCGGGTGTCTCGAGTGGAACCGCATCGAGCACGCTCTCCGCACGCAGGATTTCGGGGTGTTTCCTCGCCTGCTCGCGGAGTTCGGCGACGGCCGCCATGCTGTCCGCGGTCGACGCTGCGAACCATGAGGCGCTCGCGCTGTCGGCGAAGATGCGCTTCTCCCACCGCACGCTCTCGAGCTGCGGCGATTGGAGTTCGAGCAGGTTCGACTCGAAGCGGAGCCCCGCTGGGATCAGCGGCAGGCATGCGACGACCGGCAGCAGCGCGGCCGCGAGAGCAAGCCCGCGCGGCCAAGGCCTTTGCGGCCACCGCTTGCGCGGAGACCCGGGGCGCGGCGCATGCGCCGTCGCCGTGTCCTTCCCATCAAGGAGCACGAGGAGCGCGGGCAACACCGTCACCATCGCGACGGCGCACAGGAGGAGGCCGGCGCCCGCGATGACGCCGAGTTCGCGCAGGCCGCCGAAGTCCGTGAAGATCGCCCCGAAGAAGACGGCCGCCGAACCCGCCGCTCCCGCAAGCGTGCCAGGCCCGATGTGCCGCACCGCGAGCGCGACAGCCTCGGCGGCGGGGCGCGTGCGGCGGTACTCGCCGTAGCGGCTCACGACATGGACGCCGTAGTCGAGCCCGGCGCCGACGAGGACGAGCATGAAGACGGTCGATAGCAGGTTGAGATGCCCGACAAGCAGCGTCGTGGCGCCGTAGGTCCAGCCGGCCGCGATGCCGAAGGCGAGCACGGCGAGAAGCGGGCGGCGAACGCCTCGGAAGAC
>JBIKWD010000245.1:0-4201 GCA_044356505.1 Phycisphaerales bacterium
CGGGCGCTCGGGCTCGCGCTCGCGGCGGGATTCGCGATCGGCGTGCTGACGTCCCTGCTCGGCGTGGGCGGCGGTTTCCTGCTCGTGCCGGCGCTCGTGCTCCTCGCGCGGGTCCCGATCAAGATGGCGGTGGGCACGAGCCTCGTGGTGATCGCCGCGAACTCGGCGGTCGCGTTCGCATCGAATGCGCGCAGTTCGCCCGAATCGTTCGACGGCATCGCATGGTCCGCGGTCGCGATCGTCACGGCGTGCGGCATCGGCGGAAGCCTCGCGGGCGCACGGCTCGCGGCGCGACTTCCCGCCGTCATGCTCCGACGCGCGTTCGCGGCGGTCCTGCTCTTCGTCTCGCTCGCGATCGCGCTTCAGGCCGCGGAGATCATCCGCACGCGCTGAGCGCCGCGCCCACGATCCCGCGGCGCACGCGGCACATTCGCAGGCCGAGGGCGACCCATCGGAGCATCGACCGACCGGTCGCGCCACTGGGCGCGCGGGCCGCCCGGCCCGCCGCCGCGGCCACGGCGACCCGTTCTTCGCGCCGCAATCCCAACGGGTAGAGTGCGGCGATGAGGGACGACCGTGCCGAGGACCTGACCGTCGTGCTCGCGCGCGCCGCGCAGGGCGACGACGCGTCCCGGGCCATCCTCTGGAGGATGGCCTACTCCGAGCTGCACGCGATCGCTCGCTCACTGCGTCCCGGCCACGCGGTCGATGCGGCGCGATTCCCGACCGCGACGACCATCGTGCACGAGGCCTTCATGAAGTGCGAGGGAGTCGGCCGCGCGCCGCAGTGGGAGAACCGCGCCCACTTCTTCGGCTCGGCCGCGCGCGCGATGGGCCAGTTCCTCATCGACTGGCGCCGCACCGCCACGCGCCAGAAGCGCGGAGGCGCGCGCCAGGCCGAGAGCCTCGGCGACCGTTCGGACGATCTGCCGTCGTTCCGACCGCTCGACGACGCGGACCGCGCGCGGGAGGAGTGGACTCCGCGGATCGCCGCCGCGATGGAGTCGCTCGAGCGCGATGCGCCCCAGACCGCGCATGTCGTATGGATGCGATACATGCTCGGGCCTTCGCTTGAACAGACCGCCACGATCCTCGGGATCGCGCCGCGCACCGTGTCGAAGCACTGGAACCTCGGCCGCGCCATGCTGCGGCGAAACCTCTCGGAACGGAGCGGATCGTGAGCGATGGCGGCGACGGCCCCGCCCGCGGCTCGCGCGAGAGCGAGCTTGCGGACTGGCTCGACCGCCTGCTCGACTGCGGCGCGGCGGAGCGCCGCGCGCTGATCGACGGAATCGCCGCGCGCGACCATGCGCTCGCGCGCGAACTCGAGGAGCTGCTCCTCGCGCTTCCCGATCCCGAGCGCATCGAAGACGCGCAGCCCGCGGACGACGACCGCGTCCTCGGCGAACCCGCGGCCGGCGAGACGATCGGCGGCTGCACGCTCGGGGCCGTGCTCGGCCGCGGCGGCGTCGGAACCGTCTACGAGGCGCGGCAGCTCGACCCGCCGCGCGCGGTCGCGGTCAAGGTGCTGCGCGCCGACCGGCTGCGGCCTCGGGATCTCGACCGCTTTCGCCGTGAGGTGCGGGCGCTCGCGCGGCTCGAGCATCCCGCCATCACGCGGATCTATGCGTCGGGAATCGAGAACGGCACGGGGGTCGCCCGTCCGTACATCGTGATGGAGCGCATCGCGCAGGCACGCAGCGTGGTCGCGTGGGCGCGCGAGAAGGGAAACGGCCCGCAGGCGCTCGCGCAGCTCGTCGCGACCGTCTGCGACGCCATGCAGCACGGGCACAACCGCGGGCTCATCCACCGCGACCTGAAGCCGTCGAACGTGCTCGTCGACGGCGACGGTCGGCCGCGCGTGATCGACTTCGGCGTGGTGCGCCTGACCGAGGGCGACGACCCCGACGCGCCCGAGACCTTCACGGGCGCGATCCTCGGGACTCCGACCTACATGGCGCCGGAGCAGTTCGAGGTGGCGCCGTCCGATCTCGACGCCCGGGTCGACATCCACGCGATCGGCGTCATCCTCTACGAGGCGCTCACGGGACGCCGCCCGTACATGATCGAGCGAAGCATGGCCTTCGACGCCGCCCGCATCATGCGCGGCACGGATCCAGCCGCGCCGCACCTCGTCGACTCCTCGGTGCCGGTCGATCTCTCCGCGATCGTCCTGAAGGCGATGGCGAAGGACCGCGAGCGCCGCTACCCGAGCATGAGCGCGCTCGCAGCCGATCTTCGCGCCTTCGCGGAAGGGGGCGCGGTCGGCGCGCGCGTCGAGTCGAGGCTCGAGCGCGCACTGCGCGTCATGCGCAGAAACCGCCTGGCGACCGCAGGTGTGTCGGTCGCGCTCGTGTCGCTTGCCGCGGCGACGCTCTTCTCCATGCTTGCGCTCGGCGCCGCAAACCGCCGGTCCGCCGCCGCCGAGATGGCGCTTGCGATGATCGCCGCGGGCGAAGGCAACGTGCGCGAAGCCACGACCGCGCTCGAGCGCATGGAATCCGCGCCGAATCCCATCCTGCGCGGCATGGTCGAGCGCCTCCTCGACGACTCGGTCGCAGCGGCGATCTCGCCTGCCACGGGCCACCTCGTCGGCGGCGCCGTCTCGCGCGACGGCACCCGATGGGCTGCCGGCGGCGACGGAGGCGTCGTGGTCGTCGCCGACATCGCGGGCGCCGCAAGCCTCCGCGAGGCCGCGCGCATCAAGCTCGGCGACGCGATCGTATGGGCCCTCGCGTTCTCGGCGGATGGCACGACGCTCTATGCGGGCGACTGGTCGGGCCAGTTGCACGCGATCGACACGGAGTCGCAGCCGCTGGCGGCGCGGCCGATCGGGCGGGTGGAAGGCCTCGTGCGCGGAATCGCCGTCTCGCACGACGGCGCCCGGCTGCTCGTCCTGTCGTCGGCGGGCATCCTCTCCACGGTGCGCCTCGCCGACGGCACCGTGTGGCAAGCGGCGGCCGTGGCGCAGCATGGAATGGCTCGGTCGCTCGACTGGAACGGCGAAGGCCGCGCCTTCATCGCGTCGGGAAACCTGACGCTCGCCGCGTTCGATGTCCCCGACGACGCGGCGCCCGTGCGGGTCGATCTTCCGTGGCTTGCGCGTGCGGTCCCGCGTGCGACCACGGTCGCGCGCTCGCCCGAAGGCGAGTTGCTCGCCATCGGAAACTCCTCTGGATTCGTGCGCCTCATCGACTCGCAGACGGGCTCGGCGGTCGCGGAGGCGGACTGCCTGCACGATGTCTGGTCGATCTCGTTCTCACCCGATGAAAGGCGCCTTCTCGTCGCCGCGCGCGGAGGTCGTGTCCATGAGATCTCGGTCTTGACCGGATCCGAGATCGCGCGACACGGCACCCTGTCTCCCGATCCTGCGTGGGCCGCCGCCTACGCGCACGACGGTTCGATCGTCGCGAACATCGGCTACTCGATCACGCGCCTTGCAGGGCCGTCGGGCTGGTCCACGCGGCTTCCGCCGTTTCCCCGCGGATTCCCGCGCGCGTTGACGCCGATCGCGGTGAACGGACCATCGCCGGTCCTGCGCGCGGCAGCCGAAGACGGGAGCGTGTGGGACCTCGACATCTCGTCGGGCGTCTGGCGTGAGATCGCGCTCGAGACGCCGATCGCGGCGGGAGTCGCCGCATTCGACGGGACGGGTGCGCGCATCGCGGTCTTCGCGGACGACGGGATCGAGATCGCGTCGCTTGCGGGCGGCGCGCGCGTCGCGGTCCCGCTGATCGCGGGCGGACGGCGCAGCATCGCGTGGGATCCGCTCGGCGACCAGGTCGCCGTCGTCTGCGAAGGCGAGGTCGGCATCATCGGCGCAGAGGGCACGCTGCTTGCGCGCGGGCCCGTCGCAGGCGCCGTCGCAGGGCAGGAGATCTTCTATCTCGAGGCGCGCAAGCCGATCGTCTTCACCCGACACGCGAACCGCGCCGCCGTCGAGACCGATGGCCGGGGCGGCATCGTCGCGCGCGCGGGGCGGATCCCGAGTTCGACGCGCATCATCAGGGCCGGCGGGCGCTGGGTGCTGCCGACGATCAGCGGTCCCGTCCTTGTCTCGCATGCAGGTGGCCTTCAGTCGCTGCACACGGCCGAGACCGACTACGAGTTCGCCCTCCTCGGCCACACCGATGCGTGCTTCGCGGCGGAGATCGATCCCGCAGGGCGGATCCTCGCGACGGGCGGCGGCGATGCGCGCATC
>JBIKWD010000075.1:0-14627 GCA_044356505.1 Phycisphaerales bacterium
TCTCCTTGCGCGGCAGCGCGCTTCTCCGCTTCTTCGGCGGAAACATCGGGTCGATCACGACGGCGTCGGGCGCCTCCGCGGTGCCCACCCGCGCCGTCAGCCACTCGCGCGCGTCGGCGTGCACCACTTTCAACCGGCCGCCCAGCAGTTCCGACAGCCGCGGATCGCGCTCCGCCCGTTCGAGCCCGTCCTTCGCCAGCAGGTAGACGAGCGCCGACCGCTCGATCGCCGTCACCTCGAACCCCGCGACCGCAAGCAGAAACGCGTCGCCCAGAAGCCCCGCCGTCGCGTCGACCACGCTGCGCGCGTCACCGACCGCCTTCACGATCGGCATCGCGCGCGCCTCGGCGCGGCCACCCCTCAGCGACATCCCGGCGAGGTCGCAGCGCACGCCGCGCCCCTCGCGCTCGTCCTCGCGGCGCAGCTCGACGAAGGACGACGCATCGCCCTCCGCACCGACGCGCGCGACGACGAACCTGGGCGCGGCCGCATCGCCCTCCACCGGTCAGGCCTTCGAGAGTCCGTGCTCGAGGTCCTTCCAGAGGTCCTCGACATGCTCGACACCCACCGACAGCCGCACCAGCGAGTCGCTGATCCCGAGTTCCGCGCGCATCGCCTCGGGCACGCTCGCGTGCGTCATGATCGCCGGATGCTCGATCAGGCTCTCGACGCCGCCGAGGCTCTCGGCGAGCGCGAAGAGATGCACGTTCTCGAGGAAGCGGCGGCTCTCGCCGATGCCGCCCTTCAGGAAGATCGTGATCATGCCGCCGAACGCGGGATGACCGTCGAAGAGCATCTGCTTCGCCGCAAGCGCATGCTGCGGGTGGCTCGCGAGGCCGGGGTACACGACCTTCGCGACCTTCGCATGGTTCGCAAGCCGCATCGCGACCGTCATCGCGCTCGTGCAGTGGCGCTCCATGCGGACGTGCAGCGTCTTGAGCCCGCGCAGCCCGAGATACGCGTCGAACGGCCCCATCACGCTGCCGATCGCGTTCTGCATGAAACGCAGCTTCTCCGCGATCTCCTTCGATCCCGTGATCAGCGCCCCGCCGACGGTGTCCGAATGCCCGCCGACGTACTTCGTCGTCGAGTGCATCACGATGTCGGCGCCGAGCTCGATCGGCCGCGTCAGCATCGGCGTCGCGAAGGTGTTGTCGACCACCGAGATCGCCCCCGCCTTGCGCGCGAGCGCGCACACCGCGGCGATGTCGACGAGCTTGAGCGTCGGGTTCGTCGGCGTCTCGAGCCACACCATCCTCGGCTTGTGGTCGCGGATCGCGGCCTCCGCCTTCGCAAGGTCGCTCAGGTCGACGTGCACGACCTTGTAGCCCGCGCTGCGCTTGCGCACGCGGTTCAGCAGGCGGTTGGTGCCGCCGTAGACATCGTCCATGCACACGATCGTGTCGCCCGCGTCCATCAGCTCGAGCGCGGTCGCGATCGCCGCGAGCCCCGACGCGAACGCGAATCCGCCGCAGGTGCGCTCGTCGGCCTCGGAGAGCCCCGAGCGCTCGAGCGTGGCGATGCAGCGCTCGAACGCGAAGCGCGTCTCGTTGTGGCTGCGCGAGTACTCGAAGCCCTTGTGGACGCCGGGCGACTCCTGGATGAAGGTCGAGCTCGTGTAGATCGGCGGCATCACGGCCCCGGTGGTCGGGTCCGCGTGCTGGCCGCCATGGATGCAGTCGGTCGCGAGATGCGCTGGATTCTTCGGCATGTGCTTCGCCTTCGCCGTGCGGTCAGAGCTGCTTGCGCAGGTAGTTGATGAGGTCGATCTTGGTGATGAGCCCGTAGAAGTGCCTCTCGTCCGCGACGATCGCGATGCGGTCGGCGCGGAAGATGGGCACGAGGTCGTTCACGCTCGCGGTCGGGCGCACCGTCTCGATGCGGCTCGTCATGTAGTCCTTCACAGGGTGCTTCGCGTAGTCGCGGTCGCGCACGAGCGCCATCAGCACGTCGCTCTCGTCGAGGATCCCGACCACGCGGTCCTTCTCGTCGACCACGGCCATCTGCGAGATCGAGTACATGCGCATGCGCTTGATCGCCTGCACGACTGGAAGCTCCGGCGTCAGGCAGAAGTCCTCGCGCTCGAGGTGGCGCCGCGCGATGAGGTCGCGCAGGTCGCCGTAGCGCGGCCGTTCGATGAAGCCGTTGTCGACCATCCAGAAGTCGTTGAACATCTTGGAGAGGTACTTGGCGCCGTTGTCGCAGATGAGCGTGACGACCCGCTTCGGCTCGGTCTGCTCGCGGCAGTAGCGCAGCGCCGCCGCGAACAGCGTTCCGACCGACGACCCCGCGAGCACGCCTTCCTTCTTGAGGAGCTCGCGCGCGGTGTGGAACGCCTCGCCGTCGGAGATCGCGTAGGCCTTGCTCACCAGCTCGAGGTGGCAGATCGACGGGATGAAGTCCTCGCCGATCCCCTCGACGAGCCACGAACCGGGCTCGACCTTCCTCCCCTCGTTGACGAGCGGCGCCAGGATCGAACCGACCGGGTCGGCCAGCACGATCTCGCACTTCGCGTTGCGCTCCTTGAGGTACTTGCCGACGCCGCTCACCGTGCCGCCCGAACCGACGCCGGCGACGAACGCATCGATCCTGCCCTCCATCTGCTCCCAGATCTCGGGCCCGGTCGACTCGTAGTGGGCGCGCGGGTTCGCCTCGTTGGCGAACTGGTTCACGTAGAACGCGTCGGGATCGTCGCGCGCGATCTTCTCGGCGACGTCCTGGTAGTACTCGGGATGGCCCTTCGCCACGTCCGACCGCGTGAGCACGACCTCGGCGCCCATCGCGCGGAGATGCGAGATCTTCTCGTCGCTCATCTTGTCGGGGACGACGACCGTCAGGCGGTAGCCCTTCTGGCCCGCGACGAGCGCGAGCGCGAGGCCGGTGTTCCCGGCGGTCGCCTCGACGATCCGCCCGCCCTTCTTCAGCTTGCCCGACTTCTCGGCGTCCTCGACCATCGTGACCGCGATCCGGTCCTTGATCGAGTTGCCGGGGTTCATCGACTCCATCTTCACGAACAGCCGGCAACGGCCGGTGTCGATGCGGGTGATCTCGAGCATCGGGGTGTTCCCGATCATCTCGAGGATGTTGTGATAGACGGGGGCGACGGCTCTGGCGGACGACATCCGATGAGTGTACCGAAGCACCGAAACCGCGACTTCTCGGCGGAGATCGCGGAAAACCCGGACGTCGCCGAGCGTCGACGCTCAGGCGTTGCCCCGCCAGCGCCCCTCGCGCCACCACGGAAGCGCGGGATCGACGCCCCACAGCGTCTTGGGATCGGCGAGGTCGATCTCGACGAGCGGCTCGTCGCCGAGAAGAGCGATGTCGAGCGAGAGCGACCGCGTCTCGCCCCTTCGCAGCGCAAGCTCGATCTCAAGCTGCCGCCTCGCCATCTCGGGGTCGGACACCTGGACGCCCGACGCGCGCATCGCGACGCAGTCGTCGCGATATCCGCGCGCGCCGCCCGGAAGCCGCGGACCGATCGCATCGAGAAGCGCGTCGGCGCCGTTCTGCCTGAGGAGAGCCAGCGCGCGCCGTCCGTCTGCACGCCGGTAGTGGCTGAAGCTCCGCGAAAGCGCATCGATCTGCGCCGACCCGTACCGCATCGACTCGCGCACGACGCCCTTGCCACCGACGAGCTCGGCGGCCGCTGTCGCCCGGGCCCTCGCCACCTCGTCCGTCGCGAGCGCCGCGATCGCGAGCATGGCGCTGCGGCCGAACCGCTCGGTGTCGAGCGCGCCGGCAAGGCCGAACAGCTGCCGAGCGAGCTCCCGTTCATCGTCATCCTGCGCAGCGTCGGCGACCTCCTCGGCAAGCTCGAGGTAGTCGAGCGGCCGCAGCGGATCGAGGCGCGCAAGCCGCTCTTCCCAGCGCGACGAAGGAGCGGCGGCCTGCCGCGCGACGGCGTCCGCGCGCGGCGCAATCGCGACGACTCCCCCCGCGACGGCGATCGCCGCGACCGCAAGCGCGAGACGCCGCAGACGGACCAGCGGGGCGGAACGGGACGCGGGAGTACGGCTCATGCTGCGTCCCTCGCGGTGGCGGCCGGCTCGAAGCCCTCGTTCAGGATGCGGAGCGCCGCGTCGAGATCGATCTCGACCTGCTCCGCCGCGCCCGCCGCGCCGCTCCGGGCGCGACGCGCCGCCTGCAGGTGCTCGCGGATCTTCGGCTGAAGCGCCGGCTGCCGCGCGGCGACCAGCATCGCCGCGTACTGCGCGATCGCCGGCGACTCCGCCGACATCCTCTGCGCGACGCCCGTGGCGAGCGAGCGACGCGCCGCGCGCTGGCGCTCGATCTCGTCGATCGGCTCGGGAAACGGCTCGGAGAGGAACCGCTGCTGCGCGACCTCGCGCATGGCGTCGGCGAGGAGCAGCAGCGCGCGGTCGGGCCGGCGCGTGGCGCCGGACGAAAGCGAAGGCTCGTACGCAGCCGCGAGCTCGCTTGCGATTGCCGCGATCTCGAGTCCCGCGAGGTCGATCGCGTGCGCGCGGCTGTCCTCGAGCAGGAAGATCCGCGCGATCAGCCGCTCGCGCGCCTCCGAGCGCCAGTCCGAGCCCGCGACCGTCGCGCCGACGAGCCGCGAGACGAACTCGGGCGCATCCGCCGCGAGCGATCCCTCGACGATGAGGTCGAGCACGGCGCGCAGCACGTTCGGACCGTTGACGTAGCGGTCGACGAGCACCGACGCCATCGCCTCGCGCGAGTCAGGCTGGTTGCTCCGCATCGCCTCCATCGCGGCCGCGCGCGCATCGACCGGCCCGAGGTCCCCGGCCGCAGGCCGCGCTCCGAGCGCGCGGATGAGATCGACCTTCCGCGCGACATCGCGTCCGACCGCCTGGAGTTCGGCCGCGAACTCGCCGTCCCCGACGCCCGCGGCCGGAATCCCCGCGCGCTCGCCGGTCGGCGACGCCTCCCACTCGGCGCCGGAACGCTCCCGGATCACGGCGATCGCCTCGATCGCGGCGCGCGCCGCCTTGTCGTCGCCGCGCTCGAAGGCGCGCGCCACCCGCATGGCGGCGAGCGCCACCACCGTCCGGCGGAGATGGTCCGCGCTGTCGGCGGCGACGACGCCGGGCCTGCCCTCGAACGCCTTCCGCCAGTCGTCGAGCATCGACTTCTCGACCGCGATCGCCTCGCCCACGGTCGACTCCGCGAGCTTCGGGAACGACTTGAGCACGCGCTCGACGAGTTGCGCGCGCTCCTCGCGGCCGGCGTTGGTCGCGAGGACGAGGTCGGGCCCGTACCAGGCGATGCCGAGATCCGCGTCGAGCAGGCTTGTGAGCGCCCAGATGCGCGCCGGAGGGATGTTCTCGTCGAGCATCCACGAGGCAAGCGCGTTGCGGACCGCGTCCGGATCATCGCCGCGGCCGGTGAAGTCGATGGTGTGGATCGCGTAGGCGAGGAAGTCGACGAGCGGACCCGGCTTGTCGAGCGCCCCGGGCGCGCGCAGGCAGGAGTCGATCGCCGCGAGCGCGGCGCGGTTGCGGAGGCTGCTCGAGCTCGATGCGGCGTCGACAGCCTCGGCCCAGCGCGACGCGTGCTCGAGATCCGCCGTTCCAAGAGCAAGCGCGTCGGCGAGCGTCAGCGACCCGGCGGCAAGCGACGCGACCGCGCTCGCGCCGAAGACGTCGCGGACAGCTCCGCGGGGAATCGGCAGCGCCCGCAACCTCATCTCCTCGCGGGCGGCGGCCGCGACCTCCGGCGGCTGCGATGGATCGATCGCGATGGTCGCGAGGCAACCAGCGCCGAACGCACTGCGCCAGATCCGCTGCCAGAGACCGGAAGCCCCGCCGAGGACCTCGCCCGCGCCGCCCGGAACCGCCTGCATCACGGCCGCGAGCGCCGCACCGTCGCGCACCTCGCGGACGGCGACGCCCAGCGCGCGGACGACCTCGCCGCGATACGAACCGGACGCCGGCCACGCGTCGGCCGCGAGCCCGAGGCCGCGGCGAAGCGCCTCGATCGACTCCTTCGTCGGCCTTCCGCCGGCGCCGCGCGCATCGCGACCGAACTGCTCGACGTCGCTCGTCCAGTTCGCGCCTCCGCTTGCACCCTCGACCACGGTCCGCGGAGTCGGCGTCGGAACGAATCCCGGCGGGCGCGGGTACTTGACCGCCGCGGCGCGCGCGGCGACCGGGGCGATCTCCTCGCCGTTCGCCCCGCGGGGAGCCGTCCCTGCCGCGCCGTCCTCATCGACGCCGGCGCGAAGGTCTGTCGCGAGCGCCGTCGCGGGCCGCCCGTCTGCGGCGGGCCCCTGCTCGGGACGCGAGCCGAAGAAGACCCACGCGAGCACTCCGACCCAGGAAAGCGCGAAGATCGCGAACGCAGCGGCGAGGCGCGCCTGCGACGCCTTCGAACCGCTGTGGAGCTCGTCGCGCAGCACCACGTCGATCCGCTCGAGGACCCGCTCGACGGCGCCTTCCATGGCGTCCGCGCGCGCACCGCGGCCCGGCGCGAGGAACGTCGCCTGCGCCTCCGTCCCGACCGCTCCCATCGCGCCGCGAAGCCCCTCGCCTTCCGAAAGAAAGCGCGTCAGTCCGATGACGACGCGGTTGAGATCGGCGACCGAGACGCCGTGCGACTCGGCCACGATCCCGAGCCGCTTCGCGCTCTTCGCGTTCCACCCGCCGCTGACGACGAGCACCGCGAGCGCCAGCCGGTCGAACTCCGTGAGATCCTCGGCGGAAAGCCCGCTGCCCGACCGGCGCACGGCCTTCGGCGCGACGACCACGGGAGCGTGCTCGTCGCGCTTCGTCACCGACCCGACGCGCGCGGCTGCGCGCCGCGCGGCGGACGGATGCAGCGGGCCGCGGCCCTCGAGCGCGATGGCCGCCTGCAGGCGGTCGGCCGCGGTCTCGAGATGCGCGGTCAGGCGCTGCGCCTCGACGCTTCCCGACAACGGATGTCGCGCGATCTCGTCGAGGCGCCGCTCGAGCGCGGCCTCGACCTGGCCGCTCCGCAGCGCGCCCTCGGACGGGAGCGCCAGAAGCCGCCGGTCGTCGGGCACGCCCGAAAGGCCGAGGAACCGCTGTTCCGGGGTGGGCGTCACGCTCGACCTCCGTCCGCGGGGGCCGCCGCTTCCGGCGGAAGCGACCGCTCGATCTCGAGGATCCGCTCGCGCACCGCTGGCGGTCCGAGCTCGGGGTAGAGCGTGCGGTACTGCGAGAGCACGGCGCGGGCGCGGACCGGGTCGAGCTTCCCGAGCACGCGGATCTGGTTCACCTTCGCGTCGAACCACGCGTCGGTGCGCGGCGGCAGCCCGCCGACGAGCGCACGCAGGCTCTCCGCCGCGCGCTCGAGGTCGCCGACCGTCTCCGCGCACACCGCGGCCGCCTTGAGAAGCGTCGCATCGCGCGGTGCCGTGGCGAGCAGCGCATCCGCGATCGCAAGGCCGCGGCGCGCTTCGTCGGCGTCGCTCGAACTCCCGAGAAGCTCGACGCGCGCGTCGAGCGCGATCCTCGCGATGGGCACCAGCGTCTTGGCGTCGGCGGCGGCGGCGGCGAGCGCCTTCGCGACACCGCCCTCGCGCTCGAAGATCGCGTCTGCGGCACGCACCACGGTCGCGACGAATCCCGCGCGCTCGGGCGCATCCGTCGGCACCGAACGCCGCCGCGACTCCGCGCCGCGGACCGCAAGCCGCAGCGCGGCCTCGGCCCAGATCTCCGTCGCCTCGGGCCGCTCGAAGGGCGCGAGCGCCGCCTCGACGTCGGCCCATCGGTCGAGATGGATCGCAAGCTGCAGCCGCCGGTAGCCGAGTTCCTCGGCTGCCTCGCGGGCATCGAACTCGCCGCGCGTCGCCGCGATGTCGAGCGCCTCGAGCAGCGCCGCCGCGACCGCGGTGTCGCGCACCTCGCTCGCGAGCGCGACCTCGAGCGCCTGACGCGCGATCGCGGGGCTCGAGACCGGCAGCCGCGTCACGGGGTCGCGCGGCAGCTCGGCGAGCACGGCGAGGTACCGCCGAGCCGTCTCGATGCGCGGCGCGCTTCCTCCGCGGAACATGCGGTAGAGCGCGTACGCGGCCTGCTTGCGCGAGGCGAGCCACTCCTTCGCGTCGGGCTTCACGTCGAGCAGCGTCGCGATGTCGGCGATGTCGGGCGAATCGCTGGCGGCGACCTTGCGGACAAGCAGCTCGGGCGCATGCGGGCTTGCGGGAAAGCGCGCGAGGAACGCGTCGATGCGGGCGATGAGCTCGCGGTCGAGGGCGGCGACGTCGCCCCCCGCGCGCACGTCGCCGCGCATCTCGTCGCGCGCGTCGTCGAGCGACACGATCGCAAGCCGCGCAGCCTCCTCGGCCCGCGGCCCGCCGCTTGCGGCAG
The DNA here is from genome assembly GCA_044356505.1 of Phycisphaerales bacterium. Classification (GTDB taxonomy): domain Bacteria; phylum Planctomycetota; class Phycisphaerae; order Phycisphaerales; family SM1A02; genus QWPT01. Next base: position 8,316 of record JBIKWD010000075.1, read on the forward strand.
CCACCTCGTCGAAGAGGCGCGCCGCCTCGGCGAACGACCGCGCGCCGCGCAGGCTCCAGGCCCGCATGAGCCGGCACGCCGTCGCCGCGTCGGGGAAGCCGCCGCTGTCCTCGGCCGCAAGCGCGGCCCCGAGCGCATCGGCGGCAAGGCGCGAACGCCCGCGCACGTCCTCCGAAGCGAGCGCCGTGCGGTCGCCCTGCGCGGCCTCGATCGCCTGCTGCGCCTCGTCGTAGAGCCGCACCGCGCGGACATAGAGCGCGACGAAGCCCGAGCTCTCCGTTCCGAGGATGCCGTCGCCGTAGCGCTCGACGAGCGCGCGCACCGCGCCGAGGTCGCGCGACGCCGCGAGCTGCGCCAGCGCCTCGCGCACCAGGATCTGCGCGTCGGCGTCGCCCTGCCCGTCCTCGATCGCCCGCGCCGCCGCGACCCGCGCCCAGTTCGCGACGTCCTCGCGGCCGGCAAGCCGCTCGAACGCCGAGCGCGCCGACTTGAACGCTCCCGCGTCGAGCGCGGCGACCATCGTCCAGCCCCCGAGCGATGCGCGGATCGACGGGCTCGTGTCCCGCGAGTCGAGGAGCGCAAGCCAGCGCGTCGCCTCCGAGTACCCGGCTGTGCGCGCCTTCACGAGGGCGAGTCCGAGGATCGCGCTTGCGAACGCCTCGTCGCTCCGCAGGTCCTCCGAAACCTCGCCGGGCGCGAGCGCGCCGTCGCGACCACCCAGCATGGCGATGAACAGCTTCTCGGCGGCCGCGAGATCGCCCTTGTCGCGGACGAGCGTGCCCCGGTAGAGCAGGCACCACGCCGCGAGGTAGCGCGACTGCCCGGCGAGCGAGCGCTCGCGGTCGACCTGCTGCGACAGGAGGTCGCGGCCGATGCCATCGACCCGGTCGAGACGGCGGTCGAGGTCCGCTGCGCGCTTGTCGGAGCGCTCGGCGACCGCAAGCAGCAGCGACGCCTCGGCCGACAGGCTCGCGGCCGCCTTCTCGACGTCGGCGAGGATCCCCGCCCGCACCGACTCGGCGACGCGGGCGGCCGACCGGTACCGCGCCCGCGCGGCGGCGACGCGCAGCTGGTCGCCGCGGCCGCTCGCAAGCGTGGCGGCGAGCGCGTCGGCCCGCGCGAGGATCGCCTGTTGTCCGGCGCCCTCGGGCGCTGCGTCGAGCATGCGGGTGAAGAGGTCGGCCAGCCGGTCGAGGTACTGCGCGCGGTCGTCCGCGTTCGCCGTCCGCGAGAGATCCTCGAGCCGCTGCGCCGCCAGCGCATCGAGCCCGCGCGACTCGAGATACTCGAGCAGGTCGTCCGCCCGCGCGGCCGAAGGCGCGGCCATCCACGCCGACAGCGCCGCGGCGAGCGCGGCGACGCGGGCGAGGATGCGGACGGGTTCATTTCGCGGGCACATAGGTCACGGCCTCGAAGCCCGCGTCGCGGGCGCACTGGATCGCTGCTGCGGCAAAGCCGACGTCGACTCCGCCGTACACGCGCACGAAGAGCCCCTTCTCCTTCGGCAACGCCTCGAGCGCGGCCTGCAGGTCGGCGCGCGCGGTGAAGTCCGTCGAACCAAGCCTGAACGCGGGCGTGCCGTCGAGCCGGAGCACCTCGAGCACCTGCGGCTCGAGGTCGTCCTTCATCTCGGTTCCTTTCTCGACGCGCAGGTTCGGCGACAGCTTCGACTCGTTCTGTCCCTGCCCCGTCGTGAAGATGAAGAACGCAAGGAGCAGGAACGTCGCGTCGATCATCGACGCGAGGTTGAGCTCGGGCTTGCGCCGCTCGCCGCCGCGACGGTTGAAGCGCATCTCAGCGCCCCCTTTCGGTCGCGAGGCGGACCGCGGACAGCCCGCGCGCGGACAGCCGGTTGAGCACCTCGTTGAGCCGCGCCGCGTCGCAGCCGCGGTCGGCGCGCACGAGCGGCTTCAGCCGGTCTGCGCCGCCCGCCGCGTCGATCGCGGCGTCGACGAGCGCGTCGAGCGCCTCGAGCGAGACCACCGCGTCGTTGACCACCACGCTCCCGTCCGCGAGCACGTTGACGGTCAGCCCCGCCTGCTCGCGCTCGGTGACGTCCTCGCCGCGCTCGACGGGAAGATCGAGCTTCGCGCGCGTCTGCTCCGCCATCTGCGCGGTCACGAGGAAGAAGATCAGGAGCTGAAACACGATGTCGATCATCGGCGTCATGTCGATGGCGACGGTGCGCGGGGATGAACGTGGATTCCGGAACTGCACGGTTCTCGACCGGGTCTCGTGAGGAAGGTTCAGCTGGCCGACGGCCCCTTGCGGGCGCTGCGTTCGACGAGGGTGACGATCTCGTCGGCGCTCGCGGCGCACTCGCCGGCGAGCGCATCGACGCGGTTGCGCAGGTAGCCGTAGATCGACACGCACGGGATCGCGACGACGAGTCCCTGGAACGTGGTGATGAGCGCGATGGCGATGCTCGCGGCGAGCTGCTCGTAGTAGGTGGCGTTGTTGGCAGCGCCCGCGGCGACGGTGTCGAACGCGCCGATCATGCCCTGCACCGTGCCGAGGAGCCCGAGGAGCGGCGCGACCGCGCCGATCGTCGCGATCACGTCCATGGCGCGGTAGAGCTTCGCGGTCTCCTCCGCGCCGGCCTCCTCCATCGCGCTCTTGATCTCGAAGGCGCCGAACGGCGAGCGCAGGAAGCGCCGCAGTCCCGACCCGACGATGCGGAGGTAGTAGCAGTCGTTCGCGGGAAGCGTGGCGAACTCGAGCGCGCCCTCGAGGTCGCCGCGCCCGACCATCTCCTGCACCGCCTTCACGCGGCCGGCAGGCAGCAGCACCGAGCGCCGGATCTGCGCGAAGTGGATGACGACGAACGCGACCGCGACCACCGAGAGGACCACGATGACGTATCCGATGACGCCGCCGCCGGTGATGAACTTGAGAAGCGAGCCGCCCCCGGCGGCATCGGCTTCGGCCTGAAGAAGAAGGGCGTTGGTGAGCATGTTCATGGAGCGTCCGTTCGTGAGGTGTCGGATCGGGGCGGGGTCGGGCCGGCGCGGACGGCCGACTCGCGCAGCCGCTCGGCCTTGAGCGCGTCGAGCGCGGAGGCGGAGGCCGGGTCGCCCGCCTCGCGCAGCAGTTCGCCGGCGAGTTCGATCGCATAGGCGTCGACGAGTCCGGTGCGGTCGAGTCCCGACGCGGGCACCGCGAGGTTCTCAAGCGCGGCGCCGGCCAGCGCGGCCGCGCGCGCGTCGCCCGACACGGCCCGCGCGAGGCGGGCGCCGTTGGCGCCGATCGCGGCGAGCCGCCACGTCGCGAGGAACGCGGGCGGCTCGGGCATCAGGCGGTCGAACGCCGCGACGGCCTCGCCGCGGGTTCGCGCATCCTTCGCGACGACGATCGCCTCGATGGCCGCGAGCACACGAAGCGCCGGCGCGTCCGGCGTAGCGGACTGATCGGACGCGGCTGGCTGGGCGCCGCCGGCGACGGCAAGCAGCCCCTCCATGCGCAGCGCCACACCCGCGGCGATCAGCGGGGCGGCGTCCTGCGAAGGCGCGATCCGCCGCGCGTGCGCGCCCGCTTCGGCGTGCGCCTCGATGAGCGCCTGTCTCACCTCGGCGGGCACGAACGGAGGAAGCGCGGGAAGGAGTCCGGTGCCGTCGTCGAGCAAAGGCTCGAGACCGCCGAAGCGCGTCGGTGTGCCGGCGCTTCCGAGGCGAAGGCAGGCGATCCACGGACCGACCGCCGCGCGCAGGTCGCCGACCTCGACCGTCGCGCGGAGAAGCCCCTCGGCCGCCATCTGGGCGGTCGGACCCGAGGCGCCGCGCAGGCGTTCCCAGTGCCTCTCGAGGAGCGGCCGCGCAAGCGCCGCATCGCGCCGCGCGACCCGGATGCGGGCCCGCCAGAGATCTTCCGCCATGGGAAGGAACGCGTCGGCCGGATGCCTGCCGTCGCCGTCGGCGACGCCGCGCACCTCGTCCCACGGAATCAGGTCGCGCACCTCGCCGCCGCGTCCGTCGTCCGTCCGCACCTCGAGACCCTGCTCGAGGGGAGTCGCAACGGCGACGACGCGGTCCGCCGCCCCGCCGCGCAACTGGACGGCGACCTGCGCGAACGACGCGCCGCCGCACGCAAGGCAAGCGGCCGCGGCCGCGAGCGCCGTGCGCCTCGTCGACGTCACGGCGCGCCTCCGCCGCCGAAGTTGCCGGGGACGAACCTGAAGACGCCGCGATGCTCCTTGGCGATCGCGACGAGGATGTCCTTTCCCGCCTCGCTCGAGAAGCCGACGGTGTTGATGATCGTCTCGCGCTTCGAGCGCGCCACGAACTCGCGGATCTCGAGGGGGGTGTTGCCGGGAATCTCGCCATCGGTCAGGAAAAAGATCACGTCGGGCGCCTGCGGCAGCTTGAAGACCATCTCGAAGGCCTGCAGCGGCAAGGTGCCGCCGCGCGGCCCCTGTTCGTCGATCCACCGCTTCATCCGCGCGAGGTTTCCGCGGCTCGCCCGCTGCCAGCCATCCTGGAAGTCGGGGTACACCGCGCCGTCCGCGTAGAGCACGACGTAGAACTGCGCGAAGTCGGGCAGCGCGGAGATCGAGCGCTTCAGTTCCGAGAGCGCGGTGCGCAGCCGGTTGTCCTGCTCCATCGAGCCGGAGATGTCGACGATGTAGGCGAAGCGGCTGCCCCGCCCGCCGATCCCGAAGAAGCTCGTGCCGCCACCGCCCTTGCCGCCGCCGATCCCGATGCCGCTTCCCGAGCCGCCGGGACCGACGATCGCGCCGACGCCGGGCGCCTCGATGGCGCCGTAGCTGTCGGCCGACGGGTTGTCCGACGCGGCTTCCTGCGAGAGATCCGCGGACTCGTCGAGCTCGATCGTCACCGGCCCGGCGACGATCGGCGATGGATCGGGAAGCTCGACATCCTCGGTCAGCTCGACCTCCTGCGGCAGCTGCTGCAGGTTCAGCACGATCGCGGGAGGCCCGGCGTCGACGCGGTCCGGGATCTTCACCCACCACAGCCTGAGCATGATGAGCACATGCGCGATGACGGAGATCGCGAATCCGAGCAGAAGCAGATGCATCCACCGCTCGCGGACGATGCGGCTGCGCTCGTCGCGGATGGATTCATCCGGCGAACGCACGTCGGCCGCGTCCTGCGAGAGCTGTGGCTTGAGGGTCATGGAGCGCCAGGAGTCCACATGTCCGAACACGCACCCTTGATACGCACCCTTGGCGGGACGATTGTACGGATTGACGAGATGCGGACGGGCATTCGCGGCAGGATCCCGCACAAACGGAGCCGACGGCGGGAGCGCTCGGCCCCGCCCGCGCGCTCAGCCCCGCGTGACCGTCGTCCCGATCTTCTCGCCGGCGACCACCCGACGGATGTTCCCCGGCGTCTTGTAGTCGAACACGCAGACGGGCAGATCGTGCTCCATGCACATGGTCAGCGCGGTCAGGTCCATGACCCCGAGCTGCTTCTCGATCGCCTCGCCGAAGGTGAGCCGCTCGTAGCGCTTCGCGGTCGGGTCCTTCTTCGGATCGGCGGTGTAGATCCCGTCGACCTTCGTCGCCTTGAGGAGCAGGCTCGCGTTCAGCTCGATCGCGCGCAGGCTCGCGCAGGTGTCGGTCGTGAAGAACGGGTTTCCCGTGCCGGCCACTAGGATGATCACCCGGCCCTTCTCGAGATGCCGCAGCGCGCGGCCGCGGATGAACGGCTCCGCGACGGCGGGGACGTTGATCGCGCTCATCACCCGCGCCGGGCGGCCGATTCCCTCGAGCGCCTCCTTCAGCGCGAGGCCGTTGATGACGGTCCCGAGCATGCCCATGTAGTCGGCGGTCGACTGGTGGACCACGCCGTCCTTCGCCATGCGGGCGCCCCGGATGATGTTGCCGCCGCCGACCACCACGGCGATCTGGCCGCCCAGTTCGCAGGCCTGCGAGATCTCTCCCGCGATCACGCGCAGCTCCTGGGTGTCGATTCCCAGCTGCCCGACTGGCGCGAGGCTCTCTCCACTGATCTTGAGGACAAGCCGCTGGGGAACCTTCATCGAGGACATGGGCCGCATTGCATCGACTGCAGGGGGATCGGTCAAGCGCCCCGCGCCCGACATCGCGGTCGCGACATGGAGCGCGCGCGCCTCTGCTACACTCGACCGCCCCATGGACCTCGACACGATCCTCCTCGAGACCGAGGAGCGCATGCAGCGTTCCTCCGACTATCTCCAGCGCGAACTGCGCGGCATCCGCACCGGCCGCGCGAGCACGGCCCTCCTCGAGTACATCAAGGTCGACTACTACGGATCGCACACCGATCTGCGCGAGCTCGCGGCCATCTCGGTCGCCGAGGCGACGCAGCTCCT
>JBIKWD010000246.1:0-4178 GCA_044356505.1 Phycisphaerales bacterium
GTGGTGCCTGCCACATGCCGTCTGGTGCACGTCACCTCCCGGCACGTGCCAGGCACCGTTTCTTGGTTTGCTGAAGCACCAAAACGAAAGCCCCGGACCGCAGACGCGGCCCGGGGCGGGTTGTTTGTCCGAGCATCCGGCGCGGGGGCTCAGGCCGCGCGTGTCAGACAGAACGGATGGGTTGTTGAGGTCTCGCGGCGTTCGGTTTCAGGCCGCGGATCTCGCCTTCCAGAATCCGCCGAGTCCTTCGGCGGATCCGTACAACTCAGTAGTCGTCGCCGTGGCCGTGGCCGGCCGCGGCCTTCGCCTTCTTCTCCTTGATTTCCGTGATCGCGCAGTCGGTCGTGAGCAGCAGGCCCGCGATCGACGCCGCGTTCTGGAGGGCGACGCGCTCGACCTTGGTCGGGACGATGATGCCCGAGGCAACGAGGTCCTCGTACTTCTGCGTGGCGGCGTTGAAGCCGAAGTTCACGTCGTTCGAGTCCTCGATCTTCTGCGCGACGACCGAGCCGTCGAGACCGCCGTTCGCGGCGATCTGCTTGGTCGGCGCCGAGAGCGCGCGCCAGACGATGTCAACGCCCACCGACTCGTCGTCGGAGAGAGACTTCTTGAGCTTCTCGAGCACGCGGCGAGCGCGGATGACGGAGGTTCCGCCGCCCGGAAGGATGCCTTCCTCGACGGCCGCGCGGCAGGCGTGCAGCGCATCCTCGACGCGGGCCTTCTTCTCCTTCATCTCGACCTCGGTCGCGGCGCCGACATTGATCTGCGCGACGCCGCCCGACAGCTTCGCGAGGCGCTCCTGGAGCTTCTCGCGGTCGTAGTCGCTGGTCGTGACCTCGATCTGGCCCTTGAGGAGCTCGATGCGGCCCTGGATGTCCTTGGTCTTGCCCGCGCCCTCGACGATGGTGCAGTTGTCCTTGTCGACGGTGATCTTCTTCGCGCGGCCGAGGTCGGTGAGCGCGATGTTCTCGAGCTGGATGCCGAGCTCCTCCATGATCGCCTGACCGCCCGTGAGGACGGCGATGTCCTGAAGCATCTCCTTGCGGCGGTCGCCGAAGCCCGGCGCCTTGACGGCGCAGACCTTGAGCACGCCACGGAGCTTGTTCACCACGAGGGTCGCGAGGGCCTCGCCCTCGATGTCCTCGGCGACGATGAGGAGCGCCTTGCCGCTCTCTGCGATCTTGCCGAGGATCGGGAGGAACTCCTTCGCGCTCGAGATCTTCTTCTCATGGATGAGGACGAAGCAGTCCTCGAGCACGCACTCCATGGTGGCCTGGCTGGTCACGAAGTGCGGGCTGAGGTAGCCCTTGTCGAACTGCATGCCCTCGAGGAGCTCGACGTGGGTCTCGAGCGACTTGCCTTCCTCGACGGTGATGACGCCGTCCTTGCCGACCTTGTCCATCGCCTCGGCGATGATCTGGCCGATCGAGGTGTCCTGGTTCGCGGAGCACGCGCCGACCTGCGCGATCTCCTTCGAGCCGGAGACCTTCTTCGACATGCGGCGAAGCTCGTCGACGATTGCCGCGACGGCCTTGTCGATGCCGCGCTTGACGGAGTTCGCGTTCGCGCCCGCGGTGATGTTGCGGAGGCCTTCCTGGAAGATCGCCTCGGCGTAGACGGTCGCGGTCGTCGTGCCGTCGCCAGCGTCCTTCGACGCCTTCGACGCGACTTCCTTCACCATCTGCGCGCCCATGTTCTCGTAGGGATCCTCGAGCTCGATCTCCTTGGCGACGGTGACGCCGTCCTTGGTGACCGTGGGGGCGCCGAAGGACTTCTCGAGGACGACGACGCGGCCCGAGGGGCCGAGCGTGACCTTGACGGCCTTGGCGAGCTTCTGCACGCCGCGGAGGATCCGCTCGCGCGCGTCGGTGTCGTATGCAATCTGCTTGGCTGCCATGTGTGTGCTTCTTTCTGAGGATGCGCGTATGCGCGTTGGGGTTGCTTCGATCTTCGAATCCGCCAGAGCCCGCTGCCGCAAGCAGCGGGCGCTCAAAACTCGCGGCGACCGCTCAAAGCACGGCCGCTATCCGATCTCAATCCACGCCACCCGCTCCGCGTCCACGATGTAGACGTGCGAGCCGTCGGTGACCTTCACCAGGCCGTCCGCTTCCGCGGGGATCAGCATGGCGCGCTTCACGATGCAGCTCGACGCATGGTCGAACTCGATCCGAAGGTCGCGCTGGCCGTTCAGCTCGCGGAACGCGAGGCGAAGGGTGTCGGGATTCATGCTCATGCGGGGCTCTCGAGCGGTGCGGTCACTCGATCACGCCGAGGATGTCCTCCTCGGTCATGATCAGCATCGACTCGCCGTCGATCTTGATCTCGGTGCCGGCGTAGCTCGAGAAGATCACGCTGTCGCCCTTCTTGACGCTGAAGGGGGTGAGCTTGCCGTTGTCCTTGCTGCGGTGACCGTCGCCGAGGGCGACGATCTTGCCCTGCTTGGGCTTCTCCTTGCTCGACTCGGGGAGGAAGATGCCGCTTTCGGTCTTGGTTGCGGCTTCATCGCGCTTCACGAGGATCTTGTCGCCGAGGGGACGAAACTTCATGGTGTTCTCCTTCACTGTTCTCGCTTGCTGACACTTGCAAAGGACGGAGGCCTCCGACGGCATCCGTCCGTGGGGACGGTTTCACGCTGCGGGCCAGTGGTCTCGGTAGTAGCGGCGCACGCACCGCTCGAGGGCCTGCAGCATGGTTTCAACGGGGACTGGGTCGTCGAGGACCGTGAACGCGCCGTCGCGCAGGGCTTCGGCGAGGATGCGGTTGCTCTCGGCGGGGTCGACCTGGCGCGGGCGGACGATGATCGTCGGCGGCGGGTGGTCGAGACGACGCAGGAGTTGGAGGACGCGCGGGCCGGCCTGGACGGTGCGCGCGGGCTGCGCCTCGGGTCGGCGCGGGTGCATCGGAATCGAGAGGTCGATGACGGCGATGTGCACCTCTGCGCGGCGGACGACGTCCGACACCTCGTCGCCCGACTGGGCGCGAAGGCACTGGATTCCGAAACGGTCGAGGAGGACGGGGAGCTGGTCTGCGAAGGCGTGCTCGCGCCAGCCGCCGTAGGTGAGCAAGAGATTGAGGCGGCGTGGGTGCGCGGACGACGACTCCTCTCCGCGGGCGGAACCCGTGCCAGAGTCGGAGTCGAAGCTGTGGAGGCGCAGCCGCATGAGGAGTGACCGCCGATGCAACGGGTGTGCCAAGGTGCGAGTTGGGCGCTGGGGCGTGCCTTACGCGGCCCATCGGGCGTGTTCTTCCGCAAGTTCCTGTTCTGTATCGGGTTATGGCGTCCGACCACGGCGCCGACCCCCTTCCCGCCCCTGCCGCGCTGCGCCAACCTCGGTCTCGAGGCGACCCCGTCTGCCAACTTGGCACTTGCGGCCACGCGCCCCGTTCCGCCCTATCTTCCCCTTCCCATGGCTGTTCGCATCGCAGACCTCTTCGCCAACCACGCTTCGCACCTCGGTTCGACGGTCACCGTCCAAGGCTGGGTCCGCACCCGCCGCGACTCGAAGGCGGGCATCTCCTTCGTCGCGATCAGCGACGGCTCGTGCTTCGACACCGTGCAGGCGGTCGTGCCGAACACGCTCGCGAACTACGAGACCGAGGTGCTGAAGCTCACCGCGGGCTGCTCGGTCGAGATCACCGGCACCGTCGTCGCGAGCCAGGGCAAGGGCCAGTCGGTCGAGCTGCAGGCGACCGAGTGCAAGGTGTACGGACTCGTCGACGACCCCGACACCTATCCGATCTCGCCGAAGCAGCACTCGTTCGAGTACCTGCGCGAGGTCGCGCACCTCAGGGCGCGCACGAACACCTTCGGCGCCGTCGCGCGCGTGCGGCATTGCCTCGCGATGGCGGTCCACCGCTTCTTCCACGAGCAGGGCTTCCTCTGGGTGCACACGCCGATCATCACGGGCAGCGACTGCGAGGGCGCGGGGCAGATGTTCCGCGTGTCTACGCTCGATGCGCTCAACCCGCCGCGCACGCCCGAGGGCAAGGTCGACTACACGCAGGACTTCTTCGGGCACGAGACGAACCTGACGGTGTCGGGCCAGCTGAATGTCGAGACCTGGTGCATGGCGCTGTCGAAGGTCTACACCTTCGGGCCGACCTTCCGCGCGGAGAACTCGAACACCTCGCGGCACCTCGCCGAGTTCTGGATGATCGAGCCGGAGATCGCGTTCGCC
>JBIKWD010000247.1:0-4152 GCA_044356505.1 Phycisphaerales bacterium
GCCAGCGCACGCGCCCGCACTCGCGTTGGCCCCGGCAGCGGCGGACTGTCCCGACGCGCCTTGCGATCCACCTTGCGATCCACCTTGCGATCCACCTTGCGAACCACCTTGCGAACCACCTTGCGATCCGTCCTGTGAACCACCCTGCGATCCGTCCGATGGCGCGCCCCCGGCCTGACCTTCGGACATGCCTTGCGCACCGGACCCCTGACTTCCAGACCCCTGACTTCCAGACCCCTGACTTCCGGAGCCCTGACTTCCCGAGCCCTGACTTCCGGAGCCCTGACTTCCGGAGCCCTGACTTCCGGAGCCCTGGCTTCCGGAACCCTGCGCGTTGCTCGAACTCGCTGCACCGCCCGAACCTCGTCCGCCGCCGGAACTCTGCGCGCTGCCTGAACTGCGCGACGCAGGGGAACCACGCGACGTGGATGAGGCCGCAGTGGTCGGGCCGCCCACGCGCGCCGCTCGGCCATCCGAGGCGAGGTAGGTCCGCTCTTCGCCTTCCGGCGTGATGTCGTCGAGGACGCGCGCCTTCTCTGGCCCGAGCGAGCCGGGCTCCGACTTGCAGCCAGCGAGTGAAGCGATCGAGAGCAGGGCGGCACTGAGCGCGAGAACCGGCAGACGCCCGCCATGCCGCGCATCGCAAGCCTTCGAGACGATCAGTTGTGTGAGCATGGTGAGTTTCCCCTGCGTACTCATGGCTTGGCTACGGACGTGCTGCAGGCACGTCGGGAGTGGTTGGTTCTTCGGGCAGTTCGGCCGGCAGACTCTCCTCGAGCGGCGGCGCCGGCTGCGAAGGCGCGCTCGATCCATCTGGACCTGCCGTGCGATCTCGACGACTGTTGCCCGAGGGCGATCGGCTCGACTGCGAATGCGGCACCAGTCGATCCTTCGGAGCGACTCCGTACCACTTCACGATCTCCGCCTCGTACCCCCATGGCTGCGGAGACTTCACCTCGACGCGGCCGATGGCGCGAAGGCGCAGACGGTCGGGCACTGCTCCGTCCATCGGACCGTGATCACGAGGAGTCATATGAATCGGCGCCGCGGCAACTGCCGCGTTTGAGCCTTCAAACTTCACCTCTCTCGCACGGGTTCCATCTTTCGCGAGTTCATAGAGCCTGAACTCGGCGTACCAAGGGTATCCGGTGAGAATCCCCATTTCGCGTGGCGGCTGATCGATGGAGAGCTCAAGCTTCCCGCTGCCCGGAGTCGGGTCTTTGCTGCAAGCAATGACAAACGGCACGGAAAGCGCCGACGAGTCCACCTCGCCGAACGCGCGAGAACTCAAATCCACGGGAGCATCGGCAAGTCGGACGAGATCGGAGGGCACGACCGAACTTGGAAGTACGGCAGCCACGGTCGTCCGAATCGCCTGCTGATCGTCGCCAGGACGAGCAAGACCCAGTGCCGCGAGCACAGGCTTTGTCGAATCAATCCGATCAGCCACTGCACGTTGGCCGCGTCCGAAGGTCAGCAGCAGTTCGGTCCGACCAGCTCCGCTCCACGCGCGCACCACCGTCAGGGGCATCTCGCGACCTGCCGACGCGCGGAGTCTGTCGAAGAGCTTCTGCTGCCTTGCAGCGAGCGCCTTCCTCTCCTTGCTGGACGACCCTGCATCGCTCGGCAGTCTTCGGCGCGCCTCGGCGATCTCGTCCGCGCTTCGGCCGAACCAGTCGAGGCTTCCGCTGCTGGCCGCGTGAAGCGCAGTCGCGTACCACTCCGGGTCCCACGGCAGCGTGTAGACCTCAATGGGTTCGATCCAGCTCTCTTGCCCGCTGTAGGGTCGCGCCGCACGGCCGTTGGGTTCGGCTTGCGACTCGACACCCCACGCACCCTGCACCACAACCACCACCGCCAACGCGGCCAGTCCCGCCATGCACCTACGGAGTCCCAATCGAAGCACGTTGGTCTTCTCCTGCAACGGATCTTCTCCTGCAACGGATCTTCTCCTGCAACGGATCTTCTCCCGCAACGACTCGCATGAATCGCCGTCGGCAGGCTCGACGCCCGCGCGGATCGTACAGCCCCGAAAGGGAGCCCCCCGGAACATCGCAGAACTTTCAAGCAGATTTTCCGCGCTGAACCAATCGCGGCGCGCTACTTCGCGAGTTCGCGCGCCACGCGGACCGCGTCGGATGCGCTTCGCGCGCATCCGTCGGCGCCGACGACCTTCCAGAGGTCGCTCACCATCGCGAACACGCCGCCGCCGACCATGACCGGCGCGCGCGCCTCGGGGCTCGCGGCGCGCAGCGCCTCGATCGCGCCCGCGACGCCGCGCACGGCAAGCCCCGTGCTCGCCGACAAGGCGATGAGCTGGAACTGCTGCCGCCCCATCTCGTCGACCGCGTGCTCGACGAGGTCGCCCGTCGGCATGTTGGCTCCGAGGCAGTCGACCTGCCAGCCCTCGCTCTCGAGCAGATCCGCGACCATGCGGATGCCGAGGTCGTGGAGATCGCCGCCGACGCTCGCGGCCAGCGCGCGCCTGCCGTTCGGCCGGACCTGCGGAAGCTTCGACCGCAGCACGGAGAGCGCGTTCTGCGTCGCCATCGTCACGTAGTGCTCGTCGGCGACGGTCGCCTCTCCGAGATGCCACATGCGCCCGACCTCGCCGAGCGCCGGCGTGATCACCGTCTCGTAGACCTCCGCGACGCTGCGGCCCGACCGCACGGCGTCGAGAAGCACTTCGACCGCGCGCGACTGATGACGCTCGAGCAGCTGGCGCAGGTACTCCCGCGCACGCACCGTGTCGGCGCCCTGCGCCTCGACGGCGCTCGCGAGCACGCCGCCGTCGCTCGCGCCTCCGCGGCGGATCGAGTCGATGCCCTCGCGCACGAAGCGCGTCGCCCGCGCCGCGATCTGCGTGGGAAGCTCCTCGCGCAGCGTGGTCTCGAGCACCTCGAGGCTGTCGAGGAGATCGGCCTCGTCCATGCCGCGCGCGAGGAACGCCGCGCGCGCCCAGTCGACCGAGATCACGAAGAGCGCCGCGCGGTCGGCGGCGATCGCCTCGGAAAGATGCGCGAGGCGGTTGAGCATCTCGCCCTTCCAGAGCGCGCGTCCTTCGGCGCCGTAGCGGGCGTTGAGATCGGGCCGGCGCTCGTAGAGGGCGGTGACGGTCCACTCCGCGATCGCGCGCGCAACACCGTCGATCGATTCTGCAAACTGTCGGTCGAGAGGAAGCATGGCGTTCTGGCGGCCTTCGCAGGCACTTCGCCTGCGGATTTGCCGGGCGCGCAGAATATCAGCGCCGCTTCACCGCGTCTTGCCGTAGGCGCGTTCCGCGAGGCTTCCCGACGGCTTCCCCGTCAGTTGCGAGTGCTTCAACAGGTACTTGATCGTGACGATCATGACCGTCGCGTGCGACCAGGTCAGCGGACTGACCGATATCGGAGCGCCCGTGTAGGGATCGAACTGCTCCGCGAGCACGCCCGACGGCAGCGCGCGGTCCGCGGTCCAGTGCAGGTACGGGAGCGCCTGCTCGAGCTCCTCGAGCGTGTCGGCGCGCTCGATCAGCCACTGCGCGATCCACAGCGTGCAGATCACCCACGGGTTTCCGGGCACGTCGGCCACGTTCGAGTGCTCCACGCGGTGGTAGTAGTCGCTCTCGTACCGCGCGAGCCCGCCGATATGGGTCTTCACCCACAGGCGCTGCCGCACGGTCTCCATGTGCGCGACGACCTTCGGGTCGCTCGCGCTCATCGCGCCGAACGCGAACAGTGCGAACGCAGATGCGTCGATCGTCATGTCGAGCCGGTACGAGCCGTCGGCGAGCGGCGTCGCCATGCGCGCGAAGCGCCCGCGGTCCGGCTCCCACATGTGGCGCACCATCGCGCCGCGCATGCGCTCGGCGGCCTCGTTGTACTCGGCGGCGCGGTCGTAGGCGCCCATGTCCTGCGCGAAGCTCGCGGCCGCCTTCAGCGCGCCGATCGTCGACGCGACCGTGAAGAGGTGGACGCCGCGGCGCTCCTCCCAGAGGTCCCACGACGGCAGCGGCAGGCCGTTGTGGTCGCGGTACCGCAGGATCCAGTTCGCCGGCTCGACGACGAGCGTGTTGTAGGTCGTCTTGATGAACTCGACGTCGCGGAACACCTGGAAGTGGCGGCGCAGCGCCCAGATCACGAGCGACGTCTCGTCCTGCTGGATAGGCAGCAC
>JBIKWD010000076.1:0-14453 GCA_044356505.1 Phycisphaerales bacterium
GCCGCAGCGGCGAGCGCTCAAGACACCCATCAGAGGCCGCTTCCGAGCGGCCGCAGCACCGGAGCGAGCCGCCGCAGCGGCGAGCGCTCAAGAACGCTTGAAATGGTCGGCATTGATCTGGATGTACTTCCGCCACTCGGCGGGCACATCGTCCTGCGGGAAGATCGCCTGGACCGGGCACTCGTCGACGCAGAGGCCGCAGTCGATGCACGCCTCGGGGTCGATGTAGAGCTGGGTGGCCTTGTCGAACCCCGCCTCGCCGGGCATCGGGTGGATGCAGTTGACCGGGCAGGCCTCAACGCACTTCGTGTCCTTGGTGCCGATGCAGGGTTCGGTGATGACATGCGCCATGACGATTCGCTCCAGGATTCAAGTGACTCGCGGCGTGCGCGAGGGCGTTGCGGGTGACGCGCGCGACTCCGCGCGCTCGCCGATGATAGCGCGCATGCTGCTCGGCTCAAGCGCCTTCGCGCCGCGGGCGCGCGCGCGCAAACCCGCGCAAAACGGCCTAAAAATGCCGGAGGCCGCCAGTCGGCGGCCTCCAAGCATCGTTCTAGGCGAAGGGCTTACTTCTTCTTGCCGGCCTTCTTGGCGGTCTTCTTAGCCTTCTTCGCGGTCTTCTTCGCGGCCTTCTTAGCGGCCTTCTTCTTTGCAGCCATTGTTGGCTCCCTTGCTTGGTTACGCTCTTGGTGTCGGAGTGAGGCGGTCGCTGGCGTAACAGAGCTGCCGCCACGTGGAGTTATACACACATCGGTTCCAAAGCGAAAGTCACTTGACAGAAATCTGCAACATGTCGAGCAGATCGACGGTGGAGCCCGATGCCGCGCGAACGCAGAGGATGGATCGACGATGGCCGTGAAGCTTGTCTTGATGGGCGCCTCCGGGCGCATGGGAACCCGCATCGCGGCGCTGGCGGAGACCGATCCGCGCATCGAAGTCGTCGCGCGATTTTCAGGCAAAGACAAGGGCTTTTCGCTCGACGTGCCCGCGGGCTCGGTGGTGATCGACTTCTCGAGCGAGGATGGAACGACGCGTGCGATCGAGCTTGCGCGGTCGGCCGGCGCCGCCTTGCTCGTGGGCACCACCGGGCTTGGCTCCGGCACCCATGAAAAACTGCGCGCACTTTCCGCCTCGCGGGCCGTGATCGTGGCGCCGAACACATCGCTCGGCGTCGCGGTGACGAGACGTCTGGCACGTCTCGCCGCCGAACTGCTCGGTCCGGCCGGCTGGTCGGTCGACATCGTCGAGAGCCATCACGATCGCAAGAAGGACGCTCCGTCGGGCACGGCGATCGCGCTGGCGCGATCGCTCGAGGAGGGCGGAATGCCGGTTCCGACGGCCAGAATCCATGCGATTCGGGCCGGGGACACCGTCGGCGAGCATGAGATCCGCCTCGCGGGTCCCTCGGAGCGCATCCACCTCATGCATCAGGCTGTCTCGCGCGACCTCTTCGCGGCCGGCGCCCTGAAGGCCGCCCTCTGGCTCGCGGGCCGAGGGCCGGGGTGGTACACGATGGACGACGTGCTTGGAACGCCCTGAGCCGCGGCCATCGGAGGGGGAAGGCGGCAAGCGACCGCCTTCAAGCGACGCAGCCGGTCCCTCGCGGGAACCGGCTGCGGTTGCGTCTCGGTTGCGAGGGCCCGTCACGCCGCACGGCGGGTGTCGCGGGTGTCGGTGACCTCCGAGTGCGTCGTGTTCGACGGCGCATCGGCGCGCTCGTGCCAGTCCTCGACCCGGCCGCCGAGGTTGATCTCGCTCGGCATGGTCTTCCGGTAGCCAAGCTTGCGGACGACCTCGAGGACGTCCGACCAGCTGGGGAACTGCTTGCCGTTGACGCGCTTGAAGGTGTCGATGGCCATCAGGAACATGAACTGCTCCTTGTTCATCTCGCCTTCCTCGGCGTCGCGCACGAACTCGCTGAGGCGGCGGCCGGGGCCGCGACGGCGCTCGAGATTGGTCTGCTCGGCCTCGGTCACGACGCGGCGGTCGAGTCCGACACGGCGGTCGACGATGTCGCCGGTCCGCCGTTCGCCCAGGCGCCTGTCGGCGGCGGAGGTGGAGGTGGCTTCGTTGCGGGTGTCGTCCGAGTCGTTCGGTTGCTCGATGGCAGACATGGTCTTCGCCCTTGCTCTAGAGGCCGAGTTCCGATGTCGGCTTCGGCCGACCGCGGGCTCATCGCTGGTATCGACGGCGAATTCCGAGGACTTCAGCGGACCCCCGCAATCGGCGCGGCCTGCACGGGCGATTCCGAGCGGCCCGCGACGGCCGCCGACGGCGCCCGTGATTCTTGGGCGTGCCTGTCGGGCGATTCGAACCGCAAATCGCTAGTATCCGTGTCTCCGCGGCGGTACTGCGGAGAACCCACGCGGACCTCCCGTGCCAGACGCACCCTCTTCACAGCCATTTCGCCTGACGAACTTCCTTGTCGGGTGGGTCTTTCCGGGACTCGGCCACATCATGGCCGGCAACGTCCGCCGCGGCCTCTACGCGATGGCCGGGGTGCTGCTTCTCTTCGTGACCGGCGTCGCCGTCGGCGGCATCGACTGCATCGACCGCACCGAGGACCGCCTCTGGTTCATCGGGCAGGCGGGGAGCGGCCCGATCGCCTTCGGCGTCTCGTACGCCAACGACGCCCTGCTGAAGTCGGGCTCCGCGGCGCCGATGATCGAGATGCCGCCGAGCAGGCCGGACGGGCCAAAGGTGACCGTGTCCGCCTTCAAGGGCATCGCCCACGCGAACGACTTCGGCACGCTTCTCGTCTTCCTCGCCGGGCTCCTGAACGTCTGCGTGATGCTTGACGCCGCGGTGCGCGAGCCGTCGAGCGACGAGCCGGTCTCCGGCCGCCGCGCCGGCGAGCGGAAGGCGGGTGCGGCATGACCCTGCTCGCCGCCGTCGATGCGGTCGCGCCGGCCGTCCTCGCATGGACGCCGTTCCTAGAGCCCGCGCCCCACGTCGACAAGTGGTGGTGGGCGCTCATCATTCCGACCGCCGTCGGCATCGCGCTCGCCTACAAGGCGACGCGCACCCGCGAACTCGTGCTGCTTCCCCGCGAGGCGCTCCGCATGAGCGTGCAGATCGTGGCGGCGGTCGCGGGCATCGCGCTCGGGCTCTACCTCCTCGTCATCGTGCTGCTGCCGCTCCTTCCCGTCGAATGACGAGCCGCGCCCGCACCCCGAGCAGCAGCCACGCCGCCGCCGCGTAGATCGCGAAGTCCGCGAGCGCGCCCTTCCAGAGGATGCCGACCTCGGTGGGTCCGCCGCCGCGGTTCCCGTTCACGAAGTCGTCCGCCGCGTAGTAGATGCTCGTGTCCTGGTCGTCGAGATCGGCGGGGACGGGGAACTTCCGCTCGCGGTCGGTCACGATCCAGCGTGCCTGCAACGACGGGAAGGGCCAGCCGGCGGCAAGCGTGCCGACGCGATACATGACGCCGTCCGGATACGGCCCGTGCGGCGGCTCGGCCCATGCGGGAAGCTCGCCATCGCGCACAGGGCTCAGCAGCCGCTCGTCGAGAAGCCGGAGGTTCGACCACCGCACGCCGAAGACCTCGTCGCGCGCGTTGGCCCAGACGTGTTCGCCACGGAAGATGGTCGCCTGGCGCGCGCCCTGGCCGCGATTGACCTGATGGATCGGGAGGTAGGTCATCGCCACCGTCGCGACGGCGCCCGCGATCGAGGCGACGACCGCGCGCAGGAGGTGCTTCTTCATGGCGCGCATTCTGCAATACTTCGGGCGTGACCGCCTTTCCAGACACCCTGCACCGGCTCGTCCTCCGCGGAATCGCGGAGATGGGTTTCACCAGCCCGACGCCGATCCAGGCGGCGTTCATCCCGGAGGCCGCGAAGGGCGAGGGCGACCTCGTCGGCCTCGCGCCCACGGGGACGGGCAAGACGCTCGCCTACGGCATTCCGCTGGCGGACCACCTCCTGCGCCACAAGCCGGTCGAGACGGGCGGCCGGCGCCGCGACCCGCGCACGCGCCTGCGCGGGCTCGTCCTCGTGCCGACGCGCGAGCTCGCGCAGCAGGTCGCGGAGGAGCTGCGGTTGCTGACGCGCGGGTCGGTGCTGCGCGTCCTGGCGGCGTACGGCAAGGTCTCGCTGTTGCCCCAGAAGGAAGCGCTTGCGAAGGGCGTCGACATCGTGGTGGCGACGCCTGGCCGCGCTCGCGAGCTGATCGAGCTCGACGCGATGACGCTCGCGCACCTCGAGCGCGTCGTCTGCGACGAGGCCGACCGCATGCTCGACATGGGCTTCCTGCCGCAGGTCGAGTGGGTGCTGTCGCGCGCGCCCGAGGGGCGCATCAAGTGGCTGTTGTCGGCGACGCTGCCGAAGCCGGTCGAGGATCTCGTCCACACGCTGCTTGCGAAGCCGCGCAAGATCGAGACGGGCGAGCGGAACCGCGCCGCCGTGCATCTCGCGCACCGGCGCATGCTCGTCGACGAGACGCTGAAGACGCCCGCGCTCCTCTCGCTTCTCAACCAGGAGTCGCTGCGGCGCGGCATCGTCGTCTACTGCGCGAGCAGGCGCCGCACGGGATGGGTCGCGGGCGCGCTGCGCAAGCACGAGGTGTCGTCCGCGGTGGTGCACGGCGACCGCTCGCAGCTCCAGCGCGAGAAGGCGCTCGAAAGCTTCGCGCACGGGCGCTGCCGCGTGCTCGTCGCGACCGACGTCGCGGCGCGCGGACTGCATGTGCCGGGGATCAAGCTCGTCGTCAACTACGACGTGCCTGTGTCGCCCGAGGAGTGGATCCACCGCGTCGGCCGCGCCGGTCACGGCGGCGGCGAGGGCTCGAGCATCACCTTCGTGTCGCCCGAGGAGCGCGCGCGCTGGGAGGCGGTCGTCGACCTCGCGCGGCCCGAGTGGGAGGCGATGGAGACGCCGGAGGATGTCGCGACCTTCATGCGCGACCGCGACCGCTCGAAGCACGAGCGCGCGAAGGAAGAGGAAGCGCGCGTGATCGCCGAGTTCGAGGCGAAGGCGCGCGCCGAGAAGGAGAAGGCGAAGCGCCTGAAGGACGCAGCGCGCAAGCGCAAGATGAAGGCCGCGCGCCACGACTCGAAGCAGATGCGCGGCACGCTGCGCAACACGCCGATCGCGAAGGACCAGAAGCCGGGCCGCGGGGTGAAGCGGCTAGGGTGAGCGGTGCGAGGAGACTCGATGACGCGCCAAGCAGGGAGATCGTGCTTTCGAATCCGGGAGTATGGACGCATCCGTGCGTGCGTGGGCGTCGCGATCGCCTGCATCGTGCTGCTGTGCCGCCCCGCTGCCGCGCAGACCGCACACGACGAGTACGACCGCCTCGCGCACATCCTCTTCGAACTCGACAAGTCGGAAATGAGTCCGTTCGGCGTCGATCGCTTCTCCGACACGCAATTCATCGAGAAGGGCGTCATCGACGACCGCATGCAGCACTGGCTCGACGCGGTGCGGCCGCTGGTTCCGGACATCACCCGCGCGACAGGCCTGCCGTACGGCAGGGTCAAGCCACGGGAGCTCGACACCCGATCGTCGCCGAACGTGTTTCAACGGCACCGACGCCTTGCGAATGCGCTCGAGATCCTCGTGATCGATGCGCGCCGGCGCGATCCGTCGCAGGTGCTGACGCTGCTGCAGGCGCAGCTCAAGCTCGCCGAGAGAACCGCCGAAGAGAGCGGCCTGATCGCCCTGCTGGTGGCGAACAGCCAAGGCACGGTCCCGCGTGACACGATCAGCACGATGGTGATGCAGGGCGAGATCGACCGCGACATGGCCACCGCGCTGGTGGCCGACACCGAATCGATCGCGAATGCGGAGAAGCTCGGACTCGGGCGGTTCGTCGAGGCCGAGCTTGCTGACTTGGAGCGGAGGCTCGCCACGCTCCGAGCCACCGACGCCTCCCAGCGCACCGCCGTGGCGAGGTCCCTCGGGATGTTCAACGGAGACGACGATGCGTACGCTGGTCTCAAGCACCGTCCGCTGTCGGACGCCGCGCTCGAGGAGTCGGCCAACAGGCTCCCGCAGTACCGCGAGGAGATCAAGTCCATTCGGCGTCTCACCGACGCAAGCCGCTTCGAGGCGGCAGCGCAGGACCTTTCGAAGAGCATCGAGCGCGGGGACTTCGGCGGATACTTCGTTCACTTTCCGCCGTTGATCGAGCGTGTGCTCGAGCGCCTGCGGCGGGATGGATGGGCGTGGTCGGCTCTGCGCGCAGATCTCCTGCTCCTTTCCGAAGGCAGGGCGACGCCAAGGCAACTCGCGGATGGCACGGAGTTTCTCCTCCGCGCGGCGTCCGTCGCGGAGAGCCTCTCCATCGCCGAGCAGACGGACATCGAGACCTTTCGGCTTGCGTTCGACCATGTCTCGCCCGAAGTGACGGCGCGCACGCGCGAAGCACTCGCTCGCTACCGACAGACGATCGTCCAGCAGTTGCTCGAGGGTTCGATGCGCGGGCGCGCGCGCGCCGAGCCCGAGTACCGAGTCCGTAGGGATCGCGACGCGGACGCCATGTTCGTCGGGCTGCTACAGCCCGGGATCAACGGGGCCGTCCGCGTGATGCTGGCGTCGGCGCTTGCGTCCGCAACTGCGACCGACCGCGACAAGCCCGAAGCCGGCGGCGACGACGCTCCCGCTCCGCAGCAAGTCGCGGTCGCAACGGTCCGCATCGCAGCGACGCTCGCCGACACCGGGAATCACGGCCATTCGCTCGCTGCGGTCGCCATGCTCGGCGACGCCCTGCTGGCGATTCGGCAACTCGACTCACTCGGCGCACTCGACCAGGCGGGCCGCGCGGAACTCGGCGAAGCGCTGAAGGGCTTCCTTGACGGGGACCCGCTCGGATTCGCGCGCGCGACGAAGGCGGCGCGCCGCGCGCTTGTGCAAGAGGACCGATGGGCCGACAGGCGGCAGTTCCGCGACCCCGCGCTCGTGGAGTCGCTTTCGCCGCAGGAACTGATCGCCGTCCTGACGATCGCGGCAAAGCCCGCATACTTTCTCGTCTCGGACTGCGACTGTCTCGCGAACGGTCCGCTGCTCGACATGCGCGGATGGTTTCGTGGCGATGCCCTTGCGCGGGCGTCGGCCGCGCGCATCAAGCTCTTGGAGCGCGAGGCGCAGGCGAAGCTCGGTGAGGATGGAGACGGCGAGAATGGAGACAAGCGCATCCCCGGGGCGCCGCTCGCGGATCTTTCGGTCGAGCCGCCGTTCGACCTCGCCGAGAAGATCGCAACGGGCGAAGCGGCGCTGAGGAGCCTCCGGGAACTCGCGAACGCGCGTCCTTGAGCGGTCGCGGCTGCGGCCGCTCCCGTTGGTGCTGCTCGCGCCAGAGCGAGCAAAGACTGGCGGACCCGCGCGCAGCGCAGCCCGCCAGTCAGTTGCGAGCGCTCAAAATCAGTCGCAGCGCAGCGCGATGCGCAGCTTCAGTGCACGCACCTCGCGGCCGTGTCGCAGCAGGACGCGGCGGCGCACGGCGCGCATGCCCGAGACCGTCATCGTGTTCTGCTGGATCGCTGCGAACAGCGAGAAGTCAAGCGCCGCCGAGCGCACCCAGTCGATGTCGCGCTCGTAGCCGCTCACGGCCAGCGCGCCCGTCTCCTCGATGAAGCGGTTGAGGCGCCGCTGGCTCACGCGCAGCGTCTGGCAGCAGCCGAAGTGGATCACGCGCCCCGCGCACTTGCCGCGCAGCGCCTCCTCGAGTTCGTCGAGGGTCGCGCGCGCGGTGCGTCGGCGGAGGTCGCCGAACTGCACCTCGCCCTGGACGCCGTGGAACGCGAGGTACATGATCGGGTAGTCGTTGTGGCTGCGCTGCGCCCACTTGCCGAGGTAGTGGTAGAAGGCGTCCGACGTCGCCACGTTGCGGTGGACGAACGGAATCTTGAGCGGCGAACTCTGCAGGAGCTCGAGCATCGGCTCGACGCTCGGAGAGCGACCGACCTCGCTCGACCAATCGGTCTCGAGGCAGAAGATTCCACGCACCTTGGTGCGGCTATGGACGAGCGTGAGGTCGCGGAGCAGCATGGCAGACTCCTCTGCTTTTCTCTTCCTCGAGTGTGACTTCCGAACTTGGGAGCATTGTTGGCCATGCAGCGGATTTAGGCAGGAAACAAGGCAAAAACCCGTACATTCTCCTCAGATTGCCGCCGCGGTCCGGGGCTACCGCGGACGCCCGACCGCGTTTGCAGCGCCCCAACGGGGGTGGGTCGGAATGCCCCCGTCACGGACCCCTGCCGACCGCGTCCGAAAACCGCCCCGGGTTTGCGCCGAGAAGTCAGGTCCGGCCATTCCACATTCTGATCACACGGGTTTCCCGCTCGAAACCGAGCACGGAAACGGTGCCGGTCTCGAGCGTGAAACGCTCGGCGTCCTCGGGCGCGAACTCGAGCCACACCGCTGCGAAGACGCGCAGCGCGTGGCCGTGGCCGAAGACCGCCACGTCGCCGCTCGAAGCCAGAACCCGCCCAAGCACGCGGCGCATGCGCACCGCGACCTCCTCCGCGTTCTCGCCGGACGGGGCGCCGTCGTGGAAGAGATTCCACGCCGGACGGCCGCGCTGGATCTCCGCGGTCGTGCGACCCTCATAGTCGCCGTAGTTCCACTCTCGCAGGTCGTCCATGCACTCCGCGCGCGCGAGGAGCCCCGCGAGCTCGCACGTCCTCACCGCCCGCCTCGACGGACTGGTCAGGACGAGTGCGAAGGGGTGGTGCCGAAACACCGGCGCAAGAAGCTCGGCACGGCGCTCGCCCTCGGCCGTCAACGCCAGATCCGTCCGCGACGTGTGCTTTCCGCTCAGACTCCATTCGGTCTCGCCATGCCGAACGAGGTAGACACGACGCGCGGACGCGGCGTCGGGCGCCGGACGGCCGGCCTCTGCAGCGGTGGAATCGGGGAAATTGTCCACGCTCCGAGCATACCCGCAATCGCTCCGAAACTCCGTATCATCGCGCTCCATGCAGGCGACCACCACCTCCACGCAAGGCTCCGTCGGTCTTGGCACGCGCTTCGATGTGCGCGTCGCGACCGTCGTCTTCCGCATCGTGCGTGGAGAGCTGTCGGTGGGACTGCCGATCTCGAAGCGCGCCGATGGCGGCATCTCCCGCGACGTGCCGACCGTGTCTCCGAACGCTTCGGTCGATGGACTCGGGCTGACCACCGCCGCACAGCTCGCGGCGTCGCGTACGGTCGCGTCGCGCGACCTCGTGCGGGTCTCGCCCGCGGGAGTCCGCGCGCTCCGCACCGCCGAAGGGGCCCCCAGCGCCGAAACCCAGTCGATCTACCTCGTGTCGTGGGCGATCGCGCGTCCGGTCGCGACCACCGCCGGCGCGGCGCAGTCGGTCGAGGCGGAGGAGTCGTTCGTACCGATTCCCGCGCTCTCGACCACCGTGCAGCTCGACGACACGGCGCGCGCCCTCGTGGGCTGTGCGTTCGCGGGGTTCCTCGACGCGACGCTCGCCGACGCGCTCACCCGGCGCCTGCTGCCGCGGCATGTCCTCTTCCGCAAGACCGACGGGTTCGATGGACGGAGTCCGTACGAGTCGATCATCGGCGCAGAGGCTGCCGAGACGCGGCCAACCGACGATGGGCCCGCAACGCCGATCTTCGTCGGCCTGCTCCCCGATCCGTTCCCGCTTTCGGCGTTGCGCGAGTTCTACGAGCACCTGCTCGGCGCACCGCTTGACCGCGGCAACTTCCGTCGGCAGTTCCAGGAGATCATCTCGCAGGGCCCGGTGAAGGCGCTGCCGATCTTCGAGCGCGGCGTTCCGCATCGCGCGGGGCAGCTGTTCACCTTCGACCGCTCGGCGTGGTCGCGATTCGCGGCGAGGGTTTGAGCGGTCGCGGCTGCGGCCGCTCCCTCTGGCGGTCAGGCCTCGGAGTGAATCCGAGGCCGTTTGAATCCGAGGCCGTTTGAATCCGAGGCCGTTTGAATCCGAGGCCGTTTGAATCCGAGGCCGTTTGAATCCGAGGCCGTCGCTGCGAAAAACAAAAGGGACCCGGCGGTGGCGCTGAGGATTGCGCCGGAGCCCTCCTGGTCCGTCTCCAGCGGCGAACCGCGAAGTCAGAGTCCAGTCGTCTCGAGGTGCGGCGCATGAATCACGCGCCGCTTGCTCCGTTCCGCCGGGTCCCCCCGATGGTGGACGGGAGAGAACCAGTGTTCGCCAAAGTGTTCCGTCTTTCCCCTCTTGAACTTACGATGCTCGGGCGCGTCGGTTCCAACACCCGCGCGAGTTTCCACGTCTTGCCATCGAAACACGCGGCCGAGAGTCGTCGATGGCGGCAACTGGTCGCCCGGGAAGTCACTCAAGAAGCGCAGAAACGACGCAGATGGAGCATCCGTCCCCCAATCTCGGTCAATGTTCGGACGGTCGCGTCGTCCGGATCGAGTTTCGAGACCCGGCACGCCGCAACGCGCTTGATGCCGACGCGCTCGCACGATTCGTCGCCGAGGTTCGCGCAACCGCCGAGAACCAGCGCTGCGACCTGCTGCTTCTTTCTGGAGAAGGCAGCGCGTTCTGCGCAGGGTTCGACCTCGCAGGTTGCGCGGAGGAGCCGAGGCGCGTCGAGACGCTGCTCTCGCTTCTGAGCGAAGCCATGGCGGCGCTCCGCGCGCTCGACATTCCCGTCGTCGCGCGCGTCCAGGGCGCGGCGCTCGCCGGCGGCTGCGCCATCCTGACGGGCTGCGACTTCGTGGTCGTCGCGCGCGACGCGCAGATCGGCTACCCCGTGCATCGGATCGGCATCTCGCCCGCCGTCAGCGCGCCGTCGCTCCTCTCGCGCATGGGCCCGGCGGCCCGCGCGCTCATGATGTCGAACGATCTCCTCGACGGGCCGTCGGCGCTCGCGTGCGGTCTTGCGACGCACTGCGTCGATGCGTCGGCGCTCGATGCGGAGGTCGAGACGCTCGTCGCCCGCCTGCTTGCGAAGGGGCCGCAGGCGATGCGCGCGACCAAGCGCTGGATCCGCGAGATCGAGTCACGGATGCCGGGCGACCTCGGCGCGACGCCGCCGCGCGGGCCTCTTGCGATGGCGGCCACGCGCGGAGCGAGCATGGAGCTTGCCGCCGGCGACGAGTTCGCGTCGATGCTGCGGACGTTCTGGGCCTCGCGCACGCAGCGGACGGCGCGTTAGAAACGAACGGATCCCACGATGCTCCGCGCGATGAGACGCAGGCTCCGAGAGATCGACCGCAACTCGCGGCGGCTGAACCGCGGCTGGGCCGATCGCGTGCTGGGCATCTCCTTCGTGGCGAGCGCGCTGATCGCGCCGGCGATCGTCTTCAAGCTCGACTCATGGGCCGTTCGGCGCAGCACCGAAACCGTGGCCCTCTTTGCCGTCTTCACGCAGGTCGAGTCGGGAACGACCGCGGCCGTCTGGATCAAGGATCCGACGGCCGCGGTGAAGTTTCCGTCCATGTCGGTGCCGCTCGCGGAAGTGACGCAGCTTCAGGAGCGCTCATGGCACGGCTGGCCGCTCGTGACGCGGGACCGGGCCGAGGAGCCGCGCTTCACCGCCAAGCTGCTGCCGACCTGCGCGCCCTCGCGCGAGGGCGAGGTGATCGAAGCCGCGCGCATCGCGCTAGAGACGGAGCCTCCGCACCGTCTGCCGAAGCCGGCGAAGGCGGACGAGCGCATGCATGTCGCCGGATGGGTCTTTTCGATCGGCGCATGGTGGATGCTGCTGACGGCCACCACCTGGCTTGCGCTGCTTCCGATCCGTGCGGGCCGCGTGGTGCACCGCGCAGCGCGCAACGCCGTCCGTCAGGGGCGGATCGACCGCTGCCACTGTCCGAGCTGCGGCTACAACGCCAAGGGCTCGATCCAGACGGGACGCTGCCCGGAATGCGGCGGCGACCTCTACGAGCGGCCGGACTGGTAGGCGCGATCGCGGGCACGGGGACAGGCACGGGGACCGATACGCGACAGGTCGCGGATTTCTCGTTGTTCCTGAGACATCGCGGCCGGCGCGGCGGAAACCCTGTGAGCGCGGTCCTCAGCCCGCGCCCCACGAACTCCCGACGCCGAATCGGCGCCAGAAACGACCAGCAAAGAAGGATCACGCCATGAACCACGCAGTTGCCATCGCCTCCACCCTCGCCCCGCTCGCACTCGTCGCCGCAGCCAACGCCGCGATCGTCTCGGTCGCCGGCCAGGCCGTCCAGATCGCGCCCCCCGCAAGCGCGATCTACGGCGCGCTGCCCGGGCCGCCGGCCTACTGCTGGGACGAGCAGAGCGGCGTCTCATCGACCGCATTGCTCGTGAACACGCTCGGGAACGGCACCTTCACCGGCGGATCGTGGGGACCGACCCTCTTCCCCGGCACCGTCGACTCGCACATGATCCACTTCGACGCCTCGACCGGAGTCGCGGTCGTCCAGGGCTCGGTGACCTTCTCGGGCAACATCGTCGCGGTGATCTACGAGAACAACCTGCTCGACATCAGCGACGGTCCGCTCGGCGCGTTCGGCACCACCTACGCGACCGGCGACCCGTTCCGCAGCCATTCGACGAACCTCGGCACCACGTCGTACACCGTGACCGGCAACACGCTCACCTTCACGCTGTGGGCCAACAGCTCGGCCGCGTGGCCGAACAAGATGGCGCAGCTGCGAGTCCTGACCGACGCGATCCCAAGCCCCGGCGCCATCGCCCTGCTCGGCCTCGCGGGCCTCACGGGACACCGCAACCGCCGCCGGTGAGTCCGCGCGGAGCGAGACCCGGGGAGCCGTCAGGCAGAACACGGAAGACCGTCCATCAGGCGCCGCGCGACCGTAGGTTTGGTCGCGCGGCGTCCCTGTCTTCGCCCCTGTCTTCGCCCCCGTCTTCGTCCCTGACTTCGTCCCTGACTTCGTCCCTGACTTCGTCGGGGCCGCGAACGCGTGGATTCGGTATCTTTCCTGCGCCCGATGGATCTCTCCGCGATCTCGATAAGCCCCCCCGTCCTCTTCTTCGTGCTCGGGGCGGTGGCGGCGTTCGTGAAGTCGAACCTTCGCGTCCCGCGCGCGGTGACCAAGCTCATGTCGCTCTATCTGCTGTGGGCGATCGGGTTCACCGGCGGGTTCAAGATCGCGCAGAGCGGCGTCACGCAGGACGCCGTGGTGGCGACGGCGCTCGGCATCGCGCTGTCGGCCGTGATGCCCTTCGCGGTCTTCGCGATCCTGCGGCGAAAGATCGGCATCCACGACGCGGCGGCCGCGGCGGCGTGCTACGGCTCGGTCAGCGCCGTGACCTTCCTGACCGCGTCAAGCATGCTCGACGCCGCAGGAGTCGAGTACGGCGGCCACATGGTGGCGGTGATGGCGCTGATGGAATCGCCTGCGATCGTCGTGAGCATCATCCTGCTGCGGCGGGCCGAGCGTGCGGAAGCGGCGGCGGGCACGGATGCGGCGAAGCGGCCAATGGGCTGGGGGCATCTCCTCCACGAGGCGTTCCTCAACGGGCCGGTGCTGCTCCTGCTGGGCAGCCTTGTCATCGGACTCCTCACGCGCGAGCGCGGATTCGAGGCGTTCAAGCCGCTGTGCAAGGACCTGTTCAACGGCGTCCTGGTGTTCTTCCTGCTCGACCTCGGCATCCTCGCGGCACGGCGCTTCCGCGGCTTCATCGAGCGCGGATGGTCGCTGGTCCTGTTCGGGGTGGTGTTCCCGCCGGTCGGCGCCGCGATCGCGCTTGTGCTCGCGAAGCTCGGGGGACTTTCGGTCGGCGACGCGACGCTTCTCGCGGTGCTGGCGGCCAGCGCAAGCTACATCGCGGTGCCCGCAGCCGTGCGGATCGCGATTCCGAAGGCGGAGCCGTCGATCTACATCGGCCTGGCGCTTGCGGTGACGTTCCCGTTCAACATCGTCGTGGGAATCCCGCTGTTCCTCGCGGGCGCGAAGTGGCTGATCGGCGACGGGGGGTGACGATGCGTGGGACGTGACGTCGGATGCGACGTCGGATGCGACGTCGGATGCGACGTCGGACGTGACGTCGGACGTGACGTCAGACCTTGCGGGCGGCCATGCGGTCGGCGCTTGGCAGGCGGATCTTCTTTGCGAGCCCGACGAGCGCCAGCGTGCGGATCACGATCCAGCTCGCGTCGAACTGCCACCACTTGAGACCATGGCGAGCGCTCGCAGGAAACGCGTGGTGGTTGTTATGCCAGCCTTCGCCGAAGGCGAGGATGCCCATCACGGGGTTGTTGCGGCTCTCGTCGCCCGACGCGAACTCCTTCTGCCCCCAGATGTGGCAGACGCTGTTGACGCTCCACGTGACATGGTGCAGCGCGCAGAGTCGCACGACGCCGCCCCACAGGAAGCCGAGAAGCGCACCCGACCAGGTCATCGTGACGAGGCCGCCGATCGCGGCCGGGATCAGCAGCCCGAGCGCGACCCACAGCGGGAAGAGCGAGTTGATGCGCACGGTCGTCTTGTCCGCGAGCAGATCCGGGACGTACCGCTGCATGTCCGCGCGGAGATCGGCGAACAGCCACCCCATGTGGGCGTGGAGGAATCCC
>JBIKWD010000248.1:0-4147 GCA_044356505.1 Phycisphaerales bacterium
AGGTAGTCGCGCACCGGGAGAAGCTCGACGCGCTGGAAACGCATGTTGCGCTGCTCGAGGTAGTACGACATTCCTCGGCACTTGTTGGCGCAGTTGCCGTATCCGTTGAGGAGCGTCGCCTCGTACAGCTGCGATGGCAGCACGAGCGCGAGGCCGTCGCTGCCGCTGTAGGGGATCGCACCGATCACGCTCTCGGCGTTGAGGATCCGCCGCTCAGCCTCCCAGTCGATCTCGGGAGCCGGCGCCGGGCTGAGCGACATGATCTTCTGGTACGAGACCGGATGGGTCGAGAGGAAGAACACGATGCCCGTGGCCACGACGAGCGACAGCGCCGCCGCCAGGAACAGCAGCGGGCGAAGGCATCGCTCAAGGGTGGTCTCGAGGGTGGTCAAGTGCGGAAAGCCTGCGGTCGGCGCGGATCATGCCTCGGAAACGATCGCCAGACGGCAGACGATTCTGTTCGGGGGGCGGCAAAGTCGGGTTGCGGAACTATCCGATTACCAAGAATTTACTGACTATCGACCTTGCGGCACGGTCACTGCGGGGTTACCGCGCAGTTCCCGCCTGATCGACGGGCGACCCCGGGGGGCGAGTCTCAAAACGACTTCAATCGGCTATCATTCCCGACCCTTCTGGGACAGGTGTCCGAGCGGTTGAAGGAGCAGCATTGGAAATGCTGTATACGGCTTTCGTCGTATCGGGAGTTCGAATCTCCCCCTGTCCGCTTCAAACTGCGGCTTGGCTCGCTTCGCGAGGCAAGCCGCAGTTTTCGCGTACAGGGGAGGCGCCTGAGCGTCGCTCACGCGCCGGATCCGTGACGAGCGCCAAAGGTCGCGGCCGCAGCCGCGTCCGCTCAAGCCACCCGCGGCGCGCAGCGCCGGTCGCCCGCGTCAGCCTCGATGCAAGCGCTCCCGAACGCGCGCAAGCACCTTCTCCGCCTCGGCATCCCATCCGCGGTTCGCGGCCGGGCTCGCCGGCGACGGGTGCAGCATCGTCACGATCTCGGGCGCGTCCTCGCCAAGCGCGCGCTCGGCGCACTTCGACGCGAATCCGCCCACGCCAACGACCACGCGAGGCGACAGCGTCGCGACCATCGCGCGCAGCGCCTCGTCGCACGCCGCCTCGACCGACTCCCGCTCCGCGCGCGCCAGCTTGTCCGGAGTGATGTTGGCGCCGCTCTCCGCCATGAAGGCGAGCGGACACCAGTTCCACACGAACCCATGCGCGAAGAACCGCTTCGATGAGCCGAACTCCCGCGCCATCAGTCCCCAGAACCGCCGCCCGCTCACCTCGCTGCGCGGGCAGGCGAAGCCCTCGATCCGTCGCTTCGGATGCATCGATTTCGGCACACGCACGGGCTCCTCGATTCCGAGAAACTCCCGCACCGCAGCCACCTCGCCGAACGGCACGCCCGTCTGCGCCATGCCGAAGGGACCGGGATTCATGCCGAGGTACAGCGCGTCGATCCCCTTCCGCGCGTTCGCGAGATACCGCTCGTGCGGCGCGCGCGCATACGCGAGCGGGTTGTAGACGAACCGAACGGGCGCGGCGAACGCAAGGCCGTCGACCTTGCGCGACAGCGTGCGCGAGATCCGCGTCACCGCGGCTGATGCATCCGCGCGCCCAGCCATGCTCAGCGCGGCCTCTTCGTCTTGTGCACCGCAAGCGTCGCGATGCACGGACACGCGCGCGCATCGAGGATCTCGACACGCAGGTGCCTCGCCTTCGTCTCCGGAACACGCACGATGCGCTTATGGCCGATCGTGGTTCCCTCCGCGATCGCCGTCCACTCGCGATGGCTGTTGTCGGACGTCGCCGGAACGCTGATGCGGAACCTCCGCACGCGCTGGCCAAGCCAGGTCGGCTCCGCAAGCAGCACGCGGTCGAACGGCTGCGTCGCGTCGAGCTCGACCTCGATCATCGCGGACTTCGTGCCGTCGTCGGTCGCCCAGTAGGTCTTCGGATCGCCGTCGACCGCCTTGTCGGCGCCGAACTCGAGAGCGCGCGCCTTCTCGAACGCGCCGCCCGGCGCGAAACCACGAATCCGATCAGCCGCGGTCGAGCGCCCGCGTGCCAGATCCGTGCCGTCGCCATAGGTCGCGTCGATCAGCCTGCGCAGACCGAGCACCGCCGCGACATCGTTCTCGTGGATCAGCCCGCGGCGATCGACGGGGAAGTTCAGGTGGAAGTTCGCGTTGTGCCCGACGCTGCGCTCCCACAGGTCGAAGAGCTGCGCCGGCGTCTTCACCTTGTCGTCCTGGTCGGCGTGATAGAACCAACCGGGACGGATCGAGACGTCGGCTTCCGCAGGAATCCACGACTCGCCGTGCTCATCGCCCTCGTTCAGCGACTTGATCGGCGGCGGATTGTCGTCGCCGATCCCGTGGCCTGCCGCCTTCAGCATCGACCAGTTGGTCTCCCCCGCCCAGCCCTGCTCGTTGCCGACCCAGCGGATGTCGGGGCCGATGTCGCTGAAGATCACGGCATCAGGCTGCAGTTCGCGCACGACCGCGTGGAAGCTCGGAAAGTCGTAGACCTGCCGCTTCCCGTTCGGGCCTTCGCCGCACGCGCCGTCGAACCAGACCTCGAACACAGGCCCGTAGTTCGTCAGCACCTCGCGCAGCTGCGCACGGAAGTACTCGTTGTACTCCTCGCCGGTGCCGTACTTCGGGTTGTTGCGGTCCCACGGCGAGAGATACACGCCGAACTTCAGTCCGCCTTCGCGGCACGCGTCGCTGAGTTCGCGGAGCACGTCGCCCTTCCCGCCCTTCCATGGGCTCGACGCGACCGAATGCGTGCTGAGCTTGGTAGGCCAGTTGCAGAAGCCGTCGTGGTGCTTCGCCGTGATGACGACGCCCTTCATGCCGGCGTCCTTCATCACCTTGACCCACTGCCGGGCGTCGAGTGCGGTCGGGTTGAAGACGCTGACCGGCTCGCCGCCATGCCCCCACTCGACGCCGGTGAAGGTGTTGGGGCCGAAGTGGATGAAGCCCGTGAACTCGAGGTCCTTCCACGCGAGCTGGCGCGCGGTCGGCAGCGGACCGATCGGCTCGGGCGGCGAAACGACGGGGGCGGTCTGGGAGATCGGATGCATCGCGAGAATCGCGGAGAGCGCGAGCAGGGTCATGCGGGCGGCGATTACAGCCGATTTTCACGCGCGCTGCGCGGATAACCTCGTGCGGCCAGAGCCCATCGGGATGCGCCTTCGCGAAACCTGTGCTAGACTCGCGGATCCTCTCGGGTTGTAGCGCAGCTTGGTAGCGCGTTTGACTGGGGGTCAAAAGGTCGTGGGTTCAAATCCCGCCAGCCCGACTCGAAACGGACAAACGGAAGGCGTTGCCTTCCGTTTCTCCTTTTTCGGTCGGCCTGGCAGCCGTGTGAGTCGCCTGGAAGCGTTCGAATCATCGGAGGAAACCGATGGTTCCTCGCTCCACCGATCCGCCGTGGATCGAGCAGACATCACGCATTCCGTGTAGCCGATGCGTGTAGTCGGCGCGAAAGGGCCCGCCGCTACCTGCACGAACCCCAGCCGTTGAGCAGCTCGAGCAGGTCCTCGGCGTCGACGTCGCCGTCGTCGTCGATGTCGGCGAGCGGCGACGAGGTGCCCCAGCCCGAGAGGACGATGGCGAGATCCGTCGGTCCCACCTCGCCATCGAGGTCGAGGTCGGCCGTGCACGGCGCGCACTCGTCGGGGACGCCGTCCTTGTTCGCGTCGGACGAGGTGCCGTCGGCGATGTCGCAGTCGTCGGGAATGTTGTTCCCGTTGCAGTCCGCGGTCGAGACGGACACCGCGCGGACGCACCAGTTTCCGATGAACGCGCCGCCGAGGTCGTCGATCCGCAGGAACTCGTCGGCGTTGTCCGACAGGTCGTTCGGGTCGATCGGGCTGAACCTTCCGACGAGCCAGCTCTTGCCGTTCGGCGGCGTGCTGTCCTTTGGCGCGGGGGCATCGGTGAACAGCGTGAAGCCGTTGAACACCGCGCCCACGAAGAAGCTCGTCCCGGGCGCGAAGTCGATGTCGGGGATATCGATGCGCGTGTAGGTGAACGCTTCCCCGACGTTCACCGCGACGGTGGCCACCGAGGCGAGGACCTGCGCGTCGTCGGGGTTGCCGTCGCCGTTCGGATCGCTCCACAGATAGATCGTG
>JBIKWD010000249.1:0-4144 GCA_044356505.1 Phycisphaerales bacterium
ACGCCGCCGTCGGGGAGGCGGGCGGCGATGGCGAAGCCGGAGGCGAGGGCGGCGCCGACCGTCCGCTCGCCGACGACTCCGCGCTGCGCCGCTTCACCATCGACCTTTGCGCGGAAGCGAAGGCCGGTCGCCTGAGCCCTGTGCGCGGCCGCGACGTCGAGATCCAGCAGATGGTGAAGATCCTGCTGAAGCAGACGGCGAACAACCCGATCATTCTCGGCGACCCGGGCGTCGGCAAGACCGCCGTCGTCGAAGGTCTCGCGCAGGCGATCGTCGCAGGCACGATCGACGGCCTCAAGGACGTGTCGCTCCTCTCGCTCGACCTCACGCGCCTGCAGGCGGGCGCGAGCATCAAGGGCGAGTTCGAGAACCGCCTCAAGGGCATCGTCGACGAGGTGAAGTCGTCGCCGAAGCCGATCATCCTCTTCGTCGACGAGGCGCACACGCTCGTCGGCGCGGGCGGCAAGGAAGGCACGGGCGACGCCGCGAACATCCTCAAGCCGGCGCTCTCGCGCGGGCAGATCCGCATGATCGGCGCCACCACCTGGCGCGAGTACCAGCAGTACTTCGTGCAGGATCCCGCGCTGCAGCGGCGCTTCGTCGACGTCAAGATCAAGGAGCCCGACGACGCGGGCGCGTTCGACATGCTGCAGGGCCTCATCCCCGTCCTCGAGAAGCACCACTCGGTGCGCATCCTCGACGAGGCGGTGCGCTCGGCGATCGAGCTGTCGCGGCGCTACATCCCGTCGCGCAAGCTGCCCGACAAGGCCCGCGGCCTGCTCGACACCGCATGCGTCGAGGTGCGGCTCGCGGGCGGTGGCGCGAAGCCCGACGCGCTGTTCCACGCGGAGCGCCGCTGCGAGAGCACGGCGCTGCGCATCACCATGCTCGAGCGCGAGAACCGCGTGACGGGCACGGGTCAGGACGCGATCGACGCTGCGAAGGCGGAACTCGCGAAGGCGGAGAAGGAGCGCGACGCGCTCACCGAGCGCTGGAAGCGATGCCGAGACATCGTCGACCAGATCCGAGGCATCCAGACGACGCTCGGCCAGACCGAGGCGAGCTCGCAGGCCGCCATGCTTCGCGAGGAGCGCGAGCGGCTGCTCGGCGAGCTCGAGAAGGAGCGCGGCGAGCAGCAGATGATGCCGATCGACGTCGATGCGCCGTCGGTGGCGCATGTGGTCGCCTCATGGACCGGCATTCCTGCGGGAAAAATGCAGGCAAGCGAGATGAAGGACCTCCTCAATCTCTCCGACTTCATGAAGCGGAACGTCGTCGGCCAGGATCCCGCGCTCGACGAGATCTCGGGCGTCATCCAGACGGCGCGGCTTGGTTTCGGGACGCCCACGCGTCCGCTCGCGGTGATGCTCTTCCTCGGCACGAGCGGCATCGGCAAGACAGAGACCGCGAAGGCGCTCGCCGAGTTCCTCTTCGGCACGCCCGACGCGATGATCGTCTTCAACATGTCCGAGTACCAGTCCGAGGGCAGCGTGCAGCAGCTCCTCGGCGCGCCTCCGGGCTTCGTCGGCTTCGACCAGGGCGGGGCGCTCACCGAGGCGGTGCGGCAGCGGCCGTACTCGATCGTGCTCCTCGACGAGTTCGAGAAGACCGAGCGCAGCATCAAGAACGCGTTCTTCCGCGCGTTCGACGAAGGCAAGATCCGCGACGGCGCGGGCGAGGAGTTCGACCTGCGAAACTGCGTGTTCGTGCTGACGAGCAACGCCGGAAGCGACGAGCTCCTCGAGATGTGGAAGGATCCCGCGACGCGTCCGCCGCGCAAGGGACTCGTCGACGCGCTGCGCAAGCATCTCGGCAAGCACTTCGACGCCGCGCTCCTCGGCCGCATGGACCGGCTCGTCATCTTCGAGCCGCTCGACGCCGGCGCGATCCGCGGCATCGTCGAGAAGAACCTGCGCGGCCTCTCCCGCCGCGCAGGCGAGGCGATGAAGACGAAGGTCACCTACGGCAAGGAGGTCGTCGACCACTTCGCGTCGCGCGCCTTCGACCCGAGCCTCGGCGCCCGCAACGTGCGCCAGGCGATCGAGAACGACGTGACCGTGAAGCTCTCGCGTGTCGCGCTCGCAGCGCTCAGCGAGTCGCGGCAGCCCGAGGAGATCCGCATCGTGCTCGGTGCCGACGGCGTCGTCGGCGTCGAGGAGGTTCGCGAGGCGGCCGCAGCCGTCGCATCCTGAGTTCTGCGCTGCATCGGCCCGCACGACGCGTGATCGAAACGAACAGGCGGCGGTTTGCACCGCCGCCTGTCGTCATGGATGGTCGATCGAGGGTCGGGCCTGAGATACCCTTGGCCTGAGATACCCTTGGCCTGAGATACCCTTGGCCTGAGATACCCTTGGCCTGAGATTCCCTTGGCCTCAGATACCCTTGGCCTCGTTCTTCGCGATGTTGAAGCTCGTGGTGACGGTGCCCTGGGGGTCGCCCTTCTCGTTGTAGACCGAGCGCTCGAGCTCGATGTCGCGGTAGCCGAGGCCGATGACCTCGGTCGCCGCCTGGCCCGCGTCCGCGGCCACGAACTGGTAGCTCTTGATCGCGACGTTCTTGAGCTTGATCTTGTCGGAGATCTTGGCCTTGCCGTTGATGATCGACATCAGGTGGAACTCGGCGTCGTCGTAGCGCTTGCCGCCGGCGCAGGCCATGGCGAGCTTGGGGCTGGCCTTGTCCGACTTGCGGGTGACGACGATGTCCGACATGGCGGACGGCCCGAGGCCGTCGGAGCCCGCGCCCTCGCGGGAGACCGAGTACTGGATCGAGAGGACGTCCATCCAGTTCTTGTGGTCGCCGTCGTCGGCCTGTCCGTCGATGCCGTTGATCTTGAGGTAGCCGGCGCGCTGTGCGGTGTTCGATGCGTTTGCCATGGGAGGAATCCTTTTGCGAGAGGTTCTTGGTGCCTATCCGTGTCTTTCGGGGTCCCGCGTCCGGCCATCCCGGCGGGGTCCGAAGGGTTCTGCCCCTGTTCTCGTGGGCCGGGGCCCTGCGTCAACCAGCAGAAACAGGATTCTCCGCTTTCTCCAAGACTTTTTCGACGACTTTCTCGACGGCTTTCCCCCGAGCGACGGCGTTCCGCCCCAGTTTCGCGGGCTGACGCGCAGCGAGCGTCGCGGAACGTGACAGCGGACGCCGTAAGCGTCCGCAGCGGGACCTGGGTTGAGGGAAAGCGCTGTTCAGCGCTGCTCGGCGCGGGCCTGGGTGCCTTCGGGCGACGGCGTGACCTGATCGCCCGGAAGCGACTTGCGGGCGGCGGAGTCGTCGCGCTTGACGTCGTCCTCGACGTCCTTCAGGCCCTTCTTGAACTCGCGGATCCCTTGGCCGAGGCCGCGGCCCACGTCGGGCAGCTTGCGGCCGAAGAGCAGCAGGGCGATGGCGAGGATGATGATCCACTCCGTGGGGCCCGGCATGCTGATGAAGGCGAGGACGGAGGGGAGGGCGGTCGTGGACATGGGGTGTTCCTGAGTGCGACGTGCGGCCACCGCAGTATACGGTGCCGGCGTTGCAGGGCGGCGGCGTTTCCTCGGGGGTTTTTGCAATCGGCCCCGCGGAATCGCGCGGCACCTCGCCAAAATCGCCCGTTCTCGGTACCGTCTCCGCCATGCAGGACCGCTACAACCTTCGCGGCATGCTTCGCGCTGCCGCCATCGCTACGACGGTGCTGGTGACTCTGGCAGGATGCCGGACCCAGCAGGAAGTTCCGACCGACGCCAACAACCCGACCGACGGGCCCGCGCTCATCAAGCTTGGCGAGAGCGATCCCAAGCCCGATGTCGGCGCAGCTTTTGCGCGTCGCACCTTCTACCTCAACCGCTCG
This sequence comes from Phycisphaerales bacterium, assembly GCA_044356505.1. Classification (GTDB taxonomy): domain Bacteria; phylum Planctomycetota; class Phycisphaerae; order Phycisphaerales; family SM1A02; genus QWPT01. Next base: position 3,821 of record JBIKWD010000249.1, read on the forward strand.
GTCGACCAGAGCATCGGTTGGTTCCAGAAGCCGTCGAGCAGGCAGTGGTTCCCCTTCAAGAACCAAGGCACGGCCGAACAGATCTGCACGCACGAGCAGGCCGCCGCGAGCGTGGTCGCGTTCAAGGAACTGCTCGCGACCTCGACGAGCGAAGAGGACTTCGAGGCGAAGTTCCTCGAGATGTTCGACGTGTGGCAGTCGGTCGGCTACAACCAGAACCGGGACGTGCTCTACACGGGCTATTTCTCGCCGACGTTCAACGCAAGCCGTTCGCCTGACGCGCGCTTCCAGCATGCGCTCTACATGCGGCCTGCCGATCTCGTG
>JBIKWD010000002.1:0-54907 GCA_044356505.1 Phycisphaerales bacterium
CCGGCATCCTTGCCGGAATCCTTGCCGGAATCCTTGCCGGAATCCTTGCCGGAATCCTTGCCGGAATCCTTGCCGGAATCCTTGCCCGCGCCCTCGCCTGGATTCCCGCATGAAACATCTTCCGACAACAACCTCGCGCCGACCCCCGACCACGCGAGCGCCTCGGCCATGGCAAGCGCGCGGCGAGCACGGGCGACGCGGCCACAATCCGTCGAGTTTGCACGGTCCTCCGCACGGTCCTCTGCGCGTGTCGGCGGATGGATCGGCGGATGGATCGGCGGATGGATCGGCGGATGGTCCAGCGCATCTCGATGCGAAAGTTCTCCGCCACCGGCCCCAGCGTCGCCATCGCCTTCATGGCGACCCTTCACGCCTTCGCGGTGATCTTTCACGCCTTCGCGGTGATCTTTCACGCCTTCGCGGTGATCTTTCACGCCTTCGCGGGGACTGTTTGAACGCTCAACCATCATCCTCTGCTCCCGTTCATCGTTGCTGCTCTCCGCATTCACGAATCACCACCCGCGCCACCGCCTGTGCCACCGCCAGCACGAATCGCCCCGCGCTTCGCCTTCTCACGGCATGTGCATGACCAAAGTTGTCGGATCGCCGCCGAAGAGTTTGCCGAGCCAGAAGCCACGCGCACCAACGCGGGTCCCGAGACACGTCCCTAGACACGTCCCTAAACACGTCCCTAAACACGGATGCGTGCAGGCCTTCCTGCACTCGGTCTCCTGCGCCCATTCGCGGCCAAGTTGTGGGTCCCGAATCTTGTTCGGGTTTTGTTAGTATACCTGTCGAAGCAGCTTCGCCAAGAGCGGGCAACCGAAAAACAGAAAAATCGCGTTCGCACCTCCGACGGCGATGCGACCACCCGGGTCCCGTCCACGACGCAGCGCGGCCCGCGGAAACTCCGCGGGCCGCGCTTGCATGCACGTCGTCAAGGCTCGCTCAACCCCAGTTCACAAGCAGGATCGCGAGATCCTTGGCGTCGGTCACGCCGTCGCCGTTCAGGTCGGTCGCGCCCGCGCCGCCCCAGTTGTTGAACAGGATCGCGAGGTCCGTCGCGTTCACTTCGCCGTCGCCGTCGATGTCGCCCTGCGCCTGGCTGCCGGCGTTCGCGGGGACCACGATCGGGATCTCGATGAAGCAGCACGGGTGGAACGTCTGCGCGTGCAGGCCGACCACGAGCGTGATCGTCGTGCCCGGCGGGGCCGCCGTCGTCACCGTCACCGGCCCCACCGTCACCGATCCGTACTGCGGCGTCGACGGGATGTTCACGAGCGACGGCGTCACCGTGCCCGCGCCCGACGGACTCACCGCGAGCGTCACCCACTCCGCCACGAACGGCTCGAGGTTGAGCATCGTCAGGTTCACCGTGAAGCTGCCGTTGCCCGGAAGGTCCGCGATCTGCTCGTCGTAGTCGAAGCAGTCGCAGTCGGGAAGCACGATGCAGATCTCCTCGGTGCAGCACTCGTCGCCCTTGATCGAGCCGAGCGTGGCCGTGAAGCAGAACTTCTCGCCCGGCGCCGCCCCAGAGATCGGGATGTCGAGGATCACCTTGTCGCCGGGCGCGATCGGCGAGGCGAGCAGGATCACGTTGTTCGGCGCGAACGCAGGGTCGGGCAGGATCAGGATGTCCGCCGTGTTGGGCGAGTTGTTCGTGATCGAGACCGTCCACAGGAAGTCGAAGGTGCCGTCCGGCGTCGGCTTGCAGTCGATGTCGATCGTCTCGAACTCGCAGCCGGACTCGGCGAGGCACGTGACGTCGAGCGACCCCTGCTGCCACTTCTGGTACGTGACGAAGTTGTTGTCGATGTCGACCCAGATCGAACCGCTCGGCGGCGCGCCCGTCGCGGGCATTCCCTGGAGGCCGTAGATCCATGGATTCGGCGGGAACGACAGGGCGTCGGCGAGCATCCAGACCTTGTCCGCGATGCCCTCGTAGCCGATGCCGCCGGCGGAGTCGGTGTTCGCGTAGGAACCGACCTGGAACTGGAGGTCCAGGCCCCAGGTGCCATCGGCGCCCTGGCACCAGCGCATGGTCCGGGCATCGTGCGCCGTGGTCGTGGTGTCGGGGAACGGAATCGATCCGGAGATCGTGTTTCCGAACGAGCGCTCTGCGAGCAGCATGCAGCAGTCGCCGTCGAAGGAGATGTCGGCGACGGGATTCGAGTAGATCTGCCCGGGCAGCGACGGCAGCGCGAACTCAAGCCGCGCGGTGCCCGTCTGGAAGACTCCGTTCGCGTCGAACGCGACCGACCAGACCTCGTTCGCCGCCGCGACGCTCTGGCGGCCGGCGTCCTCGGTCCACAGCGAGTAGTAGAGCCGCCCCTGCGTCGCCTTGACGGCGAAGATGCGCTTGCCGAGGGACTCGAATCCCGCGGGTTCGTTCGGGATCGCAAGGCCGGCGTTCGGAAGCGCGCCCGTGATGGTGCCGCCGTGCCGGAAGGTCGACCTCACCCGGAAGCCCGTGCCGTCGTACGGGTCGATCGAATAGACGCGGCCGTCCTCGAAGTTCGCCGCGAAGAGCCGCTGCGTCGCGCCGTCGAACGAGAGCTGCCCGAGTCCCGGGTATGGCTCGACGGTCGGCATGCCGGGATCGATCTGCTGGGGAAGCGCGATCACGGTGGTCACCGCGCCCGTCGCGCCGTCGAGGCGGTAGATCGCGCCCGGGCCGCCGATGCCGACCGTGTCGCCCGTTCCGAAGAAGTCGGGATACGACGACGTGTGGCCGACGAAGATGTTGCCCGAGTCGTCGAGCGCGACGCCGAGGACGCTTCCGAGGCGCGCCATCGTCCAGGTCGGATGCGCGTAGCGCGGTGCGTTCCAGTTCGAGCCGATCGGCGCGCTGCCCTGGTTGCCGAGGTCGAACAGCACGACCGCGGGCTCGTTCGGATCAGGCCGCGTGTTCGTCACCGCGGCGACGAGGCCGGGGTTGAAGGGCGTCGTGAGGTTGTCGACGAGCGGAGGGCGGCCGCCGGTACAGTCGCACGCGATCGGCTTGTGACCGCCGTCGCAGGGCTTCCCCGCGCAGTCGATCTGGATCGACCCCGCGAACGGAGCGCTGCCCGGCCGCGTGCCGATCTGGATCATGTACTGCCGGCCGCACTCGACCTCGCAGGTGATCGTCGACTGCTTCTTGCAGGCGTCGTCGTTGCAGCAGCGCGGGAGCTGGCCCTGCGGGCAGCCGCAGCCGGCGGACCCGGTGTCGTAGATCGCGAGGACCGTGTCGCCCGTCGTGAGCCCGCAGGTCGTGATCGTGACGATGCCCGTGCAGGGCGCGGTCCAGCAGTACCAGAGATCCCTCGCGACGAACTCGATGCCGGGAAGGCACTGCTGGGTGTTGCCGACCTGGCTGGCCGTCGCGCCCGCGAGATCGAACGGGAAGACGCCCGAGCCGCTGATCACGGTCGGACTCGAGCAGTCGTTGCCTGCGAAACTCGCGGAAGGGGCAGAAACGACCACCACGAACATGGCCGCGACCGCGGCCTGCATGCCTCTCGAGATCATCGGGGACTCCATCTCCGGAAAAGCCCGCAACCGTGCCACCGATACCGCGGGAGCACAAAGGGTAACCCCAGAAACGTCGATGACAACCCGGAAGACTCCCAATTGGCGCAATCCTTCCGCCGAAGCCCCGGGCGATGCCCGCTACACTTCGCCCCTGCGCCGCCGGTGTGGCGGAACTGGCAGACGCAGCGGATTCAAAATCCGCCGCCCCCTAAAGGCTTGCAGGTTCGATTCCTGTCACCGGCACTTGCGCGCCCCGCGGCCCCCGCGGGGCGCGCTGCGTTCCGCCGCGCGCTCACTCGGCACGGACCGCGGCGCTGTAGTTCGGCGCTTCCTTCGTGATCAGGATGTCGTGCGGATGGTTCTCGATGACCGTCGCGCCCGACACCTTGACGAAGCGGCTCCTTTGGCGGAACTCGTCTATCGTCGAACACCCGCAGTAGCCCATCGCCGAGCGGATGCCGCCCACCATCTGGTAGACGAAGTCGGAGAGCACCCCGCGGTAGGGCACCATGCCCTCGACGCCCTCGGGCACGAACTTGCGGGTGTCCTTGATGTTGCCCTGGCCGTAGCGGTCGCCCGAGCCCGCGCTCATCGCGCCTTCGCTTCCCATGCCGCGATAGGTCTTGAAGCGGCGGCCGCGCGCGAGGACGACCTCGCCCGGACTCTCCTCAAGGCCGGCGAGAAGCGACCCGAGCATCACGCTCGAGGCCCCCGCCGCGATCGCCTTTGCGATGTCGCCCGACTGGCGGATCCCGCCATCGGCGATCACGGGAACTCCGGCCTTCTCGGCGGCGCGCACCGCCTCCATCACCGCCGTGATCTGCGGCATGCCGACGCCCGTCACGACGCGCGTCGTGCAGATCGAGCCGGGACCGATGCCGACCTTGACCGCATCGGCGCCCGCGTCGATCAGCGCCTTCGCGCCGGACTCGGTGCCGACGTTGCCCGCGATCACCTCGATGTTGAATCGCTTCTTCACCTCGCGCACCGTCTCGAGCACGTTCTCGCTGTGGCCGTGCGCGGTGTCGATCACGATCACATCGACCTCGGCCGCGAGCAGCTTCTCGACGCGCTCGTACTGGCGGATGCCGATCGCGGCACCGACGCGAAGGCGGCCGCGGGCGTCGCGGCAGGCCTTCGGATGCGTGCGCACGTTCTCGACGTCGCGCATCGTGATGAGGCCGCGCAGCGAGCCGCTTGCGTCGATGAGCAGCAGTTTCTCGACGCGCGCGCGGCTCATCAGGCGCTCCGCCTCCTCGGCCGAGACGTCGGGAGCGGCGGTCACGAGCTTCTCGCTCGTCATCACCTCGTTGACGGGGATCGTCGCGAGGTCCTTCCCCTCGAGGAACTTCATGTCGCGCCGCGTGAGGATGCCGACGACCTTGCCGCGGCGCGAGCCGTCGGCGGTCACGGGAAATCCCGACACGCCCTGCTCCGACATCAGCTTGGCCGCGCGCGCCAGCGTGTCCGACGGCGCGAGCGTGACGGGATCGACGACGACGCCGTGCTCGGAGCGCTTCACCTTCGCCACCTCGCGCGCCTGGACGTCCGGCGGCAGGTTCTTGTGGATGATGCCGATGCCGCCCTCCTGGGCGAGCGCGCGGGCGAGGTCCGACTCGGTCACCGTGTCCATCGGCGCGGACACGAGCGGTATGCGCAGCGAGACGTTCCGGGTGAGCCGCGTCGCGGTGTCCGCGAGGTCGGGGGTCACCGTGCTGTGCGCGGGGATCAGGAGGACATCGTCGAACGTGATGCCTTCGAGGACGATCTTGGCTTCCATCGAGGGATCATGCGGCAGACCGCCCGAGCCGTCAATACCCCGTCCGAAAACCATCGGTCGGTTCCCGCAACCGCCTCTTTACGGTAAGGTGTTCGGCTCTCCCCGCGGAGGCCGCGGAGGACGCCGCACGGTCTTCAGGTGCGGCGGCAAGACCAGCATCGGTCCGACGCGACCGCCAGCAACCGAGGTTCCATGGCAGCAGTCCGCAACGAACTCCTCGTCCCGCTCTCGATCAACCACCGCGGAACAGCCGCCGGCGAGGGCAAGAAGGCGTGGACCACCTGGCTCGAGGCGATCATTCGCGTCGAGGGCTCCGACTTGATCGTCAAGAGCGGCCTCCGTCCGCGCGTCCGCCACCGGGGCGTGCTCAAGGACCTCGAGACCGACGTCTGCACGCCCGACCTGATGATGCAGGTCGCGAAGGACATCCTCGACCCGAACCAGCTCGACTACTTCGCGCGCCACGGCTCGATCGACTTCGCCTACGACTACCGCAAGGCCGGCGACGACGACGGCGCGACCCAGCGCCGCTTCCGCGTCAACCTCTTCATGGCGCGCGGAAACCCGTCGCTCGCCGCGCGTCTCATCACGAGCCAGATCAAGAAGTTCGAGGAGCTCTACCTCCCGCCGATCCTCGGCGACGTCTCGATGGCGGCGCAGGGCCTGATCCTCTTCTCCGGCGTCACCGGATCGGGCAAGTCGACCTCGATCGCGTCGATGCTCGACTACGTGAACCAGCGCAAGAAGGTCCACATCATCACGATCGAGGACCCGATCGAGTACATCTTCAACGACGCGAAGGCCACGATCAACCAGCGCGAGATCGGCATCGACGCGACGAACTTCAACGACGCCCTGCGCGCCCTCGTCCGCGAGAACCCGGACGTCGTCCTCGTCGGCGAAATGCGCGACTACGAGACGTTCGAGGCCGCCATCCGCGCCGCAGAGACCGGCCACCTCGTGTTCGGAACCATCCACGCGAGCTCCGCGTGGCAGACCTTCGGCCGCATCTACGACCTCTTCCCCGAGAACGAGCGCGACCAGATCCGCAAGCTTCTTGCGTACAACCTCCGGGCGATCATCTACCAGAAGCTGCTGCCGACCCTGCACGCCCACATCGCGCGCATCCCGGCGCTCGAGATCCTGCTCAACACCCCCGCCGTCCAGAAGTACATCCTCGAAGGCCGAGAAGGCGAGCTCCTCGAGCTCATCAAGCAGGGCTCCGAGGAAGGCATGCTCGACTTCACGAGCGCGCTCGTGAAGCTCGTCGAGACCAACATGATCCACCAGCGAGTCGCGCTCGAGGCGACGCCGAAGCCGGAAGAACTCAAGATGCGCCTGAAGGGCATCGCGTAAGAAGGACGCGGCGACGAGCGCCGACAGCCGACCAACGATCACGACCAACGATCACGCCGCCGAGATCCCGACGGGCGCACGCCGCCCGGGAGTGCAAAGAATGCCAGAACCGATCATGCAAGCGCCCATCGTCATCGCGAACGCCGCGATCCTGATGAGCATCCTCAAGCCGCTCCTCGTCGTCGTCACGTTCATCGCCTACATGCGCTACGTCGCCAAGTTCGAGGCGGACGCGCGCATGTTCACGCTGCCGGTGCTGAACTGGAACCTCGCCTTCATCGGCGCCGCGATCGTCGCGCTCCTCGCGATCCTGCTGATCCCGCTCTTCTTCGTCGGCTGGATCGTGGCGCTCCTGATCCTCTCGGGCACGATGCTCGCCTACTGGAAGTTCCGCGACGCGCGCGTCCCCGAGGCACGTAGGTTCCGCTTCGGCGGCGACAAGCTGGCCTCGGCGATGGCCGCGCGCCGGCAGGCGGCCGCCGACCGTGCCGCCACCGCGTCGTTCCTCCGCGCGGACGGCCAGAAGGAGCCTGTCCCGCAGAAGGAGGATCCGACGCTCGGCATCTACCTCGCGGTCGAGCAGCTCCTCCTCACGCCGCTTTCCTCGCGCGCCTCGCGCCTCGACCTCGCCATCTCGCAGGCCGGCCTCGCGCACTCGATGCTCGTCGACGGCGTCCGCACCAAGGGCGAGCCGCTCGCAGCCGACATCGGCAACGCGGCGATCGACATGGTCAAGCGCCTCGCCGGGCTCGATGTGAACGACCGGCGCCGCCGCCAGACCGGCTCGTTCAAGCTCGAGAGCCCGGCGGGCCTGAGCAAGCTGACGGTGACCTCGATCGGTTCCTCGAGCGGCCAGGCGCTCCGCATCGACTTCGACCGCGAGGAGCGTCTCGGCAAGGCGGTCGACTCGATCGGCCTCGCCCCCGCGCAGCTGCAGGCTGTCCGCTCGCTCGAGGAGCCGGGCAAGCGCGTCGGCGTCGTCATCGTCAGCGCTCCTCCCGGCCAGGGTCTCACGACCCTCGGATTCGCGCTCCTTTCGCGGCACGACGCCTACACGAGCAACATCAAGACGCTCGAGCGGGAGCTCGTCTACCGGGTCGAGGGCGTCGAGCACAAGGCCTTCACGCCCGAGCCGGGCGTCGAGGACTACGCGGCGGCCCTGACGAAGCTGATCCGCCGCGATCCCGACGTCGTCCTCGCCGCGGACATCACGGAGCCCGGGTCGGCCAAGGCCGCGACCCTCATGGGCCTCGAGCGGCCGCTCGTCTACGTGCTCGTTCCTTCCGACAGCATGGCGGGGGCGGTCGCCACCTGGATGCAGGCGGTCGGCGACGCGAAGGCCGCGACCAAGGGACTCAACGGCGTCATCCACCAGCGGCTCATCCGCCAGCTCTGCCCGAACTGCAAGTCGCCGTTCACTCCGACCCCCGAGCAGGCGAAGAAGCTCGGCATTCCCGCGGGCAAGACCGTCGAGCTCTTCCGCCCGAGCGGAAAGATCCAGGTCAAGAACCGCATCGAGGACTGCCCCGTCTGCCAAGGCACCGCCTACTTCGGGCAGATCGGCATCTTCGAGGTCATGCTCCTCGACAAGGAGTCGAGGCAGATGCTGTCGGACAACGACTTCCGCGGCGCGTACGCCCGGGCGGTCCGCGACTTCAAGATGATCCAGCTCCAGGAGGCGGCTCTCCTCAAGGTGCGCGAAGGCGTCACCAGCCTCGAGGAGGTGCAGCGCGTCTTCGCACCGAAGCAGGCGGCCGCGCCGAAGCAGGCGGCGCCGACGACGGTGACCGCCCCGCCGCCGCTGCCGCCGCGGGCGTGATGCCCGCCCCTCCGAGCAGAAACCCTCCGGACACACGACGCAACGACCGACAGCGGGCCAGCGCCCGAAACACGAATCCCGAGAAGCCAAGCAATGGAAATCGTCTTCAACATCCTCGTGATCGGATTCATCGGACTGATCGCGTACTGGTGGGCGAACCAGGGTCTCTTCAGCGCCGTCATGCACTTCGTGTGCGTGCTGTGCGCGGGAGTGCTCGCCTTCGCGACATGGGAGCCCGCCACGTCGCTCCTCCTCACCCAGCGCTGGATGACGCCGTACGCCTTCGGCACGGGGCTCCTCCTTCCGTTCGGCGTGTATCTCTTCACGCTGCGCGTCCTCGGCGACAAGCTCGTTCCCGACAACCTCAACTTCCCCCAGGTCCTCAACCTCTCGGTCGGCGGCGTGGTGGGCGCGGGCGCAGGCATCCTGACGGTCGGCATCGCGATCATCGGCGTCGGCTACACCCACTCCTCGGGCGAGATCCTCGGCGTCACCGGTGCGGCCCGCACCAACCGCGCCAAGGGCCAGCCCGACCTCGCCGCATCGACGCTCTGGCTGCCTGTCCACAAGTGGACGGCGGGAACCTATTCGTGGCTCTCCGAGGGTTCCATGGCGCCCACGTTCTCGGGGACGACGCTCGCGTCGATGGAGCCGCAGCTCGCCGAGCAGGCGCTGGGCCTCTTCCGCGACACCTATGAGAAGAACGGGCGCATCGCCCGCATCGTCGCCGAACCGCGCTCGATCCGCATCGATCAGGCGATCCTCGTCGGCGACTACTCCCTCCCGCGCGGCGAGACGATGCGGGCGTACGTCGTCGACGTCAGCTTCGAGCCCGGTGCGACGACCGAAGGCCAGGGCTTCGCCATGTCGGCCTCGCAGTTCCGTCTCATCGGCCCGGCCAACGGCCTGAACACCGAGACGTCGTTCCCGATCGGCTGGGCCCAGCCGAACGCGGGCGGCGGAAGGACGTTCTACGTGTTCGACGATGCCAAGAACTTCATCTCCGCCCCGCCGGGCACGACCACGCTGAAGGTCACGCTCGCCTTCCCGGCGGGCCGCATGCAGGGAACCCCGCGGTTCCTCTCGGCGATGGGCCAGCGCATCCCGTTCCCGGCGATCGAGCAGGAAGCGGACATGGCGACCGCGATGGCGATGCAGGGTGGCGGCGAAGGCGGCGGCGTGAAGGTGCCCGAGACGGTGCCGGCGATCGCGGCGGAGGATCTCCTCGTCAGCGACTCGATCATGCCCGCGAACGCCAACCTCAACAACCTCGGCTCGATGGAGGTCAAGGACACCAACTACCTCTTCAGGGGCCTCGGCGACTACGAGTCGGGCGGATTCGCCGGCAACAAGAGCGTCGTCGTGAAGGGCATCTGGGCTCCGCCCAACACCCGCGTGGTGCGGCTCAGCCTCACGCGAGGCTCGCGCAACTCGATCGACTTCTGGGACGACCGCACCACCACGCGAAAGGACGCGGGCGAGGACGCGAAGCTCATGCTTGTCGACGACCTCGGCCGCATCTACTACCCGATCGGCTTCATCCACGCCGAGAAGGTCGGCTCGCGCAACGTCGCCGTCCGTCTCGAGCGCGACGGCGCCTACTACAGGCTCAACGCCTTCCCGAACCTCGCGAGTTCGGGCGCCGACGACCTCTTCGCGATCTTCACGCCGGCGATCGGTCGCACGATCGTCGGGGTCCGGGTCGGCGAGATCTGGGTGGCGCGGGCCAATCTCCTGATCAAGCCGCCGACGTGAGCGGCGCGGGACCAGCGTCGCGCGCAATCGACGAAGCGCCGCGCCCGACCGGGTGCGGCGCTTGTCGTTGACGGACGGAGACGGTGCGACGGCTTCCGCGCAATCCCGCGGAAACTCGTCCGAATTCCGGCGGTCCATGGCGGGCGGACGTCACAATCGCCTCGTTCGCCAAGCCGGAGACGGGGACGCCTCGACCGAACGAGCGCCGGTGACCATTGGAAAGGGTTTTTGGAAAGGGAGTCGGAGACATGGGAGAAGGGAACCCGCGCGCTTCGGCGCGCCACGGCATCGCAGCGCGGCTCGCCGGAGTCGCATCGGCGGCGTCCGCATTCGCACGGCATGCCGTTCGCCACGCGCGCGAGGACGGCGCGGTGGTCGCCTTCGCGTGGGTCGTGCGGGCCGCGTCGGCTCTCTTCACGCGCCCACGGCGCGACCCGGGCGAGAAGGCCGCCGAGCGCTTCCTCCGCGCGCTCGGATACGCAATCGTCGCCCGCAACTGGCGCAGCCCTCGCGACCCGCGGGACGAGGCCGACATCCTCGCGCGCACCCCCGACGGCCGAACGCTGGTCGTCGTCGAGGTCAAGCGCTCGGCGGGCCCCTGGGATGCGCTCGAGCGGGTCGACGCCCGGAAGAAGGCCGTGCTCTGGCGCATCCTCCGCGATCTCGAGGATGCCGCGTCGCTCGGCGAGCCGCACCGCGCCCGCGGCGTGCCGGGCGCGACGCTTGCGTCGGTCGGCGCGGTCCGCGTCGATCTCGTCGGGGTCCGCGGCGAGGGCCGCACGGCCAGCGCCGTGCGTCACGTCACGGGGGTCTTCGAGCGCTCGATACTGCGCTCGGGCGCGCGTCGGGCTCAGCGCCAGTAGCGCTGCAGCGCGATGTCGACGAGGCGCCGCTCCATCGCGTCGATGTCGTCCGTCACCCAGCGGCTCCGCAGCGTGCCGATGTAGCGCGAACGCTCGATGAGGCGGCGGCGGCCGCGCAGTTCGTCTTCGAGCGCGAGCTGCACCGTGCGGTCGTAGAGCGAGCGCTGCTCCTGGGTCTCGACCTCCATGATCGCAAGCCACGAGATGAAGCCGCGCGCCTCGATCGGCTCGCTGACCTGATCGACCTTGAGTCCGTCGAGCCGCTGCTTGATCGCGTCCGAGAGATCGAGCCCCGCGATGCCGTTCGCAGGCAGTTCGTAGCGGTTCCAGAAGCCGCCCTCGGCGACGCCGATTTCGCGCGCGATCGCGGAGAATCCCTTGCCCTCCGCAACCATCGCCTTCACCTTCGCGACCGACTCGCCCTCGGTCGCCGGATCGAAGCGGATGCGTCCGATCCTGATCGCGGGCGGCGGGTTGAACTCCTTCTCGCGGCGCTCGTACTCCTGGACCACGTCTCGCCACGACACGATCGTGCGCGGTTCGATGCGCTGGCTGAGCAGGCGGATCGCAAGCGCCTTGTCGCGCTCTCCGGAGAGGAAGTCCTCGAGGCTGTCTGCGCCCTCGGACTCGAGGCTCTGTTCGGCGGCGGCGCGGCTTCCGCCGCGCTCGGCGATCGTCTCTTCCTGCAGCGAGCGGAGCCACGCGAAGAGACCCTGCTGCTGCTCGGGCGAGAGCTGCGACTCCGCCTCGGCGACGATCAGTTCGCTGTCGACGGTCTCCTTGAACTCACGGCTGACCACGGCGACGATGGCCCTCCGCGCCTCGACGCGGTCGGGCATCGACGCCAGCGCGAGCAGGCGGTCCTCGATCGGGTTGAAGAATGCGTCGATGAAGATCGGACGTCCGTTGACCTGACCGACGAGTCCCTCGATCGGCCAGCTCTGGCCGACATCGACGCGGCGCGCCGCCGGCTGTCGCGCGCCCGCTCCGCCCTGCGCGCGCTCCTCGGCCGGGCTCGATTCGACTTCGGTTCGCCCGACCGCCACGCCTCCCGTCCCGCTCGCGTCGCGTTCGGCTCCATCCGACTCGGCAGCGCCGGCATCGGGCGTCGCAACGAGCGTCTGCGACATCGCGACGACGTCGGTCTTCAACGAAGCAGGCGGATGCGCGAAGTCGCGGATGGAGATCGGCGTGCGTTCGCCGCCGCCGGCCGACGAGCATCCGGCAACAGCCACGCCGCAGAGCAGGAGAACAAGTCCGTCGGTTCTCGACATGGGAGGAATCCTACCGATCCTCGCTCCACGCGTGTCGCGGGGACGCTATTCTCGCCTCATGACCGACGAGACTCCGAAGCTGCACATCGATTCCGACTGGAAGGCGCAGGCCCAGGCCGAGAAGGAGCGCCTCGCCGAAAAGGAGGCCGCGAAGGCCGGCCACGAGCAGGAGGGCGCGGCGGGCGAACTGCCCCCCGCGAACTTCCGGACGCTCGTCGCGACGCTCGCGAGCCAGGCCATGATGGGTCTCGGCGCCTACGGCGACCCCAGGTCCGGCCAGGTGATGATCGACGTGGTCGGCGCCCAGTTCGCGATCGATCTCCTCGGCGTGATCGAGGAGAAGACCAAGGGCAACCTGACGCCCGAGGAGTCCGAGGAGCTCAAGGAAGTCCTCGCGCACCTTCGGGCGCGCTTCGTGCAGATCGCGCGGATGGTCGCGGCGCAGATGCAGCGCGACGGCGGCGCGGCAGCCGATCCGCTCGGCGGCGTGGCAGGATCGATCGGACCGCGCGGATCGAAGCCCGCGGCCGCGAGCGGCCTGATCATGCCGGACGAGTGATCCACGGCGGGCACCCCGCCGCGATCGCATCCGCAGCATCCTGCGCGCCCGCCGCATGGGGCCGATCTCCTATACTGCTCGATTCACCAGAGCCTGGAGAAGCACCGTGTCAGCACCTGCCGCGCAAGCGTCGAAACCAGAACCGTTCCTCGAGCGCCACTACCACCTGCTGCGGCGCCTTCACTCGCTGACCGGTGTGTTTCCGATCGGCGTCTTCCTCTTTCCGCACCTGACGACGAACTCCTCGATCGTCTGGGGCGAGGTGTTCAACGCGAACAAGTACGCCGCGCTCGGCGAGGGCTCCGCCGGCGTCGCGACCTTCCAGCACGAGGTCAACTTCATCCACAACCTGCCGGCGCTGATCTTCATCGAGATCTTCGTGCTGTGGCTTCCGATCGCGTACCACTCGATCCTCGGCGTCTACTTCGCGCGAAGCGGCCGTTCCAACACCGACCGCTACCGCTACCAGGACAACTGGCGCTACACCATGCAGCGGGCGACCGGCTACCTCGGCGTCCTCTTCCTCTTCATGCACATCTCGAGCCTTCGATGGGGCTGGACCTACGGCGGCATCATGCCGTCGTTCGACCCGGACAACGCGGCGAGCTCCACCGCGCTGCACCTGCAGGGCGGCGTCCTCCCCTACTTCAACGCGGCGTTCTACCTCGTGTGCGTGCTCGCGCTCGTCTTCCACTTCGCGAACGGCCTCTGGACCGCGGCGATCACGTGGGGCCTCACCATCAGCAAGCAGGCGCAGCAGCGCTGGGGCGTGGTGTGCGCGGGCGTCGGTGTCGCGCTCGCCGCGGCCGGCGTGAGCGCCGTCGTCGGCTTCACGACCCTCGACGCATCCAAGGCGGCGGAAGTCGAGAACAAGATGCAGGCCGAAGTCGCCGTGCTGTCCGAGCCCGCCGCCAATCCCTAGTCCGCCCAGAGTCCCGCCCGGAACGCATTCACGGAACGTATCCAAGGAAACCACCCCAATGGCAGCCTCTTCCAAGCGTCGCGTGATCGTTGTCGGCGGCGGACTCGCAGGCCTTTCGGCCGCGGTCCGCATCGCGGAGGCCGGCCTCCACGTCGACCTCTTCTCGATCGTGCCCGTGAAGCGCTCGCACTCGGTGTGCGCGCAGGGCGGCATCAACGCCTGCAACGAGATCGCCCGCCAGCAGGGCTACTCGGAGCATGAGCACTTCGACGAGTCGATCTACGGCGGCGACTTCCTCGCGCACCAGCCGCCCGTCTACGAGATGGCGCACTGGGCGCCGCGCATCATCGACCTCCTCGACCGGATGGGCGTGCCGTTCAACCGCACCTTCGAGGGCCAGCGCGACCTGCGCCTCTTCGGCGGCTCGCTCTACAAGCGCACGCACTTCGCGGGCGCCACGACAGGACAACAGCTCATCTACGCCTTCGACGAGCAGGTCCGCCGCTACGAGAGCGAAGGCAAGATCACGAAGTACGAGCACTGGGAGTTCCTCCGTCCGGTGCTTGACGCGAACGGCTCCTGCCAGGGCATCGTCGCGCAGGACCTCCGCTCGATGACGATCCGCGCGTTCCGCTCGGATGGCGTCGTCATGGCGACCGGCGGCAACGGCCTCATCTTCGGCAAGAGCACGAACTCGGTCATGTGCACGGGCGGCGCGGCGAGCCGCTGCTACCAGCTCGGCGCCTACTACGCGAACGGCGAGTTCATCCAGGTCCACCCGACCTCGATCCCCGGCTCCGACAAGCTGCGCCTGATGAGCGAGTCGGCGCGCGGCGAGGGCGGCCGCGTCTGGGTGCCCCGCAAGAAGGGCGACAACCGCGACCCGCGCCAGATCCCCGAGGCGGAGCGCTACTACTTCCTCGAGGAGCGCTATCCGAAGTACGGCAACATCGTGCCCCGCGACATCGCCACCCGCGAGATCTTCGAGATCTGCGTGAAGGACGGCCTCGGCGTCGGCGGCGGCAACATGGTGTTCCTCGACCTCACCCACCTCGGGCGCGAGTACCTGGAGCGCAAGCTCGGAGGCATCATCGAGATCTACCGCAAGTTCGTCGGCGACGATCCCGCCGAACTCCCGATGAAGATCTTCCCCGGCGTCCACTACTCGATGGGCGGCCTCTGGACGACCTACACCGCGAAGCCGGACGGCAAGGGCATGGTCTACGGGGCGCCGAACTCGATGATGACGAACATCGACGGCCTCTTCGCCTTCGGCGAGGCGAACTACCAGTACCACGGCGCGAACCGCCTCGGCGCGAACGCGCTCCTCTCGTGCATCTTCGACGGCCTCTTCTGCGGCGCGGGAGTCGCGAACTTCGCGCGCGACCGCAAGAACCCCTCCGAAGCCGTCGACGCGTCCGTCTTCTCGAACAACGAGAAGATGGAGCAGGACAAGCAGCAGCGCCTCATCGACTCGAAGGGCACCGAGAACCCCTACGCCATCGCCAAGGAGATGGGCGACGAGATGACCGCTGCGAGCACCGTCGTGAAGGACGCCGCCCGGCTCATGCAGGCCCGCGTCAAGCTCGCGGAGCTGCGCGAGCGCTTCAAGCGCATGTCGCTTTCGGATACGGGCCTCTGGACCAACCAGAACCTCTCGTTCGCGCGGGCGGCGGGCGACATGCTCATCCTCGCGGAGGCGATGATCGAAGGCGGCCTCGAGCGCAAGGAGTCGCGCGGTAGCCACTTCCGCACCGACTACCAGCAGCGCGACGACGCGAACTTCATGAAGACGACGGTCGCGAAGTTCGACCCCGAGAGCTCGCGTCCATCGATCTCGTTCGAGGCGTTCGACCTGCCGCTCGTCCAGCCGAGGGCGCGCACCTACGGCAAGGTCGGCGGCTGAGCGCCCGATCCCTGAACTTCCCGCTCATTCTCCAGCCTTGAGGAGTTCGAGCGCCGTCCCGCCGACCGAGACAAAGGCAGCCGCCGCGAACGGCCACCAGCGCGCGTTGCGCCGCACCACCGCGACCGCCGCGACGGTCATGAATGCGAACGTCAGCGGCTGCAGGTAGCGCTCGAAGCACTGGCTGTTCGCGGTCTGCGCGAGCACCATGCCCGCGAAGGCGAGGAGCGCGTACGCGCCGAGCCCGCGCGACATCGTGTCGGTGCTGCGAGACCAGATTCGAAGGTACGCGGCGAGAAGCGCGGCCCCGAGCCCGGCCATCGGGACAAGCAGGACCGAGCGGTCGGCGACGGCCGGGAACTTCGACGCGACCGTCCAGAGCGCCCCGCCGAAGCGTACGTGCACGAGATAGCTCGAAGGAACCGCGCAGCACGCGGCCGCAGCGAGGATTCCGACGAGAAGCGCGCGGGCAGAGAACAGCTCGCGGAGGAAACCGGGAATCGCAAGGAACGCGGCGCCGCCCCAGATCGCAACGAGCGCAAGCGCGTAGACCGGCGTCGCCGGGTTTCCGCCGCTCCCGTGGTACTTCTGGAACGAGGGCGGCACGAGCCCGCCCCACATCTTCGCCAAGAGCGCGACGACAAGCAGCGCCGGCACGAGCGCAAGCGCGGAGCCGACGAGCTCGCCGGCCCGGGGCCAGCGCCGCTCCGCGCACGCGCGGGCGACGAACGCGGCACCTGTGAACGCGGCGGAGTAGGCCATGATCTGCCTGACCCCCGCCGCCAGCATGGCGGCAACCGCGGCCGGAATCGCCCTGCGCGCCGGCATCGTCGCGCATCCGGTCGCGATCGGCCGCGCGAAGGCGAAGGCCGCGAGCAGGAGAAGGGTCGCGAGGTTGTCCGTCGCGATGAAGACGGACGCATTGACCGTGTACGGAGAGAGGGCGAGCGTGCAGCCGGCGAGCAGTCCGACGAGCCCCCCGCCCCAGCGCGCGACGAGCGCGGCGAACAGCGCGGAAAGCAGCACCCCGAACGCGGCGTTCGCAAGATGGAGCGGCACGCCGTCGACCCCGCCGCGGACGAGGAGCGCCATCACGAGGTGATAGCCCGGCGCCGTCGCGGACTGGTAGTCGCCGAGGACGGGCGACGGCAGTTCGCCGGCGAACTTCTCGATCGTGGGCAGGTGGTAGTCGACCTCGTCGCGGAAGGCGTAGGTGCCCGTGACGCCCGCGACGATCGCGGTCGACGCGACCGCCGCATGGACGAGTCCGGCGCCGAGCGCCGCGAAGATCGTCTCGCGCCGGAGCGAACCCGCGCTCATGGAGCGGCGGCTCCGTGGGCGTTCGAAAGGAAGACCGCATCAAGCGCCGTCGCCGCCTGCGGGACGAACAGCACCACGCCGAGCAACACGACGAAGAGCATGATGGCGCTCAGCACCACGCCGTCCGAACGCAGCGCATCGAGCGGGCTGTCCGAGCTGCCTTCGTGCGCGCGCCGCCAGAAGCGGTGGATCGAAACGAGGACCAGCGGCGTCAGGAGCGCGAGGCCGGTCGCGCGCGAACCGAAGAGCGACTGCGCGTGGTCGCTCAGCGTGTACGAGAGGTACATCAGGATCGTCATCACCGCGGAGATGCCGAGCAGCCACTCGAGTTCCGCAGTGCCGCGGTATCCGGCGGACGGCTTCCACGCGCTTCCCGCGCGCTCGGCCGAGACGAAGTCGCACATCCGCTTGATGAACCCGAGATAGAGGCAGAGGAAGAAGACGCACAGCACGAGCCACACGCTGATGCGCACGTCGATCGCGACGGCGCCGGCGGCCGCGCGCAGCGCAAATCCCGTCGCGATCGTGGTGACGTCGACGACGGGGATCCGCTTCAGCTTCAGGTTGTAGAGCACCTGCAGGACGGCGTAGAGCACGACCGCTGCGACGAGCGCCTTCGACAGCGTGGCGGCGATCGCGATGGCGCCTGCCTCGAGCACCACGCCGAGGCCGACGGCGAACGGCCGCGAGACGGCGCCCGATGCGACGGGGCGCCGGCGCTTGACCGGGTGCTGGCGGTCCTTGTCGGCGTCGATCGCGTCGTTGATCGCGTAGAAGCCGCTCGCGGCGAGCGAGAAGGCCGTGAACGCCAGCAGCGCGTCGAGACCGCGTGCGACGACTTCCTCGGAGCCCTCGGTGCGGACGGCGTTCGCGGCCCAGAAGATGAACGCGAGCAGGACGAAGGCGTTCTTCGTCCAGTCGCCGGGACGCATCAGCTTCAGGATGGCTCTTGGGCTCGGCACGGTGATCTTCTATCGGCGCTTTCGCGGGTGCGTCCTGAAGGGTCCCTGCGAACGCGGCCGACGATCCGCAGGTTCTGGCTTCCTGCCGATTCCTGCGCGCTGCGGCCCCGTACTTGCGACTATCATCCACGACTCCCCGAGAACGCCATGGTTTCCGACACCCAGAGCGCCCCCCTTCCTTCCGCAAACGCCTCCCGCACGGTCAAGTTCCGCATCAAGCGGCAGGACCGCCCGGGCGAGGTCCCCCGCTGGGAGGAGTTCGTCGTCGAGGCCGAGGCGGGCGCCAACGTGATCGCCTGCCTCCAGCAGATCGCCCGCATGTCGAAGACGGCTGACGGCAAGCCGACCACGCCCGTCTGCTACGACTCCGGCTGCCTCGAGGAGGTCTGCGGCTCGTGCGCCATGGTCATCAACGGCAAGGTGCGGCCGTCGTGCTCGGCGCTTGTCGACAAGGTCGTCGGCCCCGACAACACGATCACGCTCGAGCCGATGTCGAAGTTCCCTGTCATCCGCGACCTCTCGGTCAACCGGGCGCGCGCGTTCCACAACCTCGAGCGCGTCAAGGCGTGGGTTCCGATCGACGGCACCTATCACCTCGGCGCCGGCCCGAAGGACACGCCGCAGAACCAGGAGATGCGCTACACGCTGTCGACCTGCATGACCTGCGCGTGCTGCCTCGAGGCGTGCCCGCAGTTCAACCTCGAGGAAGACTCCGCCAAGTGGGACAGCGAGTTCATCGGAGCCCACGCGATCTCGCAGGCGCGGCTCTTCAACACCCATCCGACCGGCGCCGCGCTCGCCTCCGAGCGGCTCGACGTGCTGATGGCGAAGGGTGGCGTGAACGACTGCGGCAACGCGCAGAACTGCGTCAAGGTCTGCCCGAAGGAGATCCCGCTCACGGAGTCGATCGCAGCGATCGGCCGCGCCGTCACGGTGCACGCGGTGAAGAGCTTCTTCAGCGGGCGATGATCGCTTGCGCGGTCGCGGCTGCGGCCGCTCCCTTTGGTGCGGGGCGCTCGTTGTCTCGAGGGCGAAGCCCGAACACCCGGCTACGACAGCCAAAATGGGTGGCACTACTTCCAGTAGTGCGGAGTCGATTGTCATTCGACTCCCTCGTGACTCGACTCCCTCGTGATTCGAGCCCACCGTGACTCGCCGGCGCTGCCTACACGACCTCCGCCAGCACCTCGTTCGCGAGCAAGGCGCCGCGGTGGGTGAAGCGGAGGCGACCCGCCGCCGTGCGTTCGAGCAGCCCGCCCGCGATCGCGCGCGCGAACACAGCCGCGCGCGCCGGCTCGAGTTCGACGGCGCGACGTTCGAGCGCGGCGTCGATCCCCTCCATCAGCCGCAGCCCCAGCATCAGCGCCTCGCTCGCGTGGCGCTTCTCGTCGGGTGCCTCGACATCGACGACCGGCTGCGAATCGTCCTCCCCGCGCACGAGCCAGTCGCCGAGCCTCGGCACGACCTTGAACCGGTGCCCCTCCACGAAGCCGCTCGCGCTCGGGCCGATCGCCCACCAGGGCTCGTTGCGCCAGTAGACGAGGTTGTGGCGGCACTCGCGGCCCGCGCGCGCGAAGTTCGAGATCTCGTACTGCGCGAACCCCGCGTCCGCGAGCGTTTCGCGCGTCGCGTCGTACATCGCCGCCTCGACCTCGTCGTCGCAGGGCTCGAACTCGCCCTTCAGCAACCGCTTCGTCATCGCGGTGTTCGGCTCGTAGGTGAGGCCGTAGCACGAGAGATGCCCGGGCCCGAGCGCAAGTGCGGTCGCGAGGTCCGCGCGCCACTCGGCGAGCGTCTGGCCGGGAATGCCGAAGATGAGATCGAGGTTGAAGTTCACGAGCCCCGCCGCGCGCAGCGTCTCGGCCGCGCGCGCGACGCTCGACGGATCGTGCCAGCGCTCGAGCGTCTTGAGATGCCTCGGGTCGAAGCTCTGGGCGCCGATCGAGACACGGTTCACGCCGCCCTCGACGAGCACATCCGCCTTCTCGCGGTCAAGCGTCTCGGGATTCGCCTCGACCGTCCATTCGACGCCGCGCGCGAGCGGAAGCCGCGCGATCTCGCGGGTCAGCTTCCTCAGTTCGTCGGCGGTGAGGAGCGTCGGAGTGCCGCCGCCCACGAACACGGTGTCGATCTCGCCTGCAAGGCGTCCGAGCGTCCAGTCGATGTCGCGCGAGAGACGCTCGAGGTACGCCCCGCTGCGTCCCTCGCGGTCGACGAACGAGTAGAAGTCGCAGTAGTGGCACTTGTGGAAGCAGAACGGGACGTGGACGTAGAGGCCGCGGACCGTCGACGGCGCGCGTTCACGCGCTTCGTCGAGCACTGGGCCGAGCACTTCACCGAGCGGGACCGGCGCCGCCGGCCTCGCCGCCGTGCCGTCGTGAAGCCTGAGTTCCGCCTTCGAGCGCGCCATCCGTGCAGGATAGGGGCGCGTCGGCCGCGACAACGGGCCCGCGCAATTTCTGCGCTTCTCGCCCCTCCCCCTCAAGCGGCTCCCCCCGATCACCGATCCCACCGTGGGCGTTCCTGCCCAGACTGAGGAGATCGCGATGCCAGGCAACGAAGACGTCGTACGGATCATGTGCCCGAATCTCGGCTGCCAGCGCGTGCTTGCCGTCCCTTCGGCGGCCCGCGGAAAGGTCGTCCGCTGCCGCGGCTGTGGCTCCAACATCCGCATTCCTGCCGTGCGCGGCGAGGCGGCGCCCACGCAGCCCCCGCCGGGCGGACAGCCGCCGCAGAAGAAGAAGACGGCCTGATCGACAGGTCGTTTCTCGCGTCACCAACGCATCCCAGCCGCCGCGACCAGATTGGAAGCGGCGGCTGTTGCGTTGGTACACTGTGCGCTTGAAGCAGGAATCCTTCCAAAGCCGGTCCGGAGCGGCGCCCCATCGCGCCATCACGCACGCAGCCGTCGTCGGGCTCCAGTGGGGCGACGAGGGCAAGGGCAAGATCGTAGATCTCCTCACGAGCCGCTACGACTGCATCGTCCGCTACAACGGCGGCGCCAACGCCGGCCACACCGTGCAGGTCGGGCTAGAGCGCTACGCGCTCCACCTCATTCCGTCGGGAATCCTCAGCCCGGGCAAGGTCAACATCGTCGGAAACGGCGTCGTCGTCGACCCGGAGAAGCTCCTCGAGGAGATCGACGGCCTGCGCAAGCGCGGCGTCGAGGTCGGCGCCAACCTGCGGGTCTCCGACCGCGCCCACGTCGTGATGCCCTATCACAAGGAGCAGGACGCGGCGCTCGAGGAGCTCCTCGAGAAGCGCTCCGGCAAGTCGGGCGCAGGCCAGATCGGCACCACCCGCCGCGGCATCGGCCCGGCCTACTCGGACAAGGTCCGCCGCTCGACCGCGCTGCGGATGGGCGACCTCCTCGACCACGCGCTCCTCCTGCGCAAGCTCGAGACGATCTGCGGCCTGCGCATGGCGGAACTCGAGGCGCTCGGCGCCAACGTCACGCCGCTCGTTCCGCGCGAACTCGCGGACCGCTTCGCGGCCGCCGGCGAGAAGCTGCGGCCGCACATCACCGACACCGTCTACCTCGTCCACGACGAGATCAAGGCGGGCCGCAGCGTGCTGTTCGAAGGCGCGAACGCCTGCCTCCTCGACATCGACCACGGAACCTTCCCCTACGTCACCAGCTCGAACTGCTCGACGCTCGGCATTCCCGCGGGCTCCGGCGTGCCCGGCCGCCTCATCGGCAAGGTCTACGGCATCATGAAGGCCTACTCGACGCGCGTCGGCGGCGGGCCGTTCGTCACCGAGCTGCTCGACGACACCGGCGAGCGGATCCGCAAGCGCGGGCGCGAATACGGCACCACGACCGGCCGTCCGCGCCGCTGCGGCTGGCTTGATCTCGTCGCCGTGAAGTACTCGGTGATGGTGTGCGGCGCAGACGCGATCGCCTGCACGCTGCTCGACGTCCTCTCGGGTTTCGACGAGCTCAAGGTATGCGTCGGCTACCGTCGCGCCGACGGCACCGTGACCGACCGCTTCGTTCCCGACGCCGAGCGCATGACCGGATTCACGCCCGTCTACGAGACCTTCGCCGGCTGGCAGCGCGAACTCACCGCGTGCACCGACCGCGAGGACCTGCCGCGCGAGGCGCAGACGTATCTCGGGTTCGTCGAGGACTTCGTCGGCGTACCGGTCGAGCTCGTCAGCGTCGGCCCCGAGCGAAACCAGACCTTCGAGTCGACGCAGCGCTTCGCAAGCGCCCGCTGAAGAGCGATGACATCGCCGGCCCCATCCAGCCTGCCGACAGCGCTCGCGAGCCTTCCGAGGGCGCGGTGGCCGCGTCACATCGCCGTCATCATGGACGGCAACGGCCGTTGGGCGCAGGCCCGCGGGCTTCCGCGGGCGGCCGGACACCGCGCCGGCGTCGAGACGGTCCGGCGCGTGGTCACGGAGGCCGCGCGGCTCGGGCTGGACGCCATCACGCTCTACTCGTTCTCGAGCGAGAACTGGAAGCGCCCCGCCGACGAGGTCGAGGCGCTGATGCTCCTCTGCTGCGAGTTCCTCCGCCAGGAGCGCGCGACCATGCTCCGCGAGAACATCCGCTTCCGGCGGATCGGCCGCCGCGAAGGCCTGCCCGCGGAGGTGCTCGCCGAACTCGACGAGACGGAGCGGGCGACGGCGCATCTCACGGGCCTCACGCTCTGCCTCGCGCTCAACTACGGCTCTCGGACCGAGATCGCCGATGCGGCGCGCGACCTCGCCCGAGAAGTCGCGGCGGGCGCGCGCTCTCCCGAATCGATCGACGAGGCGGCGCTTGCGGATCACCTCTACACGGCGGGCATCCCCGACCCAGACCTCCTCGTCCGAACGGCGGGCGAGATGCGCATCTCGAACTACCTCCTCTGGCAGATCTCCTACGCCGAACTGCACGTGACGGAGGTGCTCTGGCCCGATTTCGCCCTCGCGGACTTCCACGCGGCGATCCTCGCCTTCGGCTCCCGCCACCGTCGGTTCGGCGGACTCGGCGCGCACGTCGGCGGCCCGGGCGGCGCGTAGAGCCCGTTTCGGACTCGTTGGCAGGACGAGGGTTGCGTCGGAAATCCCGCGTTCGGCGGGACTTGGCTTGCATAATGGCGCGAAGCGGGGATGATGCGGAGTCGTGCGGTTTCGTCGGGCGGTGAGAGCGTCTCCGTCTTCGAGGTGACCCGCGCGCCCTTGCGGCGAGACGGACCAAACGAGAAGACGAGCAACGATGCCATCCTCCAAGAAGTTCATGAAGTTCCCGAACCGGCGCGCCAAGGCGCTTGTCACGTTTGCGGCGACGACGTCGCTTCTCGCGATGGTCTCGACGGGCCTCGCGTTCCGTCCGGCGGGCGCGGCCGCCGTGGCGTGGAACGCGGTCTGGCCGACGGGCGCCGACGATGGCGCCGCGACGATCGCCAAGCTCGGCATCGACGCCCGCTTCCACTCCGAGACCGATGCGATCGGACTCGCTGACCTGCGCTGGGAGTTCCCTCGGCTCGCGGCCGCGCAACTCGAAGTCGGAGACACGCTGACCTTCGCGCTTCCGGGCGCACGGACCATCGACCTCGTGCTCATCGACCGCGACTGGGTCGCCTTCGACGCGCTCGGCCTCAGCTTCTCCGATGTGTCGAGCGGCAGTTCCGCCGAGATCGTCATAGCAGGCGGCCTCGTGAGCGGTACCGTGCGCGCCAACCTGAAGGACGGCCGCGAGCAGTGGTCGATCGCGTCCGGCATCGACCATGCCGGACTCGCGGGCGACTACTACGCGCGCATCGACGGCATCGACGCCGCGAGCCAGTTGACCCCGATCGAGCCGCCGGCGGAACTGCTTGGCGGCGGAGACGGCGGCGTCGCCGGGGACGGGTGCGACGACAGCGGAGCGGTCATCGACGTCCTGTTCGCCTACACGCCGGGCTTCCTGAACGACTATCCCGACGTCGACGCCATGAAGGTCGCCGTGCTCGCGGACCTGCAGCGCATGAACCTCGCGCAGGTCAATTCGCTCAGCGCGCCGAAGTTCGCCTCGGTCGGCTTCTTCGGAATCGCGGAGAACGGCACCGGCTCGATCGCCGACGACCTGCTCCGGATCGCAAACCCATCCGACGGCTGGGCCGACGGCGTGCACGCGGAACGCGACCTCACGCGCGCCGACATCGTCGTCCTCTACACCGACTCCGAAAACGGCTCCGTCGCGTTCACAGGCGTCGGCAACCAGGCGCTCGGTTTCGGCGCCGTCGGGACGCAAGGCGGATTCGCACTCGCGCGCGCGCTCGCCACCTGCATGGGCTGCTGCGATGCGGTCGGCGACTCGACCCCCGCGTGCAGCGGCGCGTTCGCCTTCTCGAACGCTTTCCGATTCACGATCAACGGCACGACCTACCGAACGCTGATGGCGCGGGCTCCGGGCGAGGAGATCCCCTACTTCTCGAACCCCGCGGTCGACTACCTCGGTGAAGCGACGGGTTCGTCGACCGCGAACAACGCGCGCTCGATGAGCCTCACGGCGAACACCGTCGCCCAGTACCGCTGCTCGATCGGGCCGATCGAACCGGACTGCGACGGCGACGGCATCCTCGACTCGCTCGCGATCGCGAACGGCATCGTCCCCGACTGCAACCGGACCGGAATCCCCGACAGCTGCGACATCGCGCTCGGGATCAGCCAGGACGCGAACAACGACGGCATTCCCGACGAGTGCCCGCTCGTCGACGCGCAGATCCTCCCCGGCACCGTCGGCGTGCTCGACACCTTCGGCACGTCGGTGTCGATCAGCACGCGCGCGGGCGATCCGGTGGCGCTCCTCGCGGCCGGCGCGCCTGGCAACGACGTCGGCGCGTCGAACGCGGGTGCGGCGTGGGTGATCCCCATGACCGCAGGCGTGCCGAACGTCGCCGCTGCGCAGGCGCTGCGCGCGAGCGACCCGCAGGCGAACGCCTTCCTCGGACGCAGCGTCTCCGCCTTCAAGCGGCCTGCGAACGCTTCGCCTGCCTATCCCGCGCGCAACTACGCGGCCGTCGGCGCCTTCCGATGGAACCAGTCCGCAGGCACGGGAAACTACGAGTCGAAGGGCGCGATCTACCTCTTCGAGGAAGATGGCCTCGGCAACTGGGCGCAGACCATCACGACGACCACCGGCGTGCCGTGGCGCTACTCGCCTCCTGCGACCGGCGGCAGCGGCGCGGGCGCGTACTCGCTCTTCGGGTACTCGATCTCGATGGGACGCAGCCCGACCGAGTCGGGCGAGACGATCATCGTCGGGGCTCCCGGCCGCAACAGCGGCCAGGGCGGCGTCTACGTCGTCCGCAACCAGGCGGGCAACGCTCCGACCCTTCACGTGCTCCGGACGCTGACGAGCCCGGTCGCGGGCGACGAGTTCGGCCACTCGGTCGCCCTCGCGCAGCGGATCCCGACCACGGGCAACGCCCGCGTCGGCTTCGTCGCGGGCGCACCCGGCCGCAACGGCGGCAAGGGCGCTGCGATCGTCTTCGAGCGCCCCGTCTCGAGTTCGAGCCTCGGCACGTGGGCGGCGCCGCTCACGCTGAATCCGCAGGGAACGACCATCCTCGAGGGCGACCGCCTCGGCACCGCCGTCGCGATCGCCACCCGCACCACGACCCCCGTCACCGGCCCGACCGCCTTGGTCGCGGTGGGTGCGCCCGGCGACGACGGCGGCAAGGGCCGCGTCTACTTCTGGGAGCGGGGAACCGGAACGGGACTCACGACCGCCTGGACGTTCCGCGGCTCGTTCCAGCCGCCCGACGCCGTCGCGGGCGACGCCTTCGGCTCGTCGGTCTCGGTTGCGCTCTCGGCCGCGGGAACGCAGTGGGTCGTCACCGTCGGCGCTCCGAAGGCCGATGTCGCCGTCGGCACCACCCCGCGCGTCGACGCTGGCAAGGTCTACGTGCTGACGCGCGCGTTCGGCGCGACCGGTGCCGTGCTTGCGAACACCCGAAACGCTTTCGCCCCCGCGACGGGCGACGAGTTCGGATACTCGGCGGCCTCGGTCCCCGGCTTCGGGATCATCGGAACCCCGTTCAACGACGCAGCCGGCCTCAACAAGGGCATGGCGAGAACCCTCATCGCCCCGTGACGAAACGCTCCCGGCCTCCCACATCGATCCCCTCACCCATGAGCATCCTCCGTCACCTCGTTCCGACGATCTCCGCGCGCTGCCTCGCGACGCTGACCCTGTTCATCGCGTTCGCGGCCTCGATCGCCTGCGGGCGCGACGCCGCGGCCCAGGGCTGCGCGAACGCGACCAACGACTGCTTCACCCGCAACCTCCTGGCCCCGGGATGCGACAACGCATCCTGCTGCCTCCTCGTCTGCTCGATCGAGCCCTCGTGCTGCGACGTGGCGTGGGACGACATCTGCGTGCAGCTCGCGCAGAAGTTCTGCTCGGACTGCGGCTCGGTCGAGGAAAGCTGCTTCGTTCCCCATCCGACGCCGTCGTGCAACACGGGCCTCGTGTGCGAGGCGGTCTGCGCCGTCCTTCCCACTTGCTGCGACACGGCGTGGGACAAGCCCTGCGTGGAACTCGCGTTCACTCTGACCGACGAGTGCGGCGAACCCGCGACGGGAAGCTGCCTCGCAGTCCATGAGAACCCGAACTGCGCGGACGCGGTCTGCTGCGAACAGGTCTGCGCGATCGACCCGAACTGCTGCGCGCTCACCTGGGACCAGACCTGCGTCGACTGGGCGACCCAGTACTGCTTCACCTGCGGCAACCCGCGCGCGGGAAGCTGCTGCTACCAGAACGAGACGCCCTTCTGCGACGACCGCGCCTGCTGCGAGGCGATCTGCGCGTTCGACCCGTTCTGCTGCTCGACGCGGTGGGACTCGGTCTGCGCCGACCTCGCGACCGCACCCGGCAGCCTCTGCAACCTGCCGAAGTGCCGCTGCGGCGACAACGGCCCGATCCCGGGGCAGAACCTCTCCTGCAAGGCCGTGCACATCACCCCGGGCTGCAACGACTTCGTCTGCTGCGACAAGGTCTGCTCGATCGACCCGTTCTGCTGCAACGTGAGCTGGGACTACACCTGCACGCAGGTCGCCGTCTCGAACTGCGCGCTCGCGCCCAACCCCGCGATCAACGCGATCTGCTCCGAGGCGACCGGCAGCTGCTTCGTCAAGCACGACGGGCCCGGCTGCTCGGATGCCGCCTGCTGCGCCGAGGTCTGCACCTTCGATCCGAGCTGCTGCGACGTGACGTGGGACTCCACCTGCGCGACGCGCGCGAACATCGTGTGCACGGGCTGCGGCGACATCGAGTCGGGAAGCTGCTTCTTCCCGCACGGCACGCCGTCGTGCCTCGACGCCGCGTGCTGCGAGGACGTCTGCATCATCGATCCGACCTGCTGCGCGGTCGAATGGGATCTCTTCTGCGTGCTGAACGCCGGCACGGTCTGCCTCGACAGCACGATCACCTGCGGCGACCCGCGCACGCGCCCCTGCTCGGTGCCGAGCTACGTTCCCTACTGCGAGGACGAGAACTGCTGCGCGCTCATCTGCGCGGTCGACCCCACCTGCTGCTCGCGCGCGTGGGACGAGACCTGCGCCGTGGGCGCGTCGGTCAGCTGCGACATCAGCTTCCCGAACTGCCCGAGCTCAGGCTCGCCGCTCGTGGTCCACGGCCCCGGCTGCGCCGACCAGGCCTGCTGCGAGGCGGTCTGCTCGGTCGACCCGGTCTGCTGCAACTTCGGCTGGAACGAATCCTGCGTCGACAAGGCGAAGGCGGTCTGCGTGGGCTTTGCGACGTGCCCCGGACAAGGCGACTGCGGAAGCGCCCATCCGACCCCCGGCTGCGCCGACGCGACCTGCTGCACCATCGTCTGCGCGGCAGACCCGCTCTGCTGCGAGATCACGTGGAGCTCGAGCTGCGCGTCGCTCGCCCGCACGCTCTGCACACCGCTTCCCAACTGGCGCTGCCCGTGCGTGGGCAGCTGCTTCGAGGCCCGGACCGAGACGGCCGGATGCGAGGACGAGGTCTGCTGCGCGGGCGTCTGCTTCATCGACCCGACCTGCTGCACCGTGGCGTGGGACGCCGGATGCGTGGCGATCGCCAGGCAGACCTGCTGCGGATTCCCCGAGTGCGGCAACAACTGTGCGGGCGACTGCCTGCAGCCGCAGACGACGCCGTTCTGCAACGATGCCGCCTGCTGCGAGGCGGTGTGCCGCTTCGAGCCCTACTGCTGCGACGTCCGCTGGGACTCGTCGTGCGTGGCCGCGGCGCGGATCACCTGCGAAGGCGGATGCGGGCTTCCGGTGTCGGGCAGCTGCTACACCTCGCATGAGACGCGCGGCTGCAGCGACGCCGCCTGCTGCGAGGCCATCTGCGCGCTCGAGGAGTTCGAGTTCTGCTGCAGCGTCGGCTGGAACGAATCGTGCGCCGAAGAAGCGCGCAAGCTCTGCGAGGACGACATCCCCGAGTGCGGACAGTTCGGGATTCCCGGCTGCAACATCCCGCACCGGAGCCCCGCCTGCGCCGACGAGGAGTGCTGCGACGCGATCTGCGTGATCGACAGCTTCTGCTGCACCGCCGAGTGGGACCAGACCTGCGTCGACAAGGTCTACACCACCGCGGGCTGCGAGCGCTACCAGCCCGGCTGCGGCGGCCCCTGCTCGGGCGACTGCTGCACGCCGCGCAGCACGCCGTGGTGCAACGATCTTGCCTGCTGCACCGCGATCTGCGACATCGACGCCTTCTGCTGCGACGTCCGCTGGGACGAGTTCTGCGCGGCGACCGCCAACCAGACCGCGGCCTGCAACGAAGCATGCCCGGACCCGGAGTGCGGCACTCCCGAGGCCGGCAACTGCTGCCTGCCCCACAACACCGCCAACTGCAACGACCTCGATTGCTGCAACGAAGTCTGCGCGATCGACGCGTTCTGCTGCGAGGTGGTCTGGGATGCCGTCTGCGCCTCGATCGCGAACGCGCAGTGCGATCCGCTCTGCGGCGGCGGCCTGTCCTGCGGCGACCCCGATGCGGGCAGCTGCTGCAACGAGCACGCCGAGCCGTACTGCAACAACGCCAAGTGCTGCGCCCTGATCTGCTCGTTCGACGAGACCTGCTGCATCACCGAGTGGGACACCACCTGCGTGAAGCTCGCGCAGGCGTTCTGCGGATGCGGATCGCTCGATGACGGCGGCGAGATCGACGAAGCGGTGCTCGAGCATTCGGTCGAGAGCGGATACATCCGCAGCGACCGGCTCGAGAAGCTCGACGGGCTGCATAGGAAGAAGTCGACGACCAAGAAGGACGAAGCCGCGAAGACCGAGGCATCGGTTCAGCCGTCGCCGAAGTCGCCCGTCAAGAAGTGACGCGCGTCAGGACCGTCCGCACGCCGTTGCCTTCGCGCCACGCGAAGACGACGGCGGTGCCGTCGCTGCGCGCTCCGATGGCGCGGGTCAGCGCGTCGGCGTCGAGGGCGCGGCCGCGCACCCGCACGCTGCGGGCGGCCAGGCCGTGCCGCGCGAGTGCGCTGCGGATCGCGTCCGCGCCCGCGCCGCACTCTTCGACGACACCGAACGCCTCGAACCACGGTCCGGAGACCGGCTCGCGGCTTGCAAGAAGCCCGAGCGACCTCGCGATCTCGCGCGCGTCGACGCCGCGGGTCGCCTCGGTGAGCAGCTGCGCCCGCTCGAGCGCCGCGACAGGCTCGAGCAGGAACACGCCCGGTCCAAGGCGGGGGTCGATGCCGATCCGGTCGGCGCGGACGTCGTCGGGGGTTCCGCAGATCGTGACCGCGGTCCCAGCGCGCGCGACACGCGTGGCGCGCGTCGCGCGCGGCGAGCGTGCGAACGCGCCGCTCCACGCGACCGCCTGGACGAGCGCCCCGTCCGACTCGATCCACTCCCACTCGATCCCCGCATCGCCAAACGCCCGGCGATCGACGCCCGGCGAGAACTTGATGGCAGCCGCCCGAGCCTCGCGCAGCGCCCGCTCGATCCATGCGCGACCGGGCTGATGATCCTCGACGCTCCACGACCGCGACCCGCCGCGCTCGTCGCGCCGCGCGGGGTCTGCGTGGAGCGCGACGCCCGCGAGCTCGAGCGATTCCGCGTCGGCAACGCGCGCAGCGCAACCCGCGTTCCGCGACGCCATCCACGCGCGGCGCTCGTCGAGGTCGACCGCCGTGACGCGAAGACCCGCGGCCGCAAGCGCCATCGCATCGCCGCCGATCCCGGAGCAGATGTCGAGCACCTCGCCGCCCGCGCCGAGCACCTCCCGTACGCGCATGGCCTTCCACGCGGCGACGCGCTCGCCGGAAGCCTGCTCGACCCCCGCGACATCGCACCAGAGCTCGCCCGCCCGCTCGAACTTTCCAGCAGCCTTCCGCCGCGCCACGGCGAGTTCGACCGCCGCCGCCACGAGGTCGGCGTCGAAGCGCTTCCGCAGCCGGGCGATCGACGCTGCGTCGCCCGGGTCAATCGTCGCCGCCGCCTGCTGCGCCTCGGGCGCCTCGGCCAGCCTGCGCCACACGGAGTTGTCCCGCCAACCGGGCATGGACGGAAACTACCCGAACGGGGCTTCCAGTTCCGCGCGGCGCGGTCAGAATGCGCCCATGCTGCCGTCCCCCGCCGCCGCCAGGATCGCGTCCCTGCTCGCGGATCAGGACGATCGGTACAGGCAGCCGCGGGCGCGTCCCGCGACCCTCCTTCTCGCCATTCTCGCGGCATTTCTCGCGAGTGCCTTCCATGCGGCGCCTCCTGCGGGCTCTCTCGCCACCCCGACCGTCGGTGCGTCGGGTTCAGATGAAGTCCCGACCGAGGATCCCCGCATGCGTTTCAACTCGAGGTTTGGTGCGATGGCTGGCGCCGTCGCGGTGTCCGTTGGCGGTCAGGCTGTCGCGCAGGATGCCGTGCAGTGGCACGAGACGGATGGGGGGATGGGGCATTGGTATGCGATCAGCGCCGGCTACTCGGGATGGGCCGCCGCCCGCGCGAACGCTGTGGAGATCGGCGCCGATCTGGCGTCCATGGAAACCAATCCCGAGTGGCTCTGGGTGCGGTCGTGGATACCTTCGATTCTCCACGGGTACTGGCTTGGTGCACAGCAGACCCTAAACAGCCCAAATCCGTCGGATGGATGGCGATGGCTGACGGGCAGCTCCGTCTCCCGGGATTGGATCGTCATGGACGACAACCCTTGCGGCTCATCCCCATCTGGAGTCGAGGACATGCAGCAGGACTTCCTTCATGTGTGCTGCGAAAACTACCCGCAGGGATGGAGCTGGGGAGATCTCGATGATCTCGGTGGCTGGGGTTGCGACATCGCGCTTCGTGCGCTGATCGAATGGTCCGCCGACTGTAACGACGACGGCATCGTCGACTACGGCCAATTCCGCGCAGGCGAACTCCCCGACGCGAACGGCAACAACATCCCCGACTGCTGCGAGCAGGGCGTGTCGTGCAGCCCGTGCGCAGCCGACATCGCCCGCGACGGCGTCGTCGACGGATCCGACCTCGCGATCGTGCTCGCGAGCTGGGGCCCGTGTCCGTGACGAAAGACCGCGGATTCCCGCGTCCCCCGCTGCCGATCACCGCTCCGCGCGCGGATCACTTTCCCACGACCGCGCTCACGACCCTCATGCACGACCTGCGCACGGTGGTGCTCGACGGCGCGCAGCCACGCGTGTCGGCAGCGCACGCACGGCTCGCCGACACGATCATGTCGCGCTACGCGGCGCCGCTCGAGGCCTACGCGCGAGGCTCGACGCTGCGCGAGATCGCAGGGCCCGCCGACCTCGTGCACGGGTTCTTCGCGGGCGCGCTCGCCGACGCCACCTACTTCACGCGCTACCAGGCGAGCGGGATGCGCATGCGCCGATGGCTGATGAACGGCCTCCTGCTCCACGCCCGCAGCGTCGCGCGTGACCGCGCACGGGCCGCGCGACGCGAGGGCGCTCCGCTCGACGCGGCGCTTGGCGCCCAGTCCGTCGAGCCGACCGCAGAGGCTGCGTTCGACCGCGCGTGGGCGCTTGCGATCCTCAGCGAGGCGTGCGCGACCGTCGAAGGCGCGCTGCTCGCCGAGGGGCGCGACCGCGCATGGACGGTGTTTCGGCGGCACGCGATCGATGGCCGCAGCTGCATCGACCTCGAGGCGGAACTCGGCCTCGGCCGGCAGCAGATGGCCGACCTCGTGCGCGGCGTGACCAAGCGCATCCGCGCTCGCATGCTCGAACTGCTCGAGAGTGAAGGCGGCCATGCCGCGGAGGAACTTCGAGATGTTCCTCGGCTCGTGAGCTGACGCGACACCGCGGGGCGGATGTCGTTCAACAAAATCGAACGATCACGTTTGCGTTTGTTTCGTTTGCTGCGTATGATGCGTCCATGACCCGCAAGCAGACGAACAGCCAACCGAGCGCGCGCAGCCGAAGGCCTGGCCGACAGAAGGCGGCTCCGCGCGATTCCACGCCGTCCGACTTCGGCAAGCTCGGCGCTGCGATCCGCCACACGCGCGCGACCGGCCGGGCCGTCTCGATCGCACTGCCGAGATCCCCAAGGCCCGTCCCGCTCCCTGATCCGATCGCCACGCTGCTGGCAGACGCCCTCGATGCCTTCGCCCGCGGGCATCGCGTCGAGCTTGCGGTTCAGACTGCTCCCGCCATGGTTTCCACGGGCGCCCCCTGCCATTACCTGATCCTCGACCGCGACCCAAACGACGAGATCACGACCCAGGAGGCGGCGGTCGCGCTGCGAGTCTCGCGTCCCACGATCATCAAGGCGATCGAGGAAGGCCGCCTCGCCGCCCGCAAGGTCGGCAAGCACCGCCGCGTGCGCGTCTACGACTTCAACGCTTACGCGCAAGCGGAGCACGCGGCGAGGGTCGCGCATGCGAGGGAGTCCACAAAGCTCGAACAGCAATGGGGACTGCACGACTCGACCGACCCGATCTCGCCGGCGGAATGGAAGCGAATCAGCGGTCGCGTCGGATCGCCACAGTTTCAAGCGGCCCAGCGCGCTGCACCACAGCCGAAGAAACGGAGCTGAACATGAAGGGGAAGGGAAGAGAAGGTTTCGGCTCTCGGAAACACGGCAGAGATCAAACGCCGATCGTCCTCGTGGATTCCTGCGTCTGGCATCGGTCGTTCACGAGAAACGTCTTTCGCCATCTCGCCATAGAGGGCGCCATCCGCATCCGATGGTCACGCACCATCGAGATGGAGTTGATCGCGAGCGTGCTTCGAGTCCGTCCAGAGATCGCCCGATCGAAACTCCTCTCGATACGGGACCGCTTTCGCATGGAGTTCCCCGACGGGCTCGCGCCCGATCGTTTGCCGCGGCTCAAACTGCCGCCCCTTCCCGATCCAAACGACGCCCACGTCCTCATTGCGGCGATCTCCGCGCAAGCCTCAGTGATCTGCACTCTCGACCGGCGAGGGTTTCCGGGCCGAGTACTCAGCCCGATTCGGCTTTCAACGATGAGCCCGAAGGCGCTGCTGGCGGACTGCGTGCTCAACCGCCTGCCCGCCACAGCGCGCGCACTCCAGGACCATCGCGCCAACCCAGCAAATCCGCGGTACTCGATCGACGCCTACCTCGAGGCGTTGCACTGCGCCGACCTCGTCGCGGAAACGCTTCGTACGGACGGACTCAAAGCCGCACTGCTCTTCAAGCCGCCATGATCAATGCTCTAGGGAATGCCCTGATGAATGCTCATGACGAATGCTCATGACGAATGCTCATGAGGAATGCTCACGCCCACGGACTCATACGCCCACAAGCGAGCGGAGGCAGCCGATCTGCTTACCGCGTCAAATGAAACAACGCCGGCTCGCGCCGGCGTCGTGTGAACTCATCCGTTAACTGCGGCTCCGACCCGCGCCGGTCACATCGCCGCGCCGTTCTCGGTCTCGAGATAGGTGTAGCCCGCGAGGCCGCCCTCGTAGTTGCGCACCAGCGCGTTCGACTCGGCGACCGACATGTGCTTGTCGCGCACGGCACGCTCGCACTCGTGGCGGATCGCCTGGCCGAGGCGGTGCACGTCGTACTGCACGTACTGCAGCACCTCGCGGACGCTGTCGCCCTCGACGATCTCGTCGATCCACCAGTTGCCGTTGTCGTCGAGGCGGATATGCGCGACGTGGGTGTCGCCGAAGAGGTTGTGGAGGTCGCCGAGCGTCTCCTGGTACGCGCCCACGAGGAACGCGCCGAGAAAGTACTCGTCGCCGTCCTTGATGTCGTGGAGCTCGACCCACTTCTTGACGTCGTGGTCGTCGACGAAGCGGTCGATCTTGCCGTCCGAGTCGCAGGTCATGTCCGCGATCGTCGCCTTGCGCGTGGGGCGCTCGTCGAGCCGGTGGATCGGCATGATCGGGAACAGCTGGTTGATCGCCCAGATGTCGGGCAGCGACTGGAAGATCGACAGGTTGCAGAAGTAGGTGTCGCTCGTGTTCGTCTCGAGGTCCTGGAGTTCCTCGGGCACGACCGGCATGTCCTTCGCCTTGTCGCGAACCTTGGCGCAGGTCGCCCAGAACATCCGCTCGGCGAGCGCGCGGTGCTCGAGGCTCATGTACCCGACCGAGAACAGGTTCATCGCCTCGTCGCGCGACTGGAGCGCGTCGTGGTAGCACTCGAGGAGGCGCCGCTCGGTGATGGTCGTGTAGGCCTCGAAGAGGTCGACGATCGGGCGCGGCACCTCGCCATGCTCGTCCTTCGACACGCTGTCGAGCGACGCCGGCACCGTGAAGCGGTCGAGGCGGTTCGCGCCGAGCACGTCGAACACGAGCACGCTCTGCTGCGCCACCATCGCGCGGCCGGACTCGGTCACGATCGTCGGGTGCGGCACGTTCTCCTCGTCGCACACCGACATGATCTTGTAGACGACGTTGGCCGCGTACTCCTGCAGCGTGTAGTTCGTCGAGAACTCGAAGTTCGTCTGGCTGCCGTCGTAGTCGATGCCGAGGCCGCCGCCGACGTCGAGGTAGCGCATGCCCGCGCCCATCTTGGCGAGCTCGGTGTAGATCCGCGCGAGCTCGTTGACGCCCGAACTGACCTGGCGGATGTCGTGGATCTGCGAGCCCATGTGGCAGTGCAGGAGCTGGAGGCAGTCCTCCATGCCGCGGCTCTTGAGGTAGTCGAGCACCTCGATCACCTCGGTGAGCGACAGGCCGAACTTGGCCTTGACGCCCGAGCTGTGCCGCCAGCGGCCCGCGCCCG
This sequence comes from Phycisphaerales bacterium, assembly GCA_044356505.1. Lineage (GTDB taxonomy): Bacteria > Planctomycetota > Phycisphaerae > Phycisphaerales > SM1A02 > QWPT01. The sequence continues at coordinate 35,169 of JBIKWD010000002.1, forward strand.
GCGTCGCGAGGTTCACGCGCACGCCGATCTTCGGACGGATCTGGTACTTGTCGGCGTACTTCACGATCAGCCGCAGCTCGGCGAGGTTCTCGATCACGGGGATGATCGTGCGCCCGAGCTTCGCGGCGAGCGTGACGAACTCGATGTAGCGGTCTTCCTTGAAGCCGTTGCAGATGATGAGCCGGTCGGGCGAGTCGCTCGTCAGGCCCATCACCGCGAGGAGCTCGGGCTTCGAGCCGACCTCGAGGCCGAAGCCGTACTGCTCGCCGTACTCGCGGATCTCCTGCACGACGCGGCGCTGCTGGTTCACCTTGATCGGATAGACCGCGTTGTACTTGCCCTTGTACCCGTTCTCCTTGATCGCGAGGTCGAACGCCTCGTGGAGGTCCTTGAGGCGGCGATGCAGGAGATCGCTGAAGTGCAGGAGCACCGGCGTGCGCAAACCCCGCTCGCGCAGGCCCTTCACGACTTCGAACAGGTTCACCTCGCGGCCCGGCGTGCGCGTGGGACGCACGAGCACGTGGCCAGACTTCGAGATCTCGAAGAAGCCCTTGCCCCAGCCGCGCAGGTTGTAGAGGTCAGCGGCGTCATCGACGGTCCACGGATCGATTCCCGCCCTCACGCGGGCGAAACTGGATGCGGACGCGGGCGGCGAGGATGCAGATGCGGGCGGAGGGGTGACCTGTGACATCGAAGTCGAAGACCGTCCTTTCAAGGAGCGCGCAACGCCCGCGGACCGCGGGCCTGTGGGAGGCGATCCCGACGCGGAACGCGATTCGCGCGCGGGCAGAATCGACACTATAGGGCTTTCCCCGTCGAATCAGAATGGCCGGAGGCGAATTTCCCGACCGCATTTTGCTTCCACCGCCGCGCTTCGGATGCATACTCCGTCCGAGAGAGTCCGTCCACGTCCTGAACCCATTCCGGAGATTTGAATGTTCCGCTTCCGTCAGTCGGTTGCCCTCGGTGTGCTCGTTGCGTCCCTGCCCGCGCTCGCAGCAGGCGCTCCCGTGCTCGCCGGTCCCATCTGGGACGGCGACTTCGAGGGCGACGCCAAGCAGAACCCCGAGTCCGCACAGGTCGTCACCACCGACGGCAGCGTGCTGCAGATCAAGGGCCGGCTCACCGGCACCGCGTTCCAGGGCGGCGCCGACTTCATCGACATGTACCTCGTGCGCATCACGGCGCCGACGATCCTCGCGATCTCGACCGCGGGCGGCGACTTCGGCGGCGGCGCGCAGTTCGACAGCCAGCTCTTCCTCTTCCGCGCCTCGCAAAACACCCAGGGACAGCTGTTCGCGCAGGGAATCTTCGCAAGCGACGACGCCTCGGCGAGCAACCCGGGAGCGTTCCTCAACAACTCGGCCAACGACGGCTCGCAGTTCACGCTGACCCAGACCGGCCTCTACTTCATCGCCGTCACCACGAAGGGCGTGCAGGCGCGCAACCCGAACGGCGCCCCGCTCTGGCCCGAGCTCGGCGTGCCGGGGCTGCGCAGCTTCGCGGGCTTCGATCTGTTCGAGAGCTGGACGGGCGACCCGTCCGGCGGCGTCGGCCAGTACGAGATCCGCCTGACGGGAGTGGAAGGCGTTCCCGCCCCCGGCGCGATCGCGCTGCTCGGGCTTGCCGGGCTCACGGGCCGCCGGCGCCGCTAGTCTCGGCGAGCGCGCGCTCGACCTCCGCGACGATGTCCTCGGCGCGCCGAGTCTCGGCGTGCATAGGTCCCATGCGCTCGCGCAGGATCTCGACCGCCTGCCGCGCGTCGGGCAGCGCCTCGGCCGCGAGCCCGAGCCTGAGCTTGGCGCGAGCGATGTTGCGGAGGCTGAGGCCGATCCGGAAGTTGTTGGGCTCGAGGAGCGGCCTGATCGTCGCGAGGGCGCGTTCGTACTCCTCGAGGGCGCGCACCCAGTCGCCGGCGTCGTTCGCGATGGCGGCGCTCGCGTTCAAAGCGGCAGCCTCGAACGTCGACTTCTCCTGCGAAGGCGGAACCGCCGCGCTGCGCGCCATCGCCTCCTCGAGGGTCGCGCGGGCCTCGGCGTAGCGCTGCTGCCGCCGCAGCACGCTCGCGAGCTGCCGGACCAGATCGGCCGTCCCGAGCTCGTTCGCGGCTCCGGCGAGTTCCCTCATGCGGATCGCCTCGCGGTAGGCGTCTTCGGAAGCGCGGTAGTCCGGCCCGCCGAGCGCCTCGACTGGCAGCACGAATCGCAGCCGCGCCAGCGCATACGCGCCGTCGGACATGCGGCGCGCATCGATCTCGCCGCGCGCGAACGCCTCGCGGTCGATCCGGTTCGAACCCTCGATCGCGGCACGGGCGTCCTCGACCTGACCGAAGCCGAGGCGGATGAGGCCGACGGTTCGGAGAAGCCGCGCAAGGTCGGTCGGCTCGTCGGCAAGCGCCGACGTCAGCGACTCCTCGACGTATCCGATGAACTCGGTCGCGAGCATGTCGCTCGAACCCTGTCCGGTCTCGGGGTTCGACTGCTCGAGCGCGCCGAGCACGGCGCCGAGCTGCGACTCGGCCCGCTCGCGCGCGACGTCGGCCTTCGCGTACGCGACCGCGAGCGCGATCCCCGATCCGATGATCGTCGCGAGCACGGCGGCCGCCGCGCCCGTCGCGATCCAGTGCCGCCGCAGGTTGCGGCGCACGACGTAGGCGAGGCTGTCCTCGCGGGCGAGGATCGGGCGCCCGTCGAGCGCGCGGGAGAGATCCTCGGCGAGCGCGTCGGCCGTCTCGTACCGCTGCGCCGGATCGGACGCGAGCAGCCGCAGCGCGATCACGTCGAAGTCGCGGTCGATGCCCGGCACGATGCCGCTCGGGCGCTCTGGCGTGCGCATCGTCTTCTGGATGACGAGTTCGCCGATCGACTTCGCGCCGTCGAACGGCCGCTTGCCCGTCATGCACTCGTAGAAGACCACGCCGAGCGCGTAGAGGTCGCAGCGCGAGTCGATCGCGGCGGGGTCGCCGGCAAGCTGTTCCGGGGCCGCATAGGCGAAGGTGCCGAGGAACTCGCCAGCGAGCGTGCTCCCAGAGCCCGGGTCCGCGACGCCGTCCTCCTGATCCGCACGTGCAAGCCCGAAGTCGAGCACGCGCGGCACGCCGTCGCGGTCGACGAGGATGTTGCCCGGCTTCAGGTCGCGGTGGATCACGCCGCGCCGGTGCGCGTAGGCGATCGCATCCGCGACCCGCCCGACGAGCGCCGCCACCGCGCGCGCGTCGAGCCTGCGCCTGCGCACGTACTCGTCGAGGCGCTCGCCGTCGACGAGCTCCATGGCGAACCACGGCTCACCCTTCCGCGAGACGCCGCTTTCGTAGAGCGTGACGATCGACGGGTGCCGCATCGCCGCGACGACCTCGACCTCGCGCTCGAAGCGCATGAGCTGGTTCGCGGAGGCGAAGCGACCGCCGAGGAGCATCTTCACGGCGCACGCGCGCCGCGTCGCCAGCTGCTCGGCCTTGAAGACGGCGCCCTGCCCGCCGCGATGGATCTCGTCGCCGAGGCGGTAACCCGGGATCGGGTCGTCTTCGGAACCTGCGGACAGCCCCACCGCCGACGCGCTCCCCGAGCGCGATCCGGCCGCGGACGGCCCTCCGAGTCCGCTCCGAGACGCGCCGCTCCTCTGCGGGACCTTGGCGAACTCGCCGAGAAACGCGTTGTCCGCTGCGAACCGCTCGACGGCCTCGCTGCAGCGGCGGCAGATCACGAGGTGCGGCGCCAGACGCTCGTCGACGGGAACGCTGCGGTCGGTCTTCGCCATCGCCGCGAGTTCAAGGGCCTCCCGCGGGAACTTGCCGCACCCGACGGGCAACTCCATCGCCTGCGTCTCGTCAGGCAGTCCGTTCAAGCGCCGAGCCCCGCCGATGGACGCTTGCCCGTCGACTCCCAGTCGCCCGGCGCCTCCTCGTACTCCTGCTCGAGCCGCATCACGATCTCGCGGAGCTTCGCCGCGACGCGGCTCTTCGCGAGGTAGACGTCGTGGGCGCTCATCCCGAGTTCCTGCGCAACGACCGCGACCGACAGCCCGTGATAGACGAGCATCTCGAACGCCTGCACCGTCTTCGGGTCGGTGCGCGACCGCGTCTTCAGCTCGTCGATCGCGGCCGACAGCACCGCGCGCCGCCGCTCGGCCTCGTAGACCTCGCTCACCGAGTTCTCGTCGTCGAGATCGACCATCGCGCTCTCGCCGCGCTCGACGCGCGCGGTGCCGGCGCGACGGCGCATGTCGAGCATGCGGTAGCGCGCGATCGTGACGAGCCACGCGCCGAGCCGTCCGCGCGTACGGTCGTAGCGCCCCTCGCGGTACTCCTCGACGAAGCGCACGATCGTCGCCTGCGCGATCTCGGCGGCGTCCGCGTCCTTCAGCCCGCAGTTGCGGGCAAACCCGACGAGGATCGGCCGGTAGCGGCGGTCGAAGGCCTCCCAGGCCGCTGCGTTGGCGGGGTCGAGCAGGCCCGTGAGAAGCGCCGTCGTGGTGCGGTCGAGGTCCATGGCGCCATGCTACCACCGCAGGCATGGCGGACGGCTGTGTCTACGCGCGGGTTCCGCGCAGACTCTCGGTGATCGCCGCCTCGTGGACCCTCATCGAGAGGACATCGAGGGCCTGTTTCGCCCGATGAAATGCGTCGGCGTCGACCGCGCGCGGGTCGTCGGCCGCGCGCGCGCAGAGCCCACGCACGCCCGCCATCGCGGCCTCGAGTTCGCCGACGTAGGCGGGGTCGAGCCGCATGCGGACCCGCGCCAGCGCCTCGCCGATCCACTTGAGGTCGAGCTCGGAGTGGACGCGGAGGTCGATCACCCGGTGGACGGTCATGTCGGCGCGCGCATGCTCGACGCTCTCGCGCTCGATCCGATCGACCTCCTCCTCGGTGAGCCCGTAGCTCGGCACCACCTGGATCGACGCCTCGCGGCCGCTGCGCTTCTCGTGCGCGCGGACCGACAGCACCCCGTTCTGATCGACGAGGAAGCTCACCTCGACCTGGGGAATGCCGGCCGGCATCGGCGGAATGCCTCGGAGATCGAAGGTGCCGAGCGACCGACAGTGCTCCGTCAACTCTCGCTCGCCTTGGACGACGTGGATGCGCACGTTCGTCTGCCCGTCCTTCGAGGTCGAGAAGTGCTCGTGCGCCTTGGCGGGGATCGGGCTGTTGCGCATGATGAGCTTCGCGACCGCGCCGCCCATCGTCTCGATCCCGAGCGACAGCGGGATGACGTCGAGCAGCAAGAGGTCGCGCCGGCCGCCGGCGACGATCGCAGCCTGGATGCTCGCGCCGAGCGCGACGACACGGTCGGGGTCGAGCGCGAGGTAGGGTTCGCGGCCGAAGTGCCGCGCCACGGCCGCGCGGACGGCAGCCAGGCGCGTCGAGCCGCCCACGAGGACGACGCGGTCGATCTCCTGCGCGGACGTCTGCGCGTCGCGCATCGCCCGCGTGCAGGCGGCCAGCGTGCGCGCCACGAAGGGCCCTGCGAGCCGATCGAGTTCCACGCGCGACAGCCTGAAGGCGCGGGTGGCGCCGTCGACCAGCACCTCGACCTCCGTCGACTCGACGTCGGACAGCGACACCTTCGCCCGCTCCGCCGCCTCGACAAGCAGCGCCCGATCGACACCCTCGGCTGCGGCGCCGTCGCGCTCGCTCCAGAACCCGGCGATCGCGCGGTCGATGTCGTCGCCGCCGAGCGCGGTGTCGCCGGCGGTCGCGAGCACCTGGAAGCAGTCCGCCCCTGCGCCGCCATCGGCCGCCGGAACGATGTCGAGGATGGTCACGTCGAACGTGCCGCCGCCGAGGTCGTAGACGGCGATCCGCTCTCCGCGACCCGACTGTCCGAGCCCGTAGGCCAGGCTCGCAGCGGTCGGCTCGTTCACCACGCGCACGGCGTCGAGACCGGCCAGCCGGGCTGCGTCGCGGGTGGCCTGGCGCTGGGCGTCGTCGAAGTACGCGGGAACGGTGACCACCGCGCGCCGAACGGCGGTTCCAAGGTCGGCCTCGGCGATCGCCTTCAGTTCGCGCAGGATCTCGGCGGCGACCTCCTGGGGAAGCACGACCCGGTCGCCGACATCGAGGGCGGCGAGCCCGCGGGGGCCCTCCACGAGCCGTGCGGTGCCCCCCGCCGCGAAGGCGGCGGTCTCACGGGCCGACCGGCCCATCAGGCGCTTGGCGCTTGCCACCGTCCGCGGGCCATGCTGCCCCCGGCCCTTTCTCGCGGCGTCGCCGACCACCACCGCGCCGTCGGCCCCGTAGCGAACCACCGAGGGGACGATCGCGCCCCCCGACCCGCCCCCGAGCACCCGAGGTCCGGAGTCAAAGCAGTACGCGACCAGCGAGTTGGTGGTGCCGAGGTCGATCCCGACGATCGGGTCCGGGCCGACGGGCTGGCGATCTTGGTGGCGTGTGCCGACGGCTTCGGGCATGGGAGGGCGAGATACTACGGAGGAGCGGACCGGCCCACAGAGGGTTCCCTAGGGCGAATTCTCCACATTGCGCGATCCTCGTGCTAGAACCGAACAAGTTGCCAAGAATGACTCCCTGTGGGCGTATCCTCGCGGCCCTGGGGAAGCGCCCCGCTGCTGCCGTGGCATCGGCGGCGAGAGCTGATCCGCATCCAACCAGAGTCCCTGTCCGACGATCGCTCGATCACCCGCAAGGCCGCGCCGCGCGGGAACATCACGAAAGAGAAACGGCAATGAATCCACTGGTCCCCGGTCAGCGCGTGAATTTCTCCGTTGTTCGAGCGATCACCGCAGGAGCCGCCTTCGCAGCGTGTTCGGCGACGGCGCTCGCCGGCCCGGACTGGGATCTCGACTACGAGGTGGATGCAAAGCAGACCGCGACGACCGCGCAGATCATCATCGCAGGCCCGACGCCGGTCCTGCACATCAGCGGCCGCCTGAGCGGCTATGGCCTGACAGGCAGCGACTTCGTCGACATGTACCAGATCGAGATCACGAGCGACACGCTCGTCTCGATCTCGACCGCGGGGGGCGACCTCGGTGGATGGTCGGACTTCGACACCCAGCTCTTCCTCTTCAAGCGCAAGGGCGGAAACGGGAACAATGTCCGCGCCGTCGCCCTCAAGGGCAACGACAACGCGGCGGTCGACACCCTCGGCTCGCGCATCGGCGAGAACACCAACCCGGACAGCAACTCCGTCCTGCTCCGAAGGGGCGTCTACTACCTCGCTGTCGCCGGGGCCGGCTCGTACGCCTACGACGAAGACGGCAACGCCATCTGGGAGAGCCTTGGACAGGACGGACAGACGGTCAGCGGCAACGAGGTGTTCCTCGACAACTGGACCGATGGCGGCGCTGTCGGCACCTACACCATCCGGCTCCAGTCGCTTGCGGGCGGCGCGATTCCCGCGCCGGGCGCCATCGCCCTCCTCGGCCTCGGCGTGCTTGGCTGGCGCAGACGCCGACGCTGAGGCGCGCAGCAAGACCTACGGCGCGACTGCGCGCTGCGACGCCATGACCTCGCGGATCGCCGCGAGCAGCGCGGACGCCTCCACGGTCCACTCGCCGTTCGCACCCTTTCGTTCCGTAAGGATGCGAACGGCCTCGACCGCGTTCCGCTCGGCCTCCGGCAGGAGCCCGAGCTCGAACTCGGCGCGCGCAAGGCTCGACAGCGTGCGCCCGCGGCGATAGTCGTTGTCTGGCACGAACCGCGACAAGACGTCGAGCGCCTCTCGGAAGGCGTCGATCGCGCGGGCGTGGTCGCCCAGCTCGGCGGCGAGGACCCCGCTCCCGTTGAGAATCCCCGCGCGCACGATGTACGCGTCGTTCGACGCAGGCAACTGCACGGCGTGCGCGCGCGCCTGCTCGAGCTGGTCGCTCGCCTCGGCGAGCCTCCCCTGGCGCCGCAGCACCGTCGCGAGATGACGCATCGTCTCGACCGTGATCAGCGCGTCCTCGCCCGCGGAGCGCCCGAGCAGGTCGAGCGCGACGCGGTACTCGCCCTCCGAACTGGCGAGCGCTCCGTCCGCGAAGTACTGCTTCCCAAGCGCGATCGCGGCGAGCGCGCGCTCCTCGTCGGTCACGCGGCCTGCGGCGTGGGCCTCCGAGATCAGTTCGCTCGCTGTCGCGATCGCGTCGCGCGAACGGTTCGGTTCGTCGAAACCGAGCTGGATCGTCCCGAGGGTCTGGAGCATCTGCGCGAGCGCCACGGGCTCGTCCTCCATCTCGGCGCGCACACGGTCCTCGACGACCTCGAGGAAGTCCCGCACGTTCATGGTGGCGAGCGCCGGCCCCTCCTCGGGATTCGCCGACTCGAGCGCGCTGCGGAAGCGCAGGTACGCACGCTCCACCCGCTCCCGCTCGGCCTCGACGCGGATCCGCTCCTCCTCGGCGATCCGCCGCTGCTCCTCCGCGTTCGAGTAGAGAATCGCAAGCGCGACGCCGGATCCGACGATCGTGACGGCGAGAAGCGCCGCAGCGCCCGACGCGAACTTGTGCCGCTTCACGGTCTTCGACACGACGTAGGCGATGCTGTCCTCGCGCGCCAGGATCGGCCGCCCGTCGAGGTAGCGCGAGAGGTCCTCGGCGAGCGCCGCGGCCGTCTCGTAGCGCCGCGCCGGGTCGGGTGCAAGGAGGCGAAGAACGATCACGTCGAGATCGGGGTCGACGAAGCGGCCACCCCCCGCGGCGACGGAGCTCGGGCGACGCGACACGCCAGCGGACTTCTGCCCGACGAGTTCCGCGATCGACCTCGCGCCCTCGAACGGGCGCACGCCGGCGAGAATCTCGTAGAACACGACCCCGAGCGCGTAGAGATCGCACCGCGAGTCGACGAGCGACGGATCGCCCGCGAGCTGCTCGGGCGCCGCGTAGGCGAAGGTCCCGATGAACTCGCCCGCGAGGGTCGAGCCGGACCGCGGGTCGGCCGCTTCGGCGTTCGACGACGAACGCGCAAGCCCGAAGTCGAGGATGCGCGGCGCGCCATCGGCGTCGACGAGGATGTTGCCGGGCTTCAGGTCGCGGTGGATCACGCCGCGCCGGTGCGCATAGGCGATCGCTTCCGCGATCCGCTGCATCATCGCCGCGATCGCGCGGGAGTCGCGAGCCGTGCGCCGCACGAACTCGTCGAGCCGCTCTCCCGCGACGAACTCCATCGCGAACCACGGCTCGCCCGCGCGCGAGAGACCGCTCTCGTACAAGGTCACGATCGCCGGATGCCTGAGCGCGGCGACAACCTCGACCTCGCGCTCGAAGCGCATCCTCTGCGCCTGGGTCGCGAAGCGTCCGCCGAGCAGCATCTTCACGGCGCAGGTCCGCCGCGTCGCGAGCTGCTCCGCGAGGTAGACGGCACCCTGCCCCCCGCGGTGGAGCTCGCGCTTCAGCCGGTACCCCGGAATCTCCTCGGGCGACGCCCCCGCGCCGCCGGCAAGCTCCGGCGCGGGCGAAGGCTCCGGCCGTGCGGCCTGCGCGAGCTCGACGAGGAGCGAGTGCTCCTGCGCAAGCCGCGCGACGGCCTCGGCGCAGTCGCGGCAGATGACGAGGTGGGTCGCGGTCCGCTCGTCGAGCTCGACCGCGCGGTCGACGCGCGCGCTCGCCGCGAGTTCAAGACTCTCGCGGGAAAGACGCCCGCATCCGATCGCGTCGTCCTGCGCCGCCTGCGTTGGATCGGTGTCTCTGCGCTCGGGCACGCGGCAGGCTCCTCATCACCCGCCGAGCATGGCGGAGACGCGGCTGGGAGACGACTCCAGCTCGCCCGGGGTCTCCTCGAACTCGCGCTCGATGCGCGCGACGATCTCGCGGATCCGCGCGGCGACGCGGCTCTTCGCGAGATACACCTCCTGCGGCTGCATGCCGAGGTCGGCGGCGACCGCCTGCACGCTCATGCCGTGGTAGTAGAGGAGCTCGAAGGCGCGGATCGTCCGCGGGTCGGTCTTCGTCTTCTCGCGCAGTTCCTTGAGCGCCTCCCGGAGGATCGCAAGGCGGCGCTGCGTCTCGTACGCGTCGCCGACCGCGCGGTCGTCGTCGGGGTTCACGATCGCGCTCTCGCCGTGGGCGATATGCATGGAACTCGCCTTGCGGCGCGTGTCGAGCAGGCGGTACTTCGCGATCGTCACGAGCCACGCGCCGAGCCGTCCGCGCTCGCGGTCGTACTTGCCCTCGCGGTACTGCTCGATGAAGCGGACGATGGTCGCCTGCGCAAGCTCGGCGGCGTCGTGCTCGGGCAGTCCGCAGCTCCGCGCGAATCCGACGAGGATGGGACGGTACCGCTGGTCGAACGCCTCCCACGCGGCGGCATTCGCGCTGTCGTGCAGCGCGGCGAGCAGCGCCGTCGTGGTTCGGTCGAGGTCCATGGAGCCCATCGTAGAGATGGTTCGCAGCAGCCCCCGCGGGTGTGGCAGCGATTCGAGGCGATTTTCAGCGGATTCGGGCGCGGGACGCCGAACGCCGCGCCGTCGCCAGGCGCGCTCGGGAAACTTCCCGATGCATCTCCCCCTACAGGATGAAGGTGCGGTCGCTGATCTCGCAGTTCAGCAGGTACTCGCCGAGCGGATTGAGCTCGAGGACGGTCTCGGGCAAGGTCTCGGGGATGAGGGATACCTCATGCGCCGGATCAAACGGCCGAGGATCCGCTCCCACGGGACCCTGGGCCGTCGCGCGGCCCGCACGCGCCAGCGAACGCACCAGCCGCTCGCGCACCCGATGCTTGCTCTCGATCGCTTCCGCCAGATGCACGAGCGAGGGCTTCTCGGCCCCTGCGTCAACCTGCGGCGAGGGATCCAGCGTCGAATGCGCGGGCTCCCGATCGTTGGACGAGCTGCTTGAGTTTCGAGAGTCCACGGTGCTTCCAGTTGTTGATGGTCGACACGGGTACGCCAAGCGATCGGGCAGCGGCCTGGTAGTCGAGCCCTTCGCACACGATGAGCCGGACAGCGGCCTGCTCCTCCTGCGTCAGACACCCGAGCACCGCCTCGAGCCGCGCGGCGTCGACCGGATGGTCGCCGAAGGCCCACGGAGCCTCGGCCGACCGCTCCAGAGCCTCGCCTCGCCGGCCGTCCCGAGGATGCAGTCCCGCAACAACACCGGATTCCTCGAGAACGTGCCTGTACCTCTGTGCCCGCTCGTGTCTTCGCTTGAGAAGGTTCTCCGCGATCCGGAGGAGATAAGCGACCGAGATGCTCATCCTTTCAAGATTTCTCACGCGGAAGAGACGGACGAACGCCTCGTGGGCGACTTCCTCGGCCTCTTCGTCGCGGGCGAACCTTCGGGTGAAGCAGAACACCCTGTGGTAGTAGGACTTGTAGAGATCCCCGACGATGCGGGCGCGCTCGCCCGCGTCGACGACGGCGTCGGCTTGCAGGTCATGCGGGGAAGGTCCTTCAAGAACCCCGCCGCAGGTCTGGGGAGCGGTTCCTTGCTCGTCCACGGGCCGCCAATCTAGGCGCGACTCGCGCAGACGCGGCTGCGAATCGGCGCATACTCGTGGAATCGCCTCGTCGGTGCGCAGGAATCGCGCCTTGCTCGGGGACGGCGACCGAGATCGCCACGCCTCTTGTGTCCGTGTCTTCGATTGCATCCACCGGCTCCTTCCATCACGCGCGGTTCGCGCACACGGCGACTGCACTTGCCGTCGCTCCGCCGTTCTCGGACTTGTTCACGCAGCCCCACTCGCAGCGCACCGACAACCAACCACCGTCCGGCCGAGGCACTTTCGGGCGACTTCGCGGAATCTCGCCGTTGGCTCGGGATAGCGGCAGTTCCTGCGTGCGGACGGAAACAAAGCGCCCGCGCAGAGGCAACGCGCGGGCACTCGGAGAGTTTCGAAGGTCGCCCTGAATGCGACGAGGCTCCCGACTGGCCGGTCGGGAGCGCTCGTCCGATGACGGCTTCGCGCGGCGACGTCCATGCGCCGCGCGACACCGCCCGCCGCGCAATCCGTCGCGCAGCGTCCTGTCCATCCACCGCCCTCACCGCAGAAGCGGCTGACGGCGCATTGATCGAGTTTCGGAACGCGTTCCTTGCGTTCCGGACGCGCGCGTCCATGCGCGGCGCAACGGGAAAACCCGCGGCGAGGCCGTTCTCTTTCGCCAAACGGGTGAAGTTTCCCCGCGCCCACGCGAAGCGCGTCAGCGTCGACGGGGTCCGGCTTCCGGCTGCGCGTCGATCACGTTTCGGAACTGGCGCAGCGAGAGTTCGGCGAGAAAGGCCCGCAGCGCGTCGACGTCCGCGTCCTGACCCTCGACCGTGAAGCGGTGGCGACCCGATGCGTCTCGGACCGTGATCTCGGAACGCGGCTCGCCGGCGCCGGATTCGTCCGGCCGCGCCGCATAGCCGGTCGCCCGCAGCAGTTCGACGAAGCGCGCGACCTCCGCATCCGAGAGCGAGGCCTTGAAGTTCTGCTCGCGCTCCCGCGCCGCGTAGCCACCCGACGAACCGAAGTCGCCGGCGCGCGTCACGCTGTAGTAGGCGGCCTGGCCTTCCGACTTGCGCGTCCAGAGGTACTCGAGTTCGATCCCGTCGGTCCGGTCGGTGCGCACGGCGGTCGTCGCGCAACCAAGCGTGGACGCGATCGCGGAGAGCACGCAGACAACGGCTGCGAGGCGCAGGGAGGCGCTCACTGCGGCGCTCACGCTGCGGCTCACTTCGAGGCGTCCTTTCCGTCACCCCTCGGCGCGAAGCGCGCGTGCGGGTCGGGTCCGAGGTCGTACCGAAGCGGGATTTCGGCCGTCTCGGCCAGCGCCTCGTCGCTCGCCCATCCGAGCGACGCGATCGCGCGGATCGCGCGGCGAAGCGCAGCCTCGTCCTCGCCGCCCGGCGTGTAGCGGCGCACGAAGGCGAAGCGCTCGCCGTCGGCATGGACCTCGAGCGTGGCGAGGATCTCGTTTGCGGCCGGTTCGATGAGACGCACGTTGCCGCGGGCGTCGGCGAGCGTCGCGTCGGTGAAGCCCGAACTCGCGAGGACGCCCCACACGTCGGCCATCTGCTCGCGCGAGAGCTTGCGCACGCGCGCGGGCCGCACGGGATCCTCGGGCACGCGGTCGGTCTCGCCGTGGAGCGAACCGTCGGGAAGCAGCACGAACCGCGCGCGCCGTTCCTCGACCCTGGCCCGGTCGACCACGGTGCGGCCCGGCGTGACGTCGACCTCCACCCAGAGATCGGGCGGAACCCGTCCGACGGGGTCCTGCGCCGACTGCGCGCGGTCGGGCGCGGCGCATCCGGTGAGCGCGAGCGGTGCGAGCGGCGCGACAGCCGCGAACGCGCCGACGAGGGCCAAGGAGCGAAGGAATCGCCGTCCAGTCATGCTTGGAAAGGTACCCGAACGGGAGCGCGTTGACCCGCTACGCTGCGGCTCTATGCGCACAAGCGTGCTCTGGCTGAACGACTATCTCGACCGCCCCGCAGACGCAGCCGAACAGGCCGCGGCGCTGACATCGGCCGGCCTCCCGTTCGATGGTGGCGAGACCGCCGAGAACGGCGAGCCGTGGCAGGAGATCGAGACGACCTCGAACCGCGGCGACTGCCTGTGCCACGTCGGGATGGCGCGCGAGGTCGCCGCCGTGACCGGCCGCGACGTCAGGATGCCGGCGGCATCGCCGAAGTCGGGCGGCGGCCGCGCGGCGGACCATGTCCGCGTGACCAACCGCGAGCACGCGCTCTGCCCGCGCTACACGGCGCGCGTGATCAAGGGCGTGAAGGTCGGCCCGAGCCCCGAGTGGCTCCAGCGCCGGCTCGTCGCGATCGGACAGGTGCCGCGCAACAACGTCGTCGACGCCACCAACTTCGTGCTGTTCGAACTCGGCCAGCCGACCCACGTCTTCGACCTCGCCACGCTCGCGGGCGCGGAGATCCAGATCCGACGCGCGAAGGACGGCGAGGCGTTCCTGCCCCTCGGCGCCGGTGCGAAGGAAGTGAAGCTCACGGCATCCGACCTCGTGATCGCGGACCGCGACCGCCCCGTGGCGCTCGCCGGCGTGAAGGGCGGCGCGCTTGCAAGCGTGACCGATGCGACCACCGACATCGTCCTCGAGGCGGCGACGTTCGACGCGGTCACGGTGCGCAACTCGAGCCGCCGCCACGGAATCGCCTCGGATTCGTCGTACCGCTTCGAGCGCGTGGTGCACGCGGCCGAGATCGATCCGGCCGCAGACCGGCTCGCGGCGCTGATCCTCGAGATCGCCGGCGGAACGCTTCTCGAGGGCGTGGTCGCCGACGGTGCGCCCCTGCCCGCCCCGCGCGCGATCGCGCTGCGCCCCGCCCGCGCCCGGCAGATTCTCGGTTTCGACATCGCGACCTCGCGCATGGTCGAGCTGCTGACGACGCTCGGCTTCGCGCCGCGCGTCGAGGGAGCCGGCGCCGCGGAAGTGATCCACACGACGGCGCCGGCGCGTCGCGTCGACGTCGAGCGCGAGATCGACCTGATCGAGGAGATCTGCCGCCTCAACGGCCTCGACGCGATTCCAGTCGCCGACGCCCTTCCGATCCGCGTCGCGCGGCCGAGCCCGGTCGAGCGCGGCACCCGCGCGGTCAAGGACCTCCTCGTCGGCATGGGATTCGTCGAGACGGTGACACACTCGCTTGTCTCCGAGAAGGCGGGCGAGTCGTTCCTGCCCGCGGGCGCGACGCTGCTTCGCGTCGAGGACGAGCGCGCCGGCGGCGAACCGGCGCTGCGGCCGAGCGTGGTCGCGAGCCTGCTTCGCGTGCGACGGCACAACGAAGACCAAGGCGCCGCGAACCTGCGGCTCTTCGAATGCGCGAGCGCGTTTCACCACGCAGGCGGCACGCATGTCGAGCGCCCGACGGTGTCGCTCGTCGCAGACGCTCCCGTCGACGCGCGCGACGCGCAGGGTGCCTTTCGCCTGATGCGCGGGGTGGTCGAGCGCGTGCTCCAGCTCGTCGCGCCGCGACGCGCGGGCGTCGAGTTCGCGCCGCAAGGCGCTGCGGGCGCCGCCTGGCTGTCCGCGGGCGCGCGCGTGATCGTGAACGGCGTCGACATCGGATGCGTGGGCATCGTCGACGCGCGCATCGCGAAGGCGCATGGCCTCGAGCGGCCGACCGCTGCGGCCGAACTCGAGCTGCGCGGACTGCTGTCCGCGTTCCCACCCGAGAACGCGGCGGTCGAGCTTCCGGCGTTCCCCGCGGCCGACCGCGACATCTCGGCGATCGTCGCCGAACGCGTGCGCTACGGCGACATCGAGCGCGAGATCCGCTCGCTCAAGCTCGCGAACCTCGAGGAGATCGCGTTCGTCACGACCTTCCGCGGCAAGCAGATCGGCGACGGCAAGAAGAGCGTGTCGCTGCGCCTCGTCTTCCGAAAGCCGGACGGCACGATGACGAGCGACGAGGCCGACGCATCGGTCGGGCGCGCGATCGAGCGTCTGCGCGAGGCGCTCGGCGCAGAGGTGCGCTCGTGAGCGGCGACGCGGCAGGACTCGATCTCGCGGCGCTCACCCTCGGCGGCTACCTCGACGCGCTGGCGGCCGCGCAGCCGGTGCCTGGCGGCGGCGCAGTCGCCGGCGTGACGCTCGCGCAGGCGAACGCGCTCGGCTCGATGGTGGTCGGCTACGCGATCGGGAAGCCGAAGTTTGCGGCGCATGACGGCATCCACCGCGCGGCGCACGAGACGTTCGAGCGCGGGCGGCGCTCCGCGATCGAGCTCGCGATCGAGGACGCGAAGGCCTACGAACACCTCAACCGGCTCTGGAAGCTCCCGAAGGGCGACCCGCTGCGGGCCGGCTTCGACGACGCCGTGCGCGCGGCGATCCGCGCGCCCGAGGAGAGCCTCGGGCTTGCGAAGTCGACGCTCGATGCGCTCGCGCTTCTCGTCGGCACGACGAGCGCCGCCCTTGCGAGCGACCTGCGGATCGCGATCGATCTCGCCGCCGTCGGCGCGCGCGCAGCGCAGGAGAACGTGCGCATCAACCTTCCGTCGCTCGCCGACGAGGCCGCGCGCGCTGAAATCTCCTCGCGCACCGAGGCGACGCTGTCCGCGTGCGAGACGAAAGCCCGTATGCTCGCTGCGCGCGCGTAGTCGTCGAACGGTCTCCCAAGCACCAAAGGTCGCGGCCGCAGCCGCGACCGCTCAGACTCAGTGCTCCACGCGGTGCCCTAGGAACTCCGACACCTCCGCGACCTTGGCCGCGACCGTCGCCTCGTCGCGGGCCTCGAGGTTGAGCCGCAGCAAGGGCTCGGTGTTCGACATGCGGATGTTCGCCCACCAGTCGCCGGCGTCGATCGAGAGGCCGTCGAGCTCGTATGTCTTGGCGCGGGGATACGCCGCCTTGAGCTTCTTCAGCGCGCCGAGCTTGTCCTCGTTCTCGAAGTTGATCTCTCCCGACTGCACGTAGCGCCGGCACGGCGCGATGAGCCTCGAGAGCGGCTGCTTCGCGCCAGCGAGCGCAGTCACCACCGCCGCGAAGGCGCGGGCGCCCGAGTCGGTGTTCCACATGTCGGCGAAGTAGAAGTGCCCCGACAGCTCGCCGCCGATCGAGCCGCGCGCCTCCGCGAGCTTCGCCTTCATGAAGACGTGCCCGACCTTGCTCTCGACGGGCGAGCCGCCGTTCTCGCGGATGATCTCGGCGACGCTGCGCGAACTGCGCAGGTCGAAGACCACCGCGGAGCCCGGCGCGTGCTTCAATGCATCGGCGACCAGCCATCCAAGCAGGAGATCGCAGCCGATGGGCTGGCCCTTCTCGTCGAGCACGATGCAGCGGTCGGCGTCGCCGTCGAAGCAGAAGCCCGCGTCGAAGCCGCCCTTCGCAAGCACGGCCTGCAGGTCGCGCAGGTTGGCGGCGACGAGCGGGTTCGGCTCGTGCACGAACTCGCCCTTCGAGTTGTCGAAGTGGATCTTCTCGACCGCGAGTCCCTTGATCCCGTCGAACACCTTCGGCACCATCGTGCCGGCCATGCCGTTCGACGCGTCGATCGCGATCCGAAGCGTCCGCTCGCCCGAGATCACGCGGGGATCGATGAAGGACAGCAGGTGGTCGCGGTAGGCGCTCCAGAGGTCGCGCGTCTCCTCGTGGCCGCCTCCGTTGCCCGCGGGCAGCTTCACCTTCTCGCGCTCGACGAGCGCCGCGAGCCTCTGGATCTCGGCGAGGCCGGTGTCCTGTCCGACGGGCTTCGCGTGGCGCTTCGAGATCTTGAATCCGTTGTAGTTCGCGGGATTGTGCGACGCCGTCACCTGGACGCCGCCGGCGCAGCCGAGATGGTTGATCGCGAAGTAGACGAACGGCGTGTCGACGAGCCCGACGTCGATCACGTTTGCGCCGGCGTCGCGCATCCCCTGCTTGAGCTCCTTCGCGAGCGACGGCGAACTCTTGCGCATGTCGCGGCCGACGCAGATCGTCCGCGACATCGGGTCGATCGCGCCCGCGTCCGCTGCGTCCTTCAGGAGGTACTGCGCGGTCGCGTAGCCGACCTGCCAGGCGATCCCCTCGTCGAGGGGCTTCGGGTAGGTGGCGCGGATGTCGTAGGCCTTGAAGACTTTGGCGAGCATGGGAGGTTTTCTATCGGACGCTGCCCGCCGCAGGGGTGAGGAATCGGACTGCTCCACGAAGATTGTCCCTCGGCGGACCAGGCGGTTTCAGCCCTCCAAACGGACGGCCGATTTCGGTACACTCTTCGATCCCCCGCCGCATCCGCGGCGAGGACCCGCGCGGCGAGCGTTCGCCGGCGGAACCGGGCGGCGACCGTGGCAGCGCCGACCTTCGTTCGATTCGCGTTTCGGGCATCACCCGAGCGCACCCACAAGCGCCCTCATGACGGGCGGGTGGCCACCCCGCTTTGTCGGTGTCGCTGGAGAGCAACCATGGCTTCTCTCGTTCAGGAACTCATCGAGGCAGGCATTCACTTCGGGCAGCGTCGCAGCAACTGGAACCCGAAGATGGCGCCGTACATCCACGGCATCCGCAACCAGATCCACATCGTGGACGTGCGCGAGTCGATCAAGGGCCTCCTCCTCGCCAAGCGCTTCATCGAGAAGACCATCGGCGACGGCAAGGACGTCTGCTTCGTCGGCACCAAGCGTCAGGCGCGCGGCCCGATCGAGCAGTACGCGGCCGAGGTCGGCATGCCGTTCGTCACCGAGCGCTGGCTCGGCGGAACGCTCACCAACTTCCGCACCATCCGCGAGCGGCTCAAGCGCCTCGATGAGCTCGACCGCCTCGTCGAGAGCGGCGAGATGAAGAACTACTCGAAGAAGATGGAATCGCAGCTGATGCGCGAGCGCAAGAAGATCCAGCGCAACCTCGGCGGCGTCCGCACGATGACCAAGCTTCCCGCCGCGCTCATCGTGGTCGACACCAACCGCGAGAAGAACGCGCTGCTCGAGGCGCGCGGACTCGGCATCCCGACCGTGTGCCTCGTCGACACCGACGGCGACCCGGATCTCGTCGACATCCCGATCCCGGGCAACGACGACTCGATGCGCACCATCGACATCGTCATCCGCGAGCTTTGCGATGCGGTGAAGAAGGGCAAGGAAGGCCGCGCGACCACGGGCGGCGACGGCGGCGAAGGCCGCGACGGCGGCCGTGGTGAAGGTCGCGGCGAAGGCCGCGGCGAAGGCCGCCCCGACGGCGCGCCGACCCCGCGCCGCCGTTCGACGCGCGCCAAGTTCCGCGCCGACGACGGTTCTTCCGTCGCCACCACCGAACCGTCCGAAGGCGCGTGAGCTTCCTTCAGGCCTCGTCGAGACCGTTACTGAACCATTGAACTGAACGCCGCGCCGCGCGCGCAGGCGATGAGCAAGGAGATTTCCATGAGCACCATCAACATCAGCCCCAAGGACGTCATGAAGCTCCGCGACCGCACCGGTCTCGGCATGGGCGACTGCAAGAACGCCCTCGTCGAGGCGAAGGGCGACATGGACGCAGCCGAGAAGCTGATCCGCGAGAAGATGAAGGGCAAGATGGACGCCCGGACCGACCGCGCCGCCGGCGAGGGCTGCGTGTCGGTCGCGATCGCGGGCGGCAAGGCCGCGATCGTCGAGATCCGTTCCGAGACCGACTTCACCGCGCGCAACGAAGAGTTCCGCGCGATGGCGGCCGATGTCGCCAAGATGGCGCTCGGCCACGGCGCCGGCCCGGTGACCGCAGACAAGGCGATCACCGACCGCGTCGACGTGGTGCGCCTGAAGACCGGCGAGAACATCTCCTTCGCCCGCGGCGAGGTCCTGTCGGGCGGTTCGTTCGCAAGCTACGTCCACCACGACGGCAAGCTCGGCGTCGTCCTCCAGTATGAAGGCGGCGACATGCCGGCCGACATCGGCACGGGCATCTGCCAGCACATCGCGGCGGCGGTCCCCACCCCGTCCGCGATCGACGCGTCGGGTCTCGACCAGGCCGTCGTCGCAGCGAAGCGCGCCGAAGCCGTCGCAGAGGCGCAGGCCTCTGGCAAGCCCGCACAGATCGCGGAGAAGATGGCGGAAGGCAAGCTCCGCAAGTTCTTCGAGGAGGTCACCCTCCTGGGCCAGCCGTACGTGCGCGACGACAAGATGCAGGTCGGCCAGGTCGTGCCCAAGGGCGTGAAGCTGGTGAAGTTCGTGCGCGTGCGGCTTGGGCAAGATTGAGCGCGGGGCGTCTTTGAGCGCTCGCCGCGTGTTTGAGCGCTCGCCGCTGCGGCGGCTCGCTTTGGTGGGGGCTGGAGCTCTTTGAGCGCTCGCCGCTGCGGCGGCTCGCTTTGGCGGGGGCGGGAGCTCTTTGAGCGCTCGCCGCTGCGGCGGCTCGCTTTGGCGGGGGCGACGCTGTTTGAGCGCTCGCCGCTGCGGCGGCTCGCTTTGGCGGGGGCGACGCTGTTTG
>JBIKWD010000077.1:0-14327 GCA_044356505.1 Phycisphaerales bacterium
GAGGCCAGGCTTCGGAATCCAGATCATCTGGGCATGGAGGAACACGGCGTCCTTGATCGGCGACTCCTCGCTGTGCGCAAGCAAAGCCGACAGCGGCACGTCGGAGAACCAGTAGCTGTCCTCCGACTCCCTGGTCGCGTACGAGCCGACGATGAACTCGCGCTCGAAGAGGAGCGGCTCCGAGCCGAGCGCGACGAGTTCCGCGCGTCCGACGGTCTCGGTTCCCGAGCAGCCCGTGAGGCCGAGGGCGATCGCCGTCGCGGCGGTGAGAAGGATGGGGAGGTTCGTTGCCATGGTGTTGCTGTCCATCAAGCCGTTTCGCCGCCAAGGCGGAGCGGTGCGTCGCTTGCAAGCGACCGGGTCGTCTCGCGCGAGCGGGGCGGAGGGGGAAGGCCGAGTCCGAGCAGGCTGATCGAGTCGCGCTCGACGATCTCGCGCAGGACCGACCGGGCGATATGGGGTAGCGGCGTCGCATGGATGAGCGAGTTGATGCCGTATATCGACTCGATCGCGCGGGCCGGCGTGTCGAAGGGGAAGCCGGACGCGAAGCAGATCCTGCGGTCGACGCCTAGGTCGCGCGCGCTCTGCAGTGCATGGAGCAGATCCCACGGGCGCGCGGCGATGCCCGCGGTGGTCGTGAAGACGTGGTCGTGCTTCGAAAGCATCGCGAGCGTCTCGGCGACGAACGGTCCGCCGAAGCCCGTGATCACGAGCGTGAGCCGGGGAAACGCCCGCGCGACCTCGTCGAGGAGGTAGGGGCGCGCAAACTCGAGCCGCGCAGACGCGGGCAGCGGGCCGCCCCAGCCGACGATCACGGCGAGCTGGTTCGCCTCGGCGCGGTCGAACACGCGCATCGCGCGGGTGTCGGTCGGATTGAAGCCCTGCGTGCAGGGGTCCAGCCAGAGGCACGCCGCTCCTTCCTTCCGCGCCGACTCGACTTCGTAGGACGCCCCCGGCCGCGTCGGATCGATCGCCCTCGCGAGGAACAGCCGGCCTTGGCTCTGCTCGACCACCGGCCGCAGCGAATCCTCCGCGATCGCACCGCGGATCAGCTCGCTTCGGAAACCGACGACCACGGCGGCGTCGACCGCGCGCACCGCGGCCGCATGGGCTTCGCCTGTCGCGTCCGGCTGCAGCCAACGGCTCGCACCGAGCCTTCGGACCGCGGCGGCGAGTTCGTCGCCGAGATCCTCGAGGCGCTGCCAGAGGCGGGTGTCGAGATCCACGATCATGCGGGACGGAATGTACCCGCGGACACGGCCCGCGTGCGCGTGGACACCTATACTCGCCGCCCATGTCCGAGCCGATCTGGCAATCACGGGAACTGGCCGACGACCCTCACGGAAGGGCCGACAAGGCCGACAAGGTGCGGGCGATGTTCGCCGCCATCGCGGGGGCCTACGACCTCAACAACCGCCTGCACTCCTTCGGGCTCGACCAGCGTTGGCGCCGCAAGGCGGTCGAGCTTGCCGGCGTGCGCGCGACCGACGACGTGGTCGACGTCGCGTGCGGCACGGGCGACCTGACGGAGCTGTTCGCCCTGAGCGGCGCTCGAAGCGTGGTTGGGCTCGACTTCACGCCGCAGATGCTCGACATCGCGCGAGACAAGTCGGCGCGGGCGGAAGGCCCGTCTCGCGGTCGTGCGAAGCCGCGATACGAGCAGGGCGACGCCACGAACCTCTCCCTCGCCGACGGAAGCGTCGACGTCCTGTCGATCGCGTTCGGTCTTCGGAACGTCGGCGATCCCCTCAAGGCGCTCGGCGAGTTTCGCCGCGTGCTCAGGACTGGCGGGCGGCTGGTGGTGCTCGAGTTCGACGAGCCGCGCAACCCGCTCATCCGCGCGGCCAACCGCCTCTACACCCACCGCATCATGCCGGTGACCGCGTCGCTCATCGCGCGCGACCGTTCCGGCGCGTACCGCTACCTTCCGCGCTCGGTCGAGACGTTCCTCGACCGCGACCGGCTGCGCGAGGCGCTGCTGTCCGTCGGTTTCACGGACGTACGCCAGACCCCGCTGACGTTCGGAACCTGCGTGGTCACTGTTGCACGCTGACGGACGCAGCAAATGCGCGAACATCGGCGGCGGTTCGGTCCCGCGGTTCGATTCGCCGAAACGTCGACGGCGCCACCTCGCTTGTCCTCCTGACGCCGCAACGCGATGGATCGCGCGCGGCGCCGCACCCGACCACCGAGGGGACCTCGGCCTCCACGACGACAGGGCGGAACGACGGGGACGCGTCGAACAGCTCCACACTGCTGAAGGAACGGCCATGCCTCAGGCCACGGACTTCGACGGCGGTCTCGACCGTCCAAACGGTACCCCACGGGGTGAATCGCAATCCACGCGCGACGCGCGCCTCCACCGGCTCCTCGTCTTGCTCATGCAGGGCGACCGGGTCGGCTGCCGGGATTTCCTGCGGGAGCGGCTCAACGACGGCCGCTCGCCCCTCGACATTCTCGAGGAGGATCTCTGGCCTGCCTGCTCGCTCATCGACGGTCTGTCACGGCGTGACCGCATCGGAGCCGTCCACGCGCACTGCGCCACCCTGCTTCTCGGCCACCTCGTCCAGCGCGTCGAGATGGGGCTTGCTCGGCGGCAGCCCCGCTTCCGGAGCGTGCTCGTCACCAGCGGCCAGAAGCCCCTCGAGGAGCTGGCTGCGGAGATCTTCGCCGGTCTCGCCGAGGCCGACGGGTTCGACATCGTGTTCCTCGGCGGGGGGGTCGAGTCGGACGACATGTTCGGCGAGATCGGTTCGCGCTCGCCTGACTTCGTGGTCAGTTACGCGGCCGCAGGACAGGACGCGGCCCGGCTCAGACGACTTCTCGGCTCGCTGCGCGACCAGAAGCCCGTCCCGGGACTTCGCATCGGCGTCGGCGGCGGGGTCTTCAGCCGCGCGCCGGGCCTCGGTGAGGAGCTCGGGGTCGACTTCGAGGGCGACTCCCCGTTCGACCTCCTCGAGGCGCTTCGCCGCGAGGTCGACCGGACCCCGGTCGTAGCGAGGCGGTCGAGGGCGGCCTGAGTCCGGGCGGGTCAACGACCGCGAACCTGCTGCCGGACGCGGGCAAACCGCGCCGAAACGCGAATTCTGCGAAACGTTCGGCATGGTCGGACGTACACTCGAGGCACCATTCTGAGGGTCCCCGATGCTCGACGCAAAGACCGAACGCCTCACGATCCAGCGCGCCCGCAGCGGCGACCGTGATGCCATCGCCGAGCTCATCCACGCCTACCAGCGCCCGCTGGAGGCGTTTTTGTTCCGGCTCTGCGGCAAGCACGAGCTGGCGGAGGATCTCGCGCAGGAAGCCTTCGTCCGCGTCATCAAGTCGCTCGACCGCTTCGACGACCAGTACCGCTTCTCGACGTGGCTCTTCACGATCGGCAAGCGGCTGCTCGTCAACGCGCAGCAGAAGATGAAGCCGAACGCCGACAGCGAGACGGTCGAGTACCGCGCCGGCGACGCGCGCACGCCTCTCCATGAAGTCGAGTCGGTCGAGCGCGGCGCGCAGATCGCGAACCTCGTCGACATCGCGATCGGATCGCTTGGCTCTCCGCAGCGCGAGATCGTCCTGATGTTCCATCAGCAGGGCTGGTCGGTGCAGCGCATTGGCGAGGAACTCGGCATGCCCGAGGGAACCATCAAGAGCCATCTCTTCCGAGCCCGGCGGCGGATGCTCTTCGCGATCGAGCAGAGCGGCGCCCCCAACCCGGGCGAGGTGCTGCGATGAACTTCCTCGACGGCTCATCGATGCCCGACCCGGACCGCGCGCCGTCCTCGCGCGCGCAGCGTCTGCTGGTCCGCGTGCTTCTTTCGCTCCGCTCCGAGGCGCGTTCGCGCCCGCTCTCGTCGCGCGACCGCGCGCGAGCCGAAGTCCTGGCCGACCGCATCATGCTCGAGCTGCCGCGGAGCGTGCTTCCGCTCGGCATCGCCGCCATGTTCATCGTCGGAGTGGTCTGCCTGATGCCCCTGATGCGCGATGCGCTGCCATCCGGTCCCGAAGACCGCGCCGCGCCGGTCGCGAGCGTCGTCGAGCACGGGATCCGCAGCCAGGGCGCAGCCTTGAGCGACGGCATCCGGGCGTTGCGCGAAGTGGTTGCGCCCTTCGCGGGCGACGACGCGCCGCTGCAGGAGGCCGCCGGTGTCGAGGACGCGCCGCCCTCGGACGCGGCCGCCCCTTTCCGCCGTTCCTGACGGAGCGAATCGGTGACGAAGAGCGTGCAAGTCGATCCGCAGGCCGATCCGCCGGTTGTTCGGACGGACGTCGCGCGTTCTCGCCCGGGCACACGGCGGCGTCGGCGGCCGGGAGTCGCCGTCGTGCTCGCGCTTCTCGCAGCGGTCGCGGCCTTGGTGTCCGTTCGTCCTGCAAAGGCTGACAACGCGGCGTTCGCGCTCGCGCCGAGGAACGCGACGCTCGCGATCGACGCACGGGGCGCGAGCGACGTGCTCGGAGTCGGAAGTGTGGCGATGCGCCCTGTGCTCGAGTCGATCGCGGGGCCTCAGGCGCTCGCGACCTTCGACCTCCTCGCGCGGAGGAGCAACGCCCACGCCGACGCGGCGGTGCGCGAGGTGTTCGCTGGACGCGTCGTTTTCTACCTGACCGATGCTCCGGACGGGGGGCAGCGCTGGATGTTCGGCGTGCAGGCCGACGACGCGCGCTGCGAACGGGTCCTGAAGATGCTCGGAGCCAAGATGAGCGCGCCGCAGCGCTTCGTTTCCGCGACGCAGGGCCTTCTCTTCCGCCGCGTCGGTGGTTGGCTGCTCATCGCTCCGGTCGCGCAGGGCGACGCGTGGCTCGATGGCGCCGCCGAGCGAGCGGCGACCGAGGACGCGGCGCGGTCGTTGCTTGGCGAGCCGCTCATCCAGGAGTTCCTCGCGTCCGAGGCGCCGGTCCGCGTCTTCATGCGGCATGGGGCGCCCGTCGGTGGTGCGACGCTGGTCGCGCTCAGCCGCACGGGAGAGAGCCTCCGCGCCGAGGTGCGCGGAACCTACGACGAGTCGCCGCTCGGAGCCGGCGCGCCCCCGGCGAGCCTCGATTCGGGCGTCGTCCTCGGACTCGAACCGCTTGCGGTCCTCGCGGTGTCGAACCCATCCGACGGACTTCCGGGCATGTCCGACGCGTTCTGGGTCGCCCTCGTTCCCGAACTCAAGCCCTCGCCCGCGATGCGTTCGAACCTGACCGGGGAGCGGCTGATCGCGGTCGGCCCGAGCGCGGACCCGGCACGGCCGGCCGTGGCCCTCGCGTGGCGTGTCGAGGATGCATCGCAGGCCGAGGCCGACCAGGACGCCTACATGCGCGGGGTCTGCTGCGGACTGCTCCGCGCCGCCGAACTGCCCGCCCCGAAGCAGGGGGAGTTTCAGCCGGTCGCCGGCCACTCTGACCGTCTTCGGGCGGTCGCCAAGCAGATGACCGATCCAAAGGAGCTCGCCCTTCGGGAGTGCGACGCGCTTGGCGCGTTCATCGACCGCTACCTCGGCAGCGCGTTCAAACTCGGCGGATGCGGTCTTCACTGGGCGACGGTCGCGACGACTTCGGGAGGCTGGCAGGTCTACGCGTCGGACGGGGACTGGCTCGTGTCCGTCTCGGAGACGCTCGCTCGGCAGCAGGTCGCGGACGAAGAGAAGGACTCCGCGACCGGCGTCGGTTTCTGCAACGGCCCCCAGGCCGCCGCGCTCGTGAGGAGATGGCGGCCGCTCGTGGTCGACGGCGGGGTGGGCGCCGAGCGCATCTCGCGCGGCCTCGACGCGCTGGCGACGACGGTCGAAGGCCTGGGACGCATCCGCTTCCGGTACCGGACTCCCGCCGCCCATCGGCTCGAAGCCGTCGTGGAGATCGAGCCCTCGCGGCGTGATGCGGGGCCTCCGATCGCGACTCCTGCGAAGGTGCTGCCCGGACCGAAGAACGCACCGCAGAAGCCCGGGTCGGCGCCGTGACCCTGCCGACGTCGGCCGGAGTGGCTCGGTCGCAGCTCCTCCTCGCGGCCTCGCGACATCCGCTCGCAGCGGCCTGCTCGCGCGGACTCTTGGCGGCGCGAGAAGCCATGGGCGCAACCGACGCGCGCGCAGCCGAGAGCGGCCGCGTGGCGCTCCTCGTCAGCGGGGGCGGCGACTCGATGGCGCTTCTTCTCCTGATGGCCGCGATCCGCGAGCGAAGCGACCCGGCGCTTGACTCGCTTGCGGTGCTGTCGGTCGATCACGGGATGCGGCCCGAGGCTGCGGCCGAATGCGAGGCCGCGATCGAGCTCGCCGCGCGGATCGGCGTCGCGCGCAGGGAAACCGTGCGGGTCGCCGTGACTCGCGGCGGAAACCTCCTCGAACGCGCGCGCGCCGCCCGCTACGCGGCCGCGAGCCGTTTCGTCGACACGCACCGCTGCGTCGCAGCCGTCACCGCGCATACGGCGGACGACTGCGCCGAAAGCCTGCTGCTTGGTCTGCGGCGAGGGCTCGGCATCGCCTCGCTCTCGCGGCTCGTGCCGTTTGCCGAGAACGCGCGCGGCGATCTGCCCGCGATCATCCGGCCGCTCCTCGCGGTCCGGCGGCACGATCTCCGCGAGTTCCTCGCAGAGCTCGGCGTAGCGTGGCGCGAGGATCCAAGCAACGCGCTGCATGAACGCGGCGCGCTCCGAGGCGACCCTTCGCTCGCGGCGCTCGTCGACGGGATCGCGCGCGGTTCCGCACGGACGATGGACGAGGCGCGCGACCTGATCGCCTTCCGCGACGCCGCCGTCCGCACGCAGCTTGCGGGACACCGCCGGTCGTTCGACCGCGCCGAGTTCGACGCGCTTCCACGCGCGCTCCATGTCGCCTTGCTGCGGGCGATGGTCCACGCAGCGGGAGGCGACGCCTCGCAGGCTGTTCTCGATCGGGCGCAGGCCGCGATCGACGACGGCGACCGCGCGCCGCGCTCGTTCGCCTGTGCGGGCGGCGTCGAGCTCAGGATCGACGCCCGCGCGGTTTCGGTCGTGCAGGTCGGTTGACGATCAACTGACCGATGATCACTTGACAGGGAGTCATTTGGGCAGGCAGTCGCCGCCGAAACGATCCGCCACGCAGGTCAGCACGCCGCCTTCGACCTTGAGGACCATCGGCGGCGCCACGAGCCAGTTCGGCCCGACCGGAAGCGACAGCTCCTCGCAGCCGAGGCACTCGATCGGGCGGGGCGCCTCGCTCGAAGCGCTGGTCGCGTCGTCGCTCATCGGGACCGCGACGGCGATCACGAGTTCGGGACGCGGCACCCCGAAGGTTCCGGTGAAGAGCGTGTGGCAGCTCTCGCAGTAGGGGCTGTAGACCACGATGTAGGCGTCGCGCGTGGCGCAGAGCTCGACGATCCTCGGGACGTACTTCGCGAGCACGCTCTCCGCGAGAGGCCGACCCTCGAACGCCTTCATGTCGAGATCGATCGTCGGCACCGTGGGCCGCGGGGCCGCAGCCTGGGGCGCGGGCGAGGCGCCGGGAACGTGGAACGAGGCCGATGCGCTCCACTGCCCGGCCACGGTCGCAGCCGCGAGGGCGCCGAGGGTCGGCCACGCGGGAGAGAGTCCCCGTCGCCCCTCGGCCGGCGGCCGGGCGACGCTGGCGCGCGCGAGGACAACAAGACCCGCCGATGCGGCGAGCGACAGCACGGGGAGCAGCAGACCGCCGTTCGTCACGGCGCGCGAGACGCACGCGAGCGAGAAGAAGAGCGCGAAGCCGGCCACGACGAGCGCGAGAAGGCGGGTCCCCGCCGCGAGCACCGCCGCCGCGGCCGCGAACTCGATTCCGACGACGAGACGCGACGCCGTCCGCGCGTCGTACCCGAAGAGCCAGATCAGGTTTTCACGCAGCGGCGCAGGCACCGACTCTTCGCCGAGCCTGAGCTGCGCGAACGCCGCCGCGCCGAGAAAGACGGCGACTGCGAGCGATGCGGTGCGGGGGGACTTGAGGATCGTCATGCGGAGCTACTTCGGAAACTTGAGGCAGCCCTCGAGGGCGGCCATGTCGTCGACGTTCTCGACGACGCACTCGACCACTCCGTCGTTGAGCGCGAGCACGACCGGCGTTCCGACGATGTAGGTCGGACCCTTGACGAGCGACAGCTTGACGCACTCGTCGCAGGGATTCTCCATGATGTTGTTCGGATCGGCATCGGGGATCGCGAGCGTCATCGTCTTCACCGGCAGCTTCCCCGTGAAGTAGCTCGAGAGCATCATGTGGCAGTGGTCGCAGTCCTCGCGGAAGTAGATGACGATCCAGCGGCCCTTGAGGAAGTCCGCGGGCACCTGGCCATCGATGAGCCGAGCGAAAGGAATCTCGCTGAAGCGCTTGCCGACGAACTCGGCGAACTCGGGCAGGTAGTTGCGGTCGAACTTCTCGGGGAGGCCCGGCCACACCGTCGCGGGGTCGGGCTTCACCGCAGGCTGCTGGACTTGCGGCGTCGGGACGACGGGGGCGGCGGGGGCCGGCCCGTCGAGGACCTTCGCAAGCTCCTCCGCGTTGTCGACGTCGGTGCAGAACGCCGTGACGACGCCGTCCTTCAGCCGCACGGCGCAGGGAGTCTGCAGCAGGTACTCGGGCGACCGCTGCCCGGCCTCCTTGGCGCGGTAGACCTCGCGCTCCTCGCAGCCGGCGCACGGCATTCCGAGGGCCTTGCCGGTCGAGTCCTTGATCGACACCTTGAGCACGCGCTCCTTGCGCGTCGCCGCGAAGTGCTCGCGATAGAACTGCTGGCAACGGTCGCAGTCGGGCCGCGAGAAGGTCACGATCCAGTCGCCCTTCTCGATATCGGCCGGCATCGGACGCGAGATTGCGAGCGCGAGCTTCTGGTCGCGGAACGGCTTGCCGACCCACTCCTTGAACTTCGGGAAGTAGATCTTCTCGTACTTCGCGGGTTCGGCGGGCCAGGGCAGCGACGCGACCACGGGGACGGGCGCCTCCGGGGCGGGCGGCGGCTTCACGGGAGCGGTCGCCGGCGCCTCGGCATCCACGTTCGGCGTCGGGGCGACGGGCGCGGTCTCGGAGGCAGCTCCCTTGGGGGTGACCGTGACTTCGGGAGTCGGGGTCAGGACAGCGACGCCGACGCCGAGGACGGCGCCGATTCCAAGCGGGAGGATGCCGCCAGCGCGGGCGCGGGGGGCGAGGAAGAAGGCGTTGGCGAGCAGCAGCGCGTCGACGGCGAGCATGACCGATGCCGGGAGGCCCTTCTCGCCGAAGCATCCGCAGCTTCCGGTGAGGGCTTCGCTCCATCCATCCTTCAGGCCGGTCGTGACCATCGCATACATGAGGATCAGGCAGAAGAGCCCGAGCGTCAGCATGGCGAGAAGCCGGGCGTACCGCGTCGAGAAGAGGATGGCGATGGCGAGGAACACCTCGGCGCCGATGATGGAGCGCAGCGACCCTTCGAGGAACGCGATCGAGTCTCCCGGCGTCGCCTTCGCGATCTCGGTCAGCAGCTTCAGGATCGGCGAGGGCAGAAGCTGGGGGTTCATCTCGATCGCCTTCATCAGCGCGCCGTAGCCGATCCACGCGGCCGTGATCCCGTGCAGGGAGATCAGCCCGACCCACTCTGCCGGGGTGCGGGTACGGGCGGCGTCCGTCTTCGATGTGGCGTTCGTCATGGTGGATCTCGGAAAGCGCGTCGGTCCGGTCGTTCGAACGGGGCGGGGCCGACGCGGGGCCGATTCTACTTTCGGCAGGATGCGGGGTTCCGCCAAAGTCGCCGTCGGCGCGCATCCGCTGGAAAGGGGACCGCGAACCTCGCGCCGTGCGCCCGTCAGGCAGGCCTCCCGCGACATTTTCCCTCCCCGTCTTCGACGAGGAACTGAGGTCGAGGCTCGGTCGCGGTGGCCCGAAGGCTGCGTCGCGCAGGAACGGCGAGCAGGTCCTGGTGCTTTCCGATCAGCTGAGCTTCGAGATCGGGGCGCTTCGCTCGGCGAAGCCGCGCGAGACCGAAATCGTGCTTGTCGAGAGCGGTGAGTGGCTGAGCCGTCGCCCGTATCACCGCCAGCGCCTCGCTTGGATCCTGCTCTCGCAGCGGAGTTTCGCCCTAGAGGCCGCCGACGCGGGGTTTTCGGTCCGGGTCCTGCGTGGCGACGAACCGATCTCGGTTCTGCTCGAGCGGGCGGGCCTTGGCGACCTTGTGGCGGCCGAGCCGGCCGAGCGCGAAGTGCGCGCAGAGCTCGCGGGCCTCGTCGCCGACAAGCGGCTGCGGTTCGTGCCCCACGACGGATTCCTGACGACCGCGGCCGATCTTGACCGCGGGCGCACAACGGAAGGCTGGCGGATGGACCGCTTCTACCAGGGTGTCCGGCAGCGGACCGGCATCCTGATGACGAAGGACGGAAAGCCCGTCGGCGGCAAGTACAGCTTCGACGCCGAGAACCGCAAGCGCTGGGACGGGACGCCTCCCGCGCCGACGCCGCCCGAGTTCGCGGGGTCGCTCCTGCGCGAGGAGGTTGTCCGCGAGATCGAGACGCGCTTCAAGGCGCACCCGGGCCAGCTCGACGTCGACGCGATCCCGGCTTCGCGCGCGGAGATCGACCGCATGTGGACGTGGGCGAAGCGCGCCTGCCTTCCGAACTTCGGCCCGTACGAGGACGCGATGAGCAGGCGCAGCCGCGGGGTGTTCCACACGCGGCTTTCGCCGCTCATGAACCTTCACCGCCTGCTGCCGCGCAGGGTCGTCGAGGAGACGGCCGAGCTCGACCTTCCGCTCCAGAGCAAGGAGGGGTTCATCCGCCAGGTGCTCGGTTGGCGCGAGTTCGTCTATCAGGTGCACCGCGCGAGCGACGGATTCCGCAACGGGCGAAGGGCCGGCGAAGAGCCGCTCCCGGTCCCCGGCGATGCGGGATACGCGCGTTGGTCGGGCAAGCGCTGGACACCGATCCAGCCGCCGCCGCGCGCCGTGGATGGCGGTGCTCGGCCGAACGCGATGGGTGCCGATCTCGATCTCCCGCCCGCATGGTGGGGAACCGAAAGCGGACTCGCCTGCCTCGATCACGTCGTCGGCGACGTCTGGGTGGAGGGCTGGAGCCATCACATCACGCGGCTCATGGTGCTCGCGAACATCGCGACGCTGCTCGGCGTCTCGCCGCGCGAACTCTGCGACTGGTTCTGGGTCGCGTACATCGACGCGTGGGACTGGGTGGTCGAACCCAACGTGCTCGCGATGGGAACCTACGCGGACACCGGCATGACCACGAAGCCGTACGTCAGCGGAAGCGCCTACCTCGAGAAGATGGGCGACTCCTGCGCGCAGTGCCGCTTCACGCCCGGGAAGGATTGCCCGATCGGCGGGATGTACTGGGCTTTCCTTGCCCGCAACGAGCCCGTCTTGCGAGACAATGCCCGCATGAAGCTTCCCATGGCGAGCGCTCGAAACCGCACCGACGCCTCGCGCGCGGCGGACCACGCCGGTTTCGTCGCGGTGCGCGACGTCTTGATCCGCGGGCAGCCGCTCGGTGTTCCGCGGCTCCTCGACGCGCCTGCGGCGGACAGAAAGGGCTCGCGCAAGTGAGCGGCTCCTCGACGTTCCACCGCGCCTCGCGCGTCGACGTTCCCGCCGATGTCCTCGGCGCGTGGCATTTCCGCGCCGGCGCGATCCACCGGCTCATTCCGCCATGGGAGTCGATCCGCGTCGAGCGCGAGGCGTCGCCGCTTGTCGACGGCGCGCGCGCCGAGATCGTGATCCGCAAGGGGCCGCTCCGCATCAAGCTCGTCGCCCTGCACGGCGAAGTCGACCCGCCGCGTCAGTTCGTCGACACGCAGGAGCGCGGCCCGTTCGGCTCGTGGCGGCACGTGCACCGCTTTCTCCCCGAGTCGGACGGCCGCTCGATGCTCGAGGACTCGATCCGGTTCGATCCGCCGCTCGGCGCGCTCGGGCGGCTCGTCATTCGCGGGCCTCTCCTCCGTGAACTCGGCCGCCAGTTTGCGTTCCGGCACGCGCGCACACGCGAGGATCTTCGGCGCCACGCCGAGATCGACGCGCGCTTCGGCGTGCGTCGGCTACGCGTCGGCGTGACGGGCGCCGGCGGAATGGTGGGGCGGCAGCTCTGCGCGTTCCTCACGACCGGCGGTCACGAGGTCGTCCGCTTCGTGCGGGGCCTTCCGCGCAACCCGGGCGAACGCGGGTGGAATCCCGCGGACCCTGAACGTGGTCTCGATCCGAAGTGGGTCGAGGATCTCGACGTCGTCGTCCATCTTGCAGGCGAGGGAATCGCGGACAAGCGCTGGAGTCCCGAACGCAAGCGCGCGATCCGCGACAGCCGCGTGCTCGGCACCGAAGCCGTCGCACGCGCCATCGCGCGGGCGACGCGCAAGCCCGAAGCGTTCCTCTGCGCGAGCGCCATCGGTTTCTACGGACATCGCGACGACTGGGTCGACGAGCGTTCGCCGCGCGGCGAGGGATTCCTCGCCGACGTCGTGGACGCGTGGGAGGGCGCGACCGCGGCCGCGCGGGACGCCGGCGTTCGCACCGCGCACCTTCGCCTCGGCGTCGTGATCACCGCGGCGGGCGGTGCGCTGGCGAAGATGCTGACGCCCTTCCTCTTCGGGGCGGGCGGGCCGATTGGTTCCGGCAGGCAGGGTTTCAGCTGGGTCTCGCTCGACGACGTGCTCGGCGCGATCCTGTTCTGCGCGCGCGACGCCTCGGTCGACGGCGCCGTCAATGTCGTCGCGCCGACCGCGCTGCCGCAGCGCGAATTCGCGAAGGTGCTCGGGCGCGTGCTCCGCCGTCCAAGCCTTGCACCGCTGCCGGCCCCGGTCGTGCGGATGATCTTCGGCGAACTCGGCCAGCGGGCGCTGCTCGAAGGAGCGCTGGTGCGGCCGGGCGTGCTCGCGGCGCATGGATACCGTTTCGCGCATCCTTCGCTCGAGGACGCGCTGCGGCTTGAACTCGGGCGCCTTCACACGGACGGGACCGACTGATGGCGACGTGCAAGATCTGGTGGGTGCGCCGCGACCTGCGGCTCGACGACAACGCGGCGCTCGCGCGCGCCGCAAGCGGTGCGGACGCGTTGATCCCCGTGTTCATCGGCGGCGACGCGGACGAGGGAGCGTGGCCGCTCGGCGGCGCGCAGCGATGGTGGCTTGCGCGCAGCCTCAAGGCGCATGCGTCCAAGCTTTCCGCGCTCGGATCGCGGCTCGTCGTTCTCGAAGGAGACGCCGCCAAGGTGCTCTCCGACCTCGCGAAGAAGCTCGGAGCCACGGAGGTCGTCTGGTCGCGGCGGTTCGATCCCGCGGGCCTCGCGGCCGAACGGCGCGTCGAAGCCGCGCTCGACAGGCTCGGCATCGCGTGGAGCGGGCAGCTTTCGAACCATCTCTTCGATCCCGAGGAGATCTCGACCAAGGAGGGAAGACCGTACCAGGTCTACACGCCGTTCTCCAGGAACTGCCGCGCGCGCCCATCACCCTCGAAACCCCGCGCGACGCCGACCGCGCTGCCGCCCGCGGACGGCGCGCCGAAAGGAATCGCGATCCCCGACCTTGACCTTGAGCCGAAGGTCGATTGGGCGGAGGGCCTCCGCGCGATGTGGACTCCCGGGGAGGACACGGCCCGCGCGCGCCTCACGGGTTTCGCCGCCGGCGCGCTCGCGCGCTATCCGACCGGACGCGACGAGCCGTCAAGCGACGGTTCGAGCCTGCTTTCGCCGCACCTCTCCTTCGGCGAGATCGGCATTCGCCGCATCTGGCACGCCGCCGCCGCGTCGCAGAAGTCGCCCGCGGAGAGCACCGACAAGTTCCACGCCGAACTCCTGTGGCGCGAGTTCGCGACCCACGTGCTGTACCACTTTCCGAAGACCGATCTCGAGCCGCTTCGTCCCGAGTTCGCCCGCTTTCCGTGGCGGCGGGACCAGGAGGGCCTCAAGCGCTGGCAGCGGGGGCGGACCGGCTATCCCTTGGTCGACGCCGGCATGCGCCAGCTCTGGCACACGGGATGGATGCACAACCGCGTGCGCATGGTGGTGGCGAGTTTCCTCGTCAAGCACCTCCTTCTGCCGTGGCAGGACGGCGCGAAGTGGTTCTGGGATACGTTGGTCGACGCCGATCTCGCCAACAACTCGCTTGGATGGCAGTGGGCGGCCGGGTGCGGCGCGGACGCGGCACCGTACTTCCGCATATTCAACCCGACCTCGCAGGCGCAGAAGTTCGACGCCGACGCCGCCTACATCAAGCGCTGGGTTCCCGAACTGAAGGGCGCGCCCGCGAAGCTCGCGCTTTGCCCGCGGGACGCGGCGGCGCTTCCCGGCCTTGGCGGAAAAACGACTGCGGAGTCGGAGTACCCCTTGCCGATGGTCGATCACACCATCGCGCGGGACCGCGCGTTGGCCGCGCTCGCGTCGATCAGCAAGAGCCGCA
>JBIKWD010000250.1:0-4108 GCA_044356505.1 Phycisphaerales bacterium
ACACTCCGTGGAACACGTTCGCGGGCAACGCCACCCCGTGGAACACTCCGTGGAACACGTTCGCGGGCAACGCCACCCCGTGGAACACTCCGTGGAACACTTTCACGGGCAACACCACCCCGTGGAACACCCCGTGGAACACCCCGTGGAACACCCCGTGGAACACGTTCCCCATGAATCCCGGCACCGCCTTCAACACGACGGCCCCGGTGAACGGCTTCTCGGGCTGCCCCACGCAGCCGACCAACTTCGCGGCGAACAACTTCTCGTCGCCGAACTTCACGGGTGGCGCCACGGCTTCGTGCCCGACGCAGACCCCGGCCCCCTTCAACGGGGGCTGGCACACCGCTCCGAACCACGGCCACGCTGGGCTGAACACGTCGAACACCTTCGTCCCGACGCACGCGTCGCACGGCACCGCCTTCGGTCCCAACGCGACGACGTGGAGCGGCACCCACAGCAACCTCAACGCCGCGACCCCCGCCTCGAACCTGCATGGTCAGGGCGCCTGGGTTCCGAACGCGAACCCGTTTGTCTCGAACTTCACCGGACACCCGACCGCGAACACGCCGGTCGCCACCGACGGCTGCTGCGGCCGTACGTCCGAGCAGGGCGGCGAATGCGTCCAGACGGGCATGAAGGTCCGCTCGGTCGCCTGAGCCGGGTCAGGACGGCTTGCCGTCGACCCGCCGCGCGCCCCGCGCGCCGACAAGATCATCCACGCGACGCCGCACCAGAGGATCCTGGTGCGGCGTCATCATTTCCACTCGCTACAGTCCACCCATGCTGGTGACCCGTCCGTCGGACATCGAAGGCGCGACCCGCGCGGCCGAATGCGTCGTGAAGGCCCATGAACGGCTGGTCGGGTTCCTTCGCGAGGGGCAGACCCTTGCCGAGATCGACTCCTTCGTCGGCCGCACGCTCGCCGATCTCGACGCGCCGAGCTGCTTCGTCGGCTACCGGATCCGCGGGCACCCGCCGTTCCCGTCGCATGCGTGCCTGTCCGTCAACCAGTGCGTCGTGCACGGCACCCACGACATGCGGGCGTCGCCGTTGCGCCGAGGGGACCTCATCTCGATCGATATCGGCGTTCGCCACAAGGGCTGGATCGGCGACGCGGCGTGGACCTATGCGATCAAGGAGCGCGACCCCGTGTCGGAGGCGCTCATGAAGTGCGGCGTCGAGTCGCTCCGCCGCGGAATCGCGGCGCTCCGGCCGGGCCGACCGCTCGTCGACTTCGCGAAGGCGGTGCAGGGATACGTCGAGGGCGAGTGCAGGTTCTGCCTCGTGCGCGGCCTCGGTGGTCACGGATACGGCAAGGAACTCCACGGCCCGCCGTTCGTCTCGAACGTCGTTCCGAGCTATCCCGGCGAGTGGCCCGAGGCTTGGAAGGAGATCAAGCCGGGACTCCTCGTCGCCGTGGAGCCGATGATCGCCGTGTCGAGCTCCGAGACGCGCTCGAACGGCCGGGAGTGGCCCGTCTACACGGCCGATGGCTCGATGAGCGTCCACTACGAGGCGGACGTGCTCGTCACTGCGGCGGGCCCGGTGAACCTCACCGAAGGACTGTTCGCGCTTCCTGAAGTCGTGGGTTGACTTCCGAGGCCGAACCCTCTGGCCGAGCCGGAACACCCGCCTTGCCCCGCGAGCGGCATGCGACAGCCGCGCCCCGAGGCTCAGAGATACCATCGAGTCTTTCCACAGAGCCCCACCATGCCGATCGAAACCGCCGTTCTTCTCGCCGCCTGCATGTCGAATCCCCCCGCTTCCACGGCTTCTTTCCCGCCTACGAAAGCCGTGCCCGTCAGCGACACGCTGCACGGCGTCGAGATCGTCGACGAGTTCCGCTGGCTCGAGCCCCTCGAGAAGGACTCGTCCGAGGTCGCGGAGTGGACGACCACGCAGAACGAGCACACGCGGCGCGTGATCGAGGGAGTCGCCTGCCGCGATGAACTCGCGAAGGCGCTCGAGCCGTGGATGACGCTCGGCGCCGTCGGCGCGCCGCAGATGACGGACGGAGGCTACTTCTACTCCCAGCGCACAGGCACGCAGAACCAGGGCTTGGTGAAGTTCCGCGCCACGCTCGACGCGGAGCCGCGCATCCTCCTCGACGTCAACTCGCTCGACGAAAAGGGCCTGACCAGCCTCGACTGGTGGCGCCCCAACGAGCAGGGCACGCTGATGGCGTTCGGTCTCTCGCAGAAGGGCAGCGAGATGAGCGAGCTGCACGTGCTCGACGTCGCGACCGGCAAGTGGCTGGATGACAAGATCGTCGGCAAGGTGAGCATGAGCGGCTGGATGCCGGACGGCAAGTCGTTCTTCTACTCAAGCCTGCGCGATGTGCGGGACCCGTACTCGCGTGAGACGCGGCATCATCTGATCGGCCGTCTTTCCGCACAGGACCCGATCGTCGTGAAGCAGACGAATCCGAGCGAGATTCCCGGCGCAGGTCCCTCGACCGACGGCGCGTGGCTGATCGGAACGCTCTTCAAGGGATGGGCGAGGAACGACCTGTGGGTCGCGCCGATGGGTCCGTGGCTCGAGAAGGGCGAGATCCGGCGGACGATGATCGCGGAGGGTCTCGACGGGCGATTCTCCCCCATCGACGTGATCGACGGCGTCCTCTACATCGCGAACACCTATGAGACGCCGAAGGGCTCGGTCGTCGCAATCGACCTCGCCGATCCCGCGCGGGAGCACTGGAGGACGGTCATCGCCGAGCGTCCGGACATGGTGCTCGAGGGCGTCTCGCGCATCAAGGACGGATTCGTCGTCACCTGGTCGAAGGACGTCTGCACGCAGTTCGAGATCATGACGCACGACGGCACGCGCATCGGCTCGATTCCGCTGCCGGGCCTCGGCACCGCGACGGTTTCGACCGACTGGAACCGCACCGAGGCGTTCATCGTCTACACGAGCTACGACACGCCGCGCACGATCTTCGCGACCGACCTCGCGAAGAAGGAGCTCGCCGCCACCGACCTCGAGGTGTGGGCGAGGACTGAGATTCCGAGCGACCTCTCGCGCTACACCGTCGAGCAGAAGCGCGCGACCTCGAAGGACGGCACCGAAGTGCCGATGTTCATCGTGCGCCGCAAGGACATGCCGCTCGACGGCGACAACCCGACCCTCCTCTACGGCTACGGCGGCTTCAACGTCTCGCTCACGCCCGCGTTCAACCCGACCATCGTGCCGTGGCTCGACCGCGGCGGCATCTATGTGGTCGCGAACCTCCGCGGCGGCGGCGAGTACGGCGAGGCGTGGCACCGCGCGGGAATGCAGGGAAACAAACAGAACGTCTTCGACGACTTCTACGCGTGCGCCGAGTGGCTGATCGCGAACAAGTACACGAGCCCGTCGCGCCTCGCGATCGAGGGCGGCTCGAACGGCGGCCTCCTCACGGGCGTCGCGAGCATGCAGCGGCCCGATCTCTTCGCAGCGGCGATCGTCGGCGTACCGCTCCTCGACATGCTGCGCTACCAGGACTTCCTGATCGCGCGCTACTGGGTGCCCGAGTACGGGTCCGCCGAGGACAAGACGCAGTTCGAGACGCTGCTCGCGTACTCCCCGTACCACAACGTCCGTGCGGGCGCGAAGTACCCGGCGATGCTCGTGACCGCGGGCGAGAACGACTCGCGCGTCCATCCGCTGCACGCCCGAAAGTTCGTCGCGCGCCTGCAGGCGATGGCCACGAACGACCACGGCGAGGACCCCATCCTCCTGTGGGTCGACCGCGACGCGGGGCATGGTCAGGGCAAGCCGCTCGCGCTTCGGATCCGCGACGAGGTCGACCAGTGGTCGTTCGTCATGTGGCAGACGGGGATGTGCGGGAGGGATTGAGCGGAGTGCCCGAGGGGCGTGTCTGAGCGGTCGCGGCTGCGGCCGCTCCCTCCGGCCAGCCTCGCCGCGAGTGAATCGCGGCGGGCTGAGGGAGAGCGTGATTTGAGCGGTCGCGGCTGCGGCCGCTCCCTCTGGCCAGCCGCGCCGCGAGTGAATCGCGGCGGGCTGAGGGAGAGCGTGATTTGAGCGGTCGCGGCTGCGGCCGCTCCCTCTGGCCAGCCGCGCCGCGAGTGAATCGCGGCGGGCTGAGGGAGAGCGTGATTTGAGC
>JBIKWD010000252.1:0-4104 GCA_044356505.1 Phycisphaerales bacterium
CTCTGCCGCGAGCGGATCGAAGCCGACGGGCGTCGCGCGCGGAAGGTGGAGGCGCACGATCCGCGCAAGCTGCTCGACGAGCATCCGCGGTTCGCCGAACGCGGCCTGAAGGCGCGCGTCGAGCGACGGCTGCGGAAACGGCGTGCGGCCGAGCGTGCCGATCGCGCGGTAGAGGCTGCGGTAGGGATGGTGGCGGAAGACGAGCTCGGCTTGCGCCTCGAGGATGCGCGCGACCGCGCGCCGCACGTGCGAACCCCAGTAGCCGATCGCGTCGTGGAGCACGATGGTGCCGTCGGGCGCGAGCGCCGACAGCGCGAGCGCGACGTCGGCGAACACCGCGTCCTCGAAGTGGAGTCCATCGACGAACGCGAGGTCGAACGGCCCCTCGCGCGCACAGAGCGCGGGGCCGATGACGGGCACGGGGACATCGGCCAGCGCGAAGCTCTCCCCGACCGCGAAGCCGCCCTCGTGGAAGCGCACGCGCGCACCGAGCCCGAGACGATCCGTCGCGGCGCGGGCGATGTCGAGCGTCCGCCTCGAGAGATCCGCCGACCTTCCGGCGGCGCCCATCGCCGCGAACTCGATGTCGAGCGGAAGGTTTGGATCGACCGAGTGGATCTCCGCCTCTGGCAGCGCGTGGGCAAGGAGCAGCGCGCTCGTTCCGACGAAGGAACCCACCTCGAGCACGCGGCGCGCGCCACTCTTGCGGGCGACATCCCAGAGGTCGAGCGCGTCGGGAAGCGGGAGCGCCCACTGCGCCACCACCTCGCGGGGATAGCCGATGCCTTCGTGGACCGCTGCGATGCGGTCGAGCGTCTCGTTGCAGGTCTGGCCGGACTCGCGCATCGCGCCGAGTGTATCAGCGGCGCACGGCGATTCCCGCGCGGCGCACGAGGCGGGTCGCGCGGACTCAACGTTGACCTACACTCGCGCCATGAGCAGAGGACATCGCTTCGTGACCCGCGCGCTGGCGCTTCCCATCGCCCTCGCGCTTCTCGGCATGGCGATTCCGGCGCTGGTGCAGCGACTCGCGCCGATGGTCTCCGGCCAGATCGATCTCGCCCGAGCGACGCGGCACGACCGCGAGCTGTTCGTCGTACCGCTCGACAACCCGATCGTCTGGCCGCTCCGGCTGGTCTGGCGGCTGCCAGATCAAGCAAGCGACGACATCGCTGGCGTGGTCCTCGAGACCGAGGACGGCGTCGTCCTCGGGCCGGCAGACTCGATGCACGAGGACATCGCGGCGCTCGGAGGCGGACGATTCTCGATCTGGCGCGGCGCGGCGTACGTCTCGGTGCCTCCCGAGCACGTCGGGAAGTCGCTGCATTGGAAGGGGCGCGGCGTGGGTGGCGTCTGGCCGACGCTGGCCGCATCCGCGCTCTGCGTGGTCGCCGTTGTGATCGGCTGGCGGTCGCTTGCGCCCGCCGACTGGCGCTCGTTTGGGCGACGCCTCGCGCCGCCATTCGTGCTCGCGCTCGCGGGTTCGGCCGCGTGGCTGCTGTTGTTCCAGCCCGCGTTCATGGGATCCGACTCCTCCTGCCTCTTCATGTGGCCGAGGAGCTTCATGGGGCATTGGCCCGCTGTGCCCTGTGCGATCGCCGGCGTGCTTCAGCTCGTGCTGCCGATGCAACTGGTGGGCATCGCGTGGATCACGATCGGCGCGTTGCTCTTCTCCGCGGCCATCGCGGCGCTCGCCGCGTGCTTCGAGTCGCGAACGGCCCGCGCCGCCTGCGTCGCCGTGCCGTTCCTCTTCGGAGTCCTGCCGACGATCGGGCTCGGCGTGACGGCCGACGCCGGCGCGGTCGCCGGCGGCCTGCTCGCGGCGGCGGCCCTCTGGCTTCTCTATCGCGATGGACTCAATCGCCTGTCGGCGGCCATCATCCTGGCTGCGATCCTCGTCGAATCCTCGTCGCGCCATCTGGCGATGGCGCTCCTTGCGGGCGCTCCGCTCGCCGCCTTTCTTCGGCCGGGCCCGTGGGGTCAACGCCTTGGAGGCGCCGGTGCATCGGTCGCCGCGCTTGCGCTCTCGGTACTGCTTGCCTCGCAGGTCCAGTCTGCGACGGCCGCGCTTTCGGGCGCGCGCTTCGAGTCGCGTCCCGGCCGCGCGGCTGCCGAGTCCCTCGCGCGTGTCGCGTTCGGAGCGCAGATCGTCGGAGTGACGGGCGACGCCTTCATCGAGTCCCTCGCGTCCGCGGGCGCGACGGATGTCGTCGTGCGCCGGGCGTCCGCGATCGCGGCCGAACAGGCGGCGTCCGCAGTGAACGCGGCCGATGACGCCGCATCGCAGCAGGCCCTCGCCACACGCCTGCAGTCCCTCGGCGACGGCGTGTTCCGCTGGCTTCCCGGCGGCGTCTGGACCACCATCGTCGAGCCGACCGGGTCGTGCACCGCCGTGGAACTCGAACGCGCGGCGCTCATCGCCTACTTCGAGAGCGTCTGGCGTCAGCCGCAAGGCTGGTTGAGGGTCGCGACGCACATGCTGTCGTTCTATGCGTCGCCGACGAGGGGCGGTCGCGAGGATGCGGTCGAGCTGCGGAAGTCGATCGACCGCGCCGTCGACGCGGAGGCCTACGCCCGCATCCGCCCCGCGTTTGCGCCGCTCGTCCGGCCCGATGCGCGCGAGGGACCGCCTGCGATTCCGGCAGGTGCGTCGGTGCTCGCGTGCGCGCTGCTCCTCGCCGTCGCGCTGTGCATCCCGAGGTTGCGGACGGTCGCGCCACCGGCCTTCGTCTTCGCGGCGCTCTGCGGCGGCGCGCTCTACGCCTGTGGCACGGTCTTCGCGATCCTCTGGTACAAGCCGACCTACGCGGCACCGATGTGGGCGATGTTCGTCGGCGTGCTGGCGATCGTCGTTGCAGGCGCGCTCGAACGCCAGCGGCGCCCACCTCACCCCGCTTCGCCGTAGCGCCCGATGCCGAAATCCCGCATCTTGCGGTAGAGCGTCGTGCGGTCGATGCCGAGCGCCTTCGCGGCCTTCGAGCGGTTCCAGGCGTGCTGCTCGAGCGCGGCGATCAGCGCGGCGCGCTCGGGGTCGCGCATCTGCTCCGACAGCCGCCGTGCGGAGTCGATCGGGCGCGGCGCCTCGTCAATCGTCCGCGAGTCGACCGGCGGCAAAAGCTCGAGCGCAGCGCGGCCCACGCCGGTCACGCGCTCCGGAAGGTGCCCGGTCTCGATCCAAGCGCCCTCGCACAGCACCGTCGCGCGCTCGACGGCGTTCTCGAGCTCGCGCACGTTGCCGGGCCACGCATGGCGGCGCAGCGCGGCGACCGCATCGGGAGAGAAGCCGAGGATCGTGCGCCCGACTTCCGCCGACTTGATCGCGAGGAAGTGCATCGCGAGCCGATCGAGATCGGTCGTGCGCTCGCGCAGCGGCGGCATGTCGATCGGCAGCACGTGCACGCGGTAGAAGAGGTCGGGCGTGAAGCGCCCTTCGTCGACGAGCCGTTCGAGCGGCTGGTTCGACGCGACGATCACGCGCACGTCGACCTCGATGGTGTCGTCGCTTCCGACCGGCTCGAACGCGCGCTCCTGCAGCACGCGCAGGAGCTTCACCTGCATCGTGGTGCTCGCGGCGTTGATCTCGTCGAGGAAGAGCGTCCCGCCGTTGGCGGCGAGGAAGCGGCCCTTCTTGTCCGCGACGGCGCCCGTGAACGCGCCCTTCACATGGCCGAAGAGCTCGCTCTCGAGGAGCGCCTCGGGGATCGATCCGCACGCGAGCTCGACGAATGGCTTTCCTGCGCGCGGGCCCGATTCGTGGATCGCCCGCGCGAGCGTGCTCTTGCCGGTTCCCGTCTCGCCCTGGATGAGCGTGGTCGAGCGGACCCGGCTCGCAGCCCGCGCGAGTTCGAGCGCGCGACGGAGCTTCGGGTCGGTTCCGACGATCGCCGCAAGCGGGTCTGTCCCGTGCTCGATCCGCGCCGGCGCCATCCGCAGGCGGAACGCGAGCCGCTCGGTCGCGCGCGCGACCGCGGCGCGGAGTTCAAGCGGGTCGATCGGCTTCACCAGCACGTCGTCCGCGCCCGAGCGCATCCAGCGCACGGCCCGCTGCGCCGACAGGGTTCCGCTGAGCGCGATGAGCGCCGTCTGCGCGGGCGATGCCGACAG
>JBIKWD010000251.1:0-4104 GCA_044356505.1 Phycisphaerales bacterium
AGTCCTGCGGGCGCACTTCGGCGTTCGCGAGGATCTGCTCGATCATCTCGCGCTGGTCGAGAAGCGCCGCAAGGGCGGGCACCTGCTTGGCGATGTTGCGGGGCTCGAAGTCGGCCATCGAGCGGATCGTGAGGGTGGCGCTGATCTCCTCGGGCTCGCCCGAGTTCTCGTCGCGCAGGACGTTCGGGACCTTGATGGTGATCTGCGGCGCGATCTCGCCGAGGACCTTGTCGAAGTTGTCCTTCGTGATCTCGGTGAAGCTCCGGTCGCGGAGCGCGTCGCGCTTCTTGTCGGGATTGCTGCCGAGGTCGGCGAGCACGCCGACCACGAACGGGAGTTCCGTCTTCTCGACGCCGTCGGGCATCGGAATATCGAAGACGACGCGTGCGGGGCGCTCTTTCTTGAGCTTCGAGTCGGTGCCTCTGGACATGAGAGATCCTCTGTTGGAAATCGCGGCGGATCCGCGGATTTGAAGCGCCGATGATAGCGGAAGGCGGTTCGCCGCGGAAGATTCAAGAGGGAACCGTCCGCATTCCAAGAGGGCCGCGGAGACGATCGAACATGGCCTTCACACGAGCGGATAACACCCGCAGCGGACCTCGGCCAGTCCTTCGGAAAGCACTTCGGACGCCGCTTCGGGCAGCGGTGCGCGCCCATGCACCCCGCCACTTGGCTCGGCACGAGCCCGTGGAACGGAGAGCGCGAGCTCGAGCCGAAGGGAGCGCTCATCGGGCCCGTCGAACGACGCGGACAGCAGGATCCGCGCGTCGCCGCCGACCATCCGCTCGACCGCCGGGCGCAACGCGGCCCCGAGGGCGGTCGCGAAGGCGGCGCATGCTTCGCGATCGCGGCCAGGCGCGCCTTGGGCGCGAACCGCGATCGAAGCAAGGCGGGTGAGCCAGGCGAGCGCCAGACGCGTCCGAAGGTCGAGGCCTGCCGCCCGCGCTGTTTCGTCCTTGTCGCGGACCAAGCGGGGCGGGTCGAACACGACCGGCACGTCGGGGCCGACGCAGAGGCCCCTGTCATCGACCCACGGCACGATGAGTCCGCGCGCAGCGAACGCAGCAGCCGCCGCTGCCGTGGCGGCGCCCCGCGCCTTGGCGGCGTCGGCACGCC
Organism: Phycisphaerales bacterium; assembly: GCA_044356505.1. Lineage (GTDB taxonomy): Bacteria > Planctomycetota > Phycisphaerae > Phycisphaerales > SM1A02 > QWPT01. The sequence continues at coordinate 1,117 of JBIKWD010000251.1, forward strand.
CCGTGAGGGTGAGCCGCTCTCCCGCGCGCAGGGCGGTCGCGGTCCCGATCAGCGCTTCGCAGACCGCGAGCGCAGGCGACTGCCGCCACGGGTCGGCGGCGGCCAAGGGGCGTGGACGCTCGGCGGCGCATGAACGCTCGGCGGCGCATGGACGCTCGGCGGCGCGTGGACGCTCGGCGGCGCCTGCCGCGATCGCAAGCCCCGCCGCCCGCGCGTCGCTGCGCAGCGAGCGAAAGCCGGCGAATCCAAGGTCCGAGACGACGCGCTCGGCGGCGGCCGCACCGTCGAGGGGGCGATCGCCATCAAGCGAGAGCTCGGCGTCGCGGGCCGTGGCCAGCGCGATCGCCGCGCAATCGGTCGACAAGCGGGCGAGCGCGCGCAGGGCGGCGGCGCCGTCCGGGCCAAAGCCGATGGCCTCGTCGACGACCATCAGGTCGGGCCGCGTCTCCGGCCGCGAGGAAAGGCCGTCGAGGACGTCCGCGAGTTCGGAGTCGTCGCCCGCATCGACGCGGGCGAGCTCGCGCCCGAGTTCCCTTGGGCTGATCGGCAGCAGGCGCACCGCGACCCGACGACTCGGCACCGCACGCGCCGCCTCGATGATGCGGGCCAATCCGAGCCACGCCCGCTCGACCGATGCCAGGCGCGGCACAGCGCGCACGAGACCGAGCTGCCTGTCGTCGCGCGACGGGCCGCGATCGGACATCGCCGACGCTGACGGCGCCGATCCGCCCGACAGCGCGGCGGCGATCGCGCGCTCGAGGTCGGTCTGGGGTGAACCCACGGCGGGCGATGCGGGCGGGCGCTTCGATCGCGTCAGCGCGGGTATCGCAGCCTCGAGGGCCGCCCGTGAAAAGTCAGCGAGGTTTCGGAACGTCAGCTTCACATCGATGAGCGCGTCGTCGGCGCTGTCGACCTCTTCGACCCGAACGCGCACGATCGGCGAAAGGGCCGCGAGCGACGCGTCAACATCCTCGACCGCGGCCGACAGCCGCTCCGCGAGCGGCGCGTCGAGGTCTTCGCCGCCGAAATCGCCAAGCACGAGCAGGTTCAGCGGCTGCGAAGCGAGGTCAGGGGCGATCAGGTCCGGCGAGCCATGCGCCAGCCCGCGCCGAAGCCCATCGATGTCATCGTGCACCATCGCGACTCCTTGGACGGACCTCTCACGGACGGACCTCTCACGGACGGACCTCTAACGGACAGACCTTCAACCGCCCGAGGAGGCATCGGACGACTCTGGAACCGGCGCCGACACGGCGAGCGCCTGGAACACCTTGTCTCGGTCTCTTGCGTCGAGGCCCGCGCCGTTGCAAAGCTCGAGCACAAGCGTCGGAAGATCGAGTCCCGCGCGCCGCACGAGCGCGGGCGCGACATAGCCGATCGGATTGTGAGGCTCGAACCGACGGAACCACGCACCGATCGACTCGAGCTCGCGCATCTTGCGCTCGCGCACGATCAGGTACGCGTTCTCGGCGTTGGCGACATCCACGCTCACGCCTCCCTGCTGCGAGCCTGCCGGCCCCCCGCCGCTGGCTGCCGAATCTCCAGCCGCACCGGCGGGTGCGAAGAGTTCGGGCGCCTCGCTGCGAATGACCTCCGCCGAGCGCCACACGAGCGCACGGCAGGCCTCGAGCAGGCGCGAACCCTCGGTGAGCCCGGCGCTTGCCGCCGCCGACTGGAGCTTCTCGATCTGCGACGACGTCTCCCGGTACATCGCCTCGAGCCGAACGACGAACTCGTCATCGAGCGCAGCGACCTCCTGCTTGAGGGACGCGAGCGTCCTCGTGCCGCGCTCGGTTCCCTGCAGGTTGCCATACTTGCTGCGAACCACCCGGTCGATCGAGGTCGGGTTGTCGACCGCGGGAGGAGCGTCGAAGACACCGCCCCGCCCGAGGACGCGGGCAAGCACGGCATCGCTCTCGCCCGCGTCGAGACCCGCGAGCATCTCCCAGCGCTCGACATCGGCTGCGCCCATCGGATCGGATGCCGTCGACAAGACCTCGAGCAGCACCTCGACCCCAGCGCGGAAACCCGATGCTCCCTGGAGACGCGTGAGCGCCCAGATGTTGAGGATCGCAAGCGCGGGACTCTTCGAGCGAAACAGCGCCTCCTGCGTCGCCTCGAGCTCGCGCTCCCAGTCCTCGGTCGCGGCCCGCCAGTCCGCTTCGGCCCTTCCGAGGACATCGCTGTCGGTCGAGCTCGTGGTCACGATCGCGGCGTCGTCGCGGCCGTTGAGGGACTTGATGCCCGTCAGGCGCGTGCGCTCCGCCACCTCGCGATCCTCCTCCGAGAGTCGCGCCGTCTCCGCGCGCATCGCGCCGAGAATGTCGTTTGCCATCCGAAGTACGGCCACCCTAGAACTCCTTCTCGGCGCGCGTGACGCCGTCACTCTCGTTTTGCAGCACAGCCGCGGTCGATGCGGTCGCCGCGCTCGCTGCGGTGAGTCCCATCAGCTTTCGCATGCGGTCGATCGCCCGAACGTTGAGGCGTCGAGCATACTCCTTGCTCACGCCCAGCTCTCCTCCGAGGTCGGAGAGCGACCAGCCCTCGAGCCAGAGCCTCCGCAGCACATGACGATCCTGCTCGGGGAGCCTCGCCATCGCATCGCGCAGGAGCGCGAGCAGCTCGCGACGCTCAGACGTGTCGTCGGCGGCGCCGTCGCCGAACACCCGCCGCGCCATCGCCACGACGGCTGTTCGTCCCACGGCCTGCACGGCCCACCGCGCGTCCGTGCCCACACGCGACGAACCGTCCCACTCGGCATCCCCGTGCGAGGCGTCCAACACCTCTCGCACCGACTCGAGGTACCCGCCGACGGCGTAGCGCGACGCGTCGAACCACCGCTTCTTGCGGGCATGGTCGAGCATCGCACCCTCGATGCGGCGATAGGCGAAGGTCGCGAGCGACGCTCCCTGCGACGGGTCGTGTCGCCCCTTGCACTGCACGAGCGCGAGATATCCCTCAGAGACCAGTTCGTCGAGTTCGATGCGG
>JBIKWD010000078.1:0-14239 GCA_044356505.1 Phycisphaerales bacterium
TGCAAGTCCCGCGCGAGAGGGTCGTCGTCGCTGACCCAGGGTCGTTCGCCGACGGCGAAGCCGGAGCAGCTTGCGTGCGGGTCGACAGCCAGATCGCGTGGCACTACTTCCAGTAGTGCGGAGTCGACGAGCCCCCGATCCCCCCCCCCGCAGCACCACTGGAAGTGGTGGCACCCATTCAGGCTGTCGACGTCGGACGGCGTTCGCTCGGGCTCCGCCCTCGGCGCGGGCAGTCATCGTGCCGCAAAAAACCCGCGGCGGGCCCCACGCAGGCCCGCCGCGGGAGATGGACTGGTCACACACTCACTCGTCCGCGCTGGCCGCCATGAACTCGCGCTCGCTCTCGGCCTGCGCCTCCTCGCCCTCGGCCATGTTGCCGGGCAGGAAGCTCGCGAGGCGCTGGCGGCGCACGGGGTGCTGCAGCTTGCGGATCGCCTTCGACTCGACCTGGCGCACGCGCTCGCGCGTGACCTTGAAGATGCGGCCGACCTCCTCGAGGGTGTAGGTGTAGCCGTCGCCGATCCCGTAGCGGAGCTTGAGGATCTCGCGCTCGCGGTAGGTCAGCGTCTTGAGCACGTCGTTGATGCGCTGGCGCAGCATGTCGCTCGTGGCCGAGTCCGACGGGCTTGCCTGACGCTCGTCCTCGATGAAGTCGCCGAAGTGCGAGTCCTCGCTCTCGCCGACGGGGCGGTCGAGCGAGATCGGATGACGCGAGATCTTCATCACGCGGCGCGTTTCCTCGATCGGCATCTTCGCCTTGATGGCGATCTCCTCGATCGTGGGCTCGCGGCCGAGCTCCTGAAGCAGCGCCTTCTGGATGTTGCGCAGCTTCGACATCGTCTCGATCATGTGGACGGGCACGCGGATGGTGCGGGCATGGTCCGCGATCGCGCGGGTGATCGCCTGGCGGATCCACCACGTCGCGTACGTCGAGAACTTGTAGCCGCGCTTGTACTCGTACTTGTCGACGGCACGCATCAGGCCCGTGTTGCCTTCCTGGATGATGTCGAGGAAGGGGAGGCCTCGATTGCGGTACTTCTTCGCGATCGAGACCACGAGACGGAGGTTGCCGCCCGAGAGGTCGCGCTTCGCCTGCTCGTACTCGCCGAAGACGCGCTGGATGTCGCGCATGCGGCGCTCGAACTCGTCCATCGGCTCGAGCACGAGGTTGCGGAGGCCGTCGAACTCCTCCTGCATGACGTACACGTCCTCGGGGTCGTAGCGGTCGGGGTGCTTCTCGGCCTTCTGGAGGTTGCGCTGCATCTCGCGCATCTTCGAGACGATGCCGAGGAGCTTGCGATAGAGCGGGATGATGCGCCCGGTGCGCAGGCAGCACTCCTCGAGGAGCGTGCCGATGCGGCGGCGGCGCAGCGTGATCTCGCGCTGAAGCTGGGTGCGCTGCGACGCAGACATTCCGCCGGCCTCGAGCTTCTCCCATGCGTCGAGGTTCGTCTTCAGGAGACGCTCGATGGTGGGGAGGTTCGCGGGGATGCGCTGCTCGATCTTCTGCTTCGCGTGCGGCTCGGCGGTCGAGATGCGCATCGTGCGGTCGAACGGCAGCTTCTGGGCGTGCACGTCCTTCAGGATCTTCACGGCTTCGCCCGCGGCGTAGTCGCTCTCGAGCACCTTGCGGCGGAAGATCATGCGGGTCGTCTCGATCTTCTTCGCGAGACGGATCTCCTCCTCGCGGGTGAGAAGGGGGATCGTTCCCATCTGCGTGAGGTACATGCGGATCGGGTCGTCGATCCGCTTCGAGCCCTGCTCGGCGAGCGCCTTCTCGACGGCCGCCTGCATCTCGCTGTCGTCGAGGATGTCCTCCTCGACGTCGAAGTCGTCGGGATCGGGGCCCTCTTCCTCGCCCTTCGCCTCGCCTTCGGCGGCCTTCTTCTTGCGCTTGTTCTTCTTGATCTCCAGCTCCGCCGCCGCGAGCGCGGCCGCCGAAGGCTGCGCGGGCCCGGCGTTCGCGACACCGTCGGCGCGCGCGCCCTTCTTCGGGTCGTCGCGCTGGAACTTCAGGTTGGTCTGCAGCGGCGCGTCGAAGCAGACGTAGTTGTTCCGCCGCACCTCGACCTCGTCGACCATCTCGATCGCGTGCTCGCCCATGAAGACAAGCAGCTCGTCGATCTTCTCGGGATCGACGTACTCGTCGGGCAGACAGGTGTTCAGTTCTTCGTAGCTGATCCAGCGACGGCTGATGCCGTGCTCGACGAGCTGGCGAAGAACGGGCGAAATGGTCTCAATCGAGTCGAGTGACATGCTCACAGGTTGTTGCTCCGTCCTGAATCCGCCTCGGGCCCTTTGGCCCTGCGGCGGAAGAGTGCGCTGACTGCGGTGGCGTCGTGACCTCTCTCGCGAAGGCGAGCAAGACGCTCGACGGCGCCGCGAAGTTCCTGATTGTCTGGGTCAACCGCGGCCGTTCCGTCGGTGGTACCCGGTGTCTCGCGCGCGCCGTCCGTTGGGGAAGGCGGCTGCGCGAGCCTGTCTGGGGCTGCGTGATGTTCCGGGTTCGGGGTCTCGCTTTCTTCTGAAACACTCTGACCTGACTCGTCGAGGCGCGCCCTCCCCGCAGGGCCGCCCATCTGGACGTCTGTCCGAAAGCGCTCGCGCCGGGCGAGCGATTCGAGATCATTCCAACTCACCAGCACCTCGTCGGCCACCGAGCGTCCCTCGCCGCCGACGCCCGTCTGGACTGAGGCGGCCCGAAGAACCTCGGTGCCGAACATGTAAAGGTCGGATACTAGGCGCTTTAGGGAAGGATCGGCAATTTCCCCAAGGAGAGCGTCAAAAGAAAGCGCGCGACCTCCTTCGGCGGCATCCCGGATCGCAGCAAAGATTGCCGAGTGGCCCGGCTCGACGAACTCCTCGGGGGCGATGGCCTCGGAGAGGGGCAGTTTCCCGGCACCCAGGACATCGACGGCGACGTTGGCGGCGGCGGGATCGAGGCAGAGGATTCCGAGCAGGCGACGCTCTGCGAGGACGCGCGCGCGACGGCGCGCTGCGCTGCCGGGGAGCGAGTGGACCTCGATGATCGTGCCGGTGGCCGTCTGCGTCGTCGGCGAGGGGTCGTCGGCCACGCCGCCGCGCGGGCGGAGCGACCTCGCGAGCCGGTCGAGGTCCGACGTCGACACGCCGAAGAGCTCGGACATCGTCTGGAGCACCAGTTGCCGACGAAGGCCGTTCATGGCGTTCAGGCCGAGATCGACGAACTTGGCCGTCGTCTGCTCGATCGCCTGCTGCCGCGCCGAGAGGCCGCGTCCCTCGAACTGGCGGCGGATGCGCGACGCCATGAACGGAAGAGCGTCCGAGGATCGCCGCAAGGCCTCCTCGAAGCGCGCTGCGCCGCCTTCGCTGCGCAGCAGGTCGTCCGGGTCGAGGTTGTCGGGCAGGACGCAGATCTTGATGTCGACGGACTCCGAGAAGAACACCTCGAGGGCGCGGTCGGCGGCCTTCTGGCCGGCCTCGTCGCCGTCGAAGAGAAGCACCACCGTGTCGGCCATCCGCCGGAGGACGCGCGCGTGTTCGCGGGTGAGCGCCGTCCCGAGCGTCGCCACGGCGTTCGTGAACCCGGCGCGGTGACACGCGATCACGTCGGTGTAGCCCTCGGTGACGATTGCCTGCTTCCTCTCGACGATCGCGCGTTTGGCGCGATGGATGCCGTACAGCGCCCTCGACTTGTGGAAGACCGGCGACTCGGGGCTGTTGAGGTATTTCGGCTCCTGCTCGGGATCGAGCTTGCGGCCGCCGAAAGCGATCGGCCGTCCAAGTTCGTCGCAGATCGGAAACACAAGCCGCTCGCGGAGCAGGTCGATGTGCCCGCCGCCGGTGCGGGCAGGCCGAACGACACCGGCCTGGACAAACGCATCGAAGGGGGGATAGTCGCTCCCGGCCGCCTTGATCGCCTTCTGGATTCCCTCGACGAGGGCGTCGCTCCGAGCGGGCGCGGCGCCGATGCCGAATCCCTCGACGACCTCGGGTTCGAACCCGCGGCGCTCGACCTCCGCCCGCGCCTTGGCGCCTTTCTCCGGATCGGCGTAGACGCGCCGGTAGAACTTCTCGGCAAGCGCGTTCGCGCGCATGACGTCGTCGCGGGTCGGTTCGCCTTCGCGACGCGGCCGCGACGGCTGGAAGGGCGTGAGCTCGACGCCGGCCTTGGCAGCGAGGAACTTCAGCGCCTCGATGAACTCCATGCGGTGGTAGTTCATCACGAAGTCGATGGCGTTTCCTGCCGCGCCGCAGGCGAAGCACTTGTAGAAACCGCTTCCGCCGAACCCGGCCTTGTGTGTGACCACGGCCATCGAAGGCGAACGGTCCTCGTGGAACGGACAGAGCCCCACATGCTCGCGGCCCTTCGGCCGCAACGCGATCACCTCGCCGATGACGGACAGGATGTCCGTCGCGGCGAGGACGCGATCGCGGTCAGATGAGGCGCTGTGGTTCGACACGGTCGGTGGTGGATTCGCAACAGGCGGACTGGATCAGGCTTCATGCATTCGGAACTATCGGGATCAAGCGGGACTCGTTCGCGACTCATTCGGGTCGGGCTCGGACTTCCTAGCAGCACATGCACACCGCTCGGCTCAGGAGCGCTCCAACGGGCCGCCGTCGTCGCCGCCACTCGACGCGGCGGCCGCGCGTAGAAGCGACCGCCCCGCAGGACGAAGCTGGACGTTCCCGACGTTCGGGGCCGCGATGGGGAAAGGACCAACGACCGCGGCGCTTGCCGCGATTTCGGCATTTCCCACCCGCGGAAGAGACGTCGCCGACCCGGCCCGCGGGCGCGAAAGCGCGACAGCGTTCCGTTCGGATCGAACGATTTCCGCGAACGTCGTAAATCTTGACGACTGGGACCTCTGGAGCCAGGCAGAAACCCGCGCCGAGGGTTGGGATGGAGGAAGGTCGGAGCAAGTTTGTCCGGCCCGACAAAGCGGCGCGACGGACGAGGGTGGCCTTCCGACGCGAACAATACTCTCGTTCAAGGCTCGGTCAACGGAACGGGGCGGATTCCGTGTGCTTTTCGCTTGCAATCCGATGCGGCGGTTGCTCTCTCGACGGGTTCGTCGGCGAAAAAGAGACTCGGCCCGAGTGGCTCGGGCCGAGTCGAATGCGTGTGCGGAATCGAGCGCGCCGCGCGTACCGTCAGACCGTCTCGCCGTTCTTGATGCGACGGGTGTACGCGAACTTGCGCTTGATCGGCTTGACGACGAGCCCTTCGCGGATGGCGCGGACAGAAGCCTTCACGCGCGTCGGCGTGCCTTCGATCACGGTCGTCACGTTCTGCAGGTTCGGGCTGAACGTGCGCTTCTTCCGCGAGGTCGTCTTGATGCCGACGCCGCCGAGATACTTGGCCTTGCCGCGGTACTTGCAGACCCAGCCAGAGGAAGTGGAGGCACCGGAGAAGTGGCAGACGCGTGGCATGGTTGAAATCTCTCGATTGAGGCGCCGGAAATGGCGAGCCGCGCATGATAGCGATTCGGGCGTTCACCGCAAGCGATCTGCGCGGAGCGAAAGGTCGCGGGAGAGGAGGCCCGCCGCCCGAAGCACGCCCGTCAGGCCGATGACGTCCGGCGCGCCGAAGCAGGCGACCTCGTGGCTGTCGGCGTCAAGGACGCCCCAGCGGACGCCGTTCCGATAAATCGGCACGACGAGTTCGGAACGATCCCTCGGGTCGCAGGCGATGTAGGCGGGGCCAAGCAGCCCGACCTCCTCGATCAGCCGCACGGACTCCTCGAGAAAGGCTTGCCCGCAGGCCCCGTGGAGTCCGATCGGCGAGCATGCGGGCTTGTCGCGGCGGGCCGCGAGGACCATGGCTCCCTTGTCGGGACCCGCGGAGGCCGGATGCTCCTCGTCCTCGAGATAGAAGCCGATCCAGCTGATCCCGCGGGGGTGAAGCGACTCCCAGAGCGCGTCCGTCAGCGGCTGCAGGCGGGAGAGCGGGTCCGGATGGGTCGCCGAGATCCGCAGCGCCGTCTGCCGAAGCGCTTCATAGAGCGCCGCATCGCCTGCGCCGCGTCGGGGTGCATCCACGTTCATCGGTGTTTCCGCGGTTCAGGCCGACTCGCGTCCGAGGTGACGGACAAGCTGCGCGAGCGGGGTGCGCCGCTCGATCGCGTCCGAGTCCATGGTGTAGACCGCGTCGCGGTTGTCAAGTTCGGGCAGGTGGTACATGTGCGGCACCATGATCTCGTCGATCACCGCGCGAAGCGCTCGCGCGCCGGTCTCGCGCGCGAGCGCGCGGTCGGCGATGAGCTCGAGCGCGTCGCGGGTGAACTCGAGGCGCGCGCCCTCGAGGCCGAACAGGTACTGGTACTGCCGCACGATGGCGTTCTTCGGCTCGGTGAGGATCGAGATCATCGCGTCGCGGTCGAGCGGCATGAGCGGAGTGATGATCGGGAGTCGGCCGACGAGCTCGGGGATGAGGCCGAACTCGAGCACGTCCTCGGGAAGCACCTGCGAGAGCACGGCGCGCAGCGATTCGTCGCGGGTGCGCGGGCCGGTGTCCTCGTGGTTGAAGCCGATGCGGCGCTTTCCGAGGCGCTTGCGGACGATGTCGTCGAGGCCGACGAACGATCCGCCGCAGATGAACAGGATGTGGGTCGTGTCCATCTGGATGTACTGCTGCTCGGGGTGCTTGCGGCCACCCTGCGGAGGCACGTTGGCGACGGTTCCCTCGAGCATCTTGAGAAGCGACTGCTGCACGCCTTCGCCCGACACGTCGCGGGTGATCGAGACGTTCTGCGAGGTCTTGCCGATCTTGTCGATCTCGTCGATGTAGATGATGCCGCGCTGGGCGTTCTCGAGGTCGTAGTCGGCGGCCTGGAGGAGCTTCAGCAGCAGGTTCTCGACGTCCTCGCCGACGTAGCCGGCCTCCGTGAGCGTGGTCGCGTCGCCGATGGCGAACGGAACGTTGAGGATGCGCGCGAGCGTCTTCGCAAGGAGGGTCTTGCCGGTGCCGGTCGGGCCGATGAGCATGACGTTCGACTTGTCGAGCTCGATCGCGTTGTCCTCGCCGTCGACGACGGTCAGGCGCTTGTAGTGGTTGTGCACCGCGACCGCGAGCGCGCGCTTGGCCGCGTCCTGGCCGATCACGTACTGGTCGAGGAACTCCTTGACCTGGCGCGGCGAGGGAATCGTCGCGAACAGCGGCCGCGCCGCCGCGACTCGGCGCTTCTCCTGCTTGAAGATGTTCTGGCAGAGGTCGGTGCAGTTCGAGCAGATATAGACGTCGCCCGGGCCCTCGACCATGGCGCCCACTTCGCGGCTCGTCTTGCCGCAGAAGCTGCACGTGGTCATCTTCTTGCCGCGGAAGCCTCCGTCGCCGCCGCCACCGCCGCCAGCCGCTCCGCCGCCGCCGTAGTCGCCACCTTCGCCGCGCCCGGGTGCGCCGCCGCCGGTGCGGCGTGGGGGCGTGGACGACGACTCGATCCGAGGCACGCCCGCAGGTCCGCCGCTCTGGCAGCAGTCATGGGCGGCGGGTCGGTCGTGACGGATTGGATTGGGCTGGGTCATCTGGGGACTTCGTCTGAGTTGGAACGAACGCGTCGTGCGCGGGGACTTGGAAGGAACGCGACCCGCGTACGGAGTCTATCGGCTTCCCGCGGTGGGAAACGGCAACATCTGCGCGGGCCGCCTTCGCAGCCGGCCCGCGAACCCGACGCACAGCGCCGACTCGGAGGAGAGAGTCGGTTTCGACGTCGCCCGACACAAGGAAATCGCGCGGAAGTGCGGCGAATGCGTGGGTTTGCGCCCTTCGACGCGGCCGGTCACGCGTCCGGGCCTGTTCTCGGATCAGTCGGATTGATCGGACGCGGAGGCGGTGCCGCGGGTCCGTCGGTGTCGCCGGCGGGGGGATCGTCGCGGATGATGAGCCGACCGTCGGCGAGACCGCGGACGCGAGGCTGCTTGGGCGCGTCGTCGGCGCGGCCGCCGTCGACCGATGGGGCAGCGCCGTCGCGCGCCCGGCGCTCCGCGCGCGGTAGAGGCTCCTTCTTCGGAAGCGCTTCCTTTCCCGACGGCCTGTTGCGCACCGCCGCGACCATGGTCGCGTGCGCGCGCTCGTACTCCTCCTCGGTGATGGCGCCCTCGCGACGGAGCCTCCGGAGATCCGCGAGCGTGAAGCCCTCGTCGGTCTCGTCGGCCGGGCGCATCCAGGCGCGGATGCGCGCGATCGCGATCCAGCCGATCACGACCACGACCGTCAGCGCAAGCAGCGCGCCGCCGATCGACTGGAAGAGGTTCAGGTGCGGGTTCACGGATCTGAGATCGGCACGCGGGCGGAGCGGTCGGGAAAATGACCGAAGCCCGAAGGACGCGGGTGCGCGTGCTCCGGGCTTCGGTCGAAGACTCGGGACGCGTCAGGCGCGCTTGGCCTTCGCCTCGACGAGCTTGTTCCACTCGTCGGCGGCGATGTCGCTGATCTTGGCCTGCGAGATGATTCGGTCGCCGACCTTCGCGTCGCGGATGACCGAGATGACCTCGCCCATGCGGCCGGACTTCTCGAGCTGCTGCCGCATCTGCTCGGGCCGCACGCCCTGCTGCTGCGCCATGAAGGCGATCCGGCCGTTCAGTTCCTGGTCGGTGATGTTGACACCGAAGTGCTGCGCGAGGCGGGCGTTGATGAAGAAGAGCTTGAGGCGGTCCTTCGCGACCTTCTCGCTCGAACCGCGGATCTCGGCGAGGCGGTTCTCGACGGCCGAAGCCTCCATGCCGCGGGACAGGAGCTCCATGCGCTGCTGCTCGATGGTGCGGCTGACCTGCTCCTCGGAGATCTTGGCAGGCAGCGCGAAGTCGATCTTCTCGACGAGCTGCTCGCTGATCTGCTCGCGCATCGCGGTGCGCTGCTCGCCGTCGCGGCGCTGCTCGAGGGCGTCCTTCACCTGCTCGCGGAAGATCTCCTCGCTCTCGACGCCGTACATCTCGGCGAGTTCCTTCGCGGGGCGCGGCGCGATGCGCTCGGCCTCGGCGATGGTGTACGCGATGCTGATCTTCTTTCCGCGGAGCTCCTCGCGCTCGTGCGCGGGGGCGCCGACGGTCGTCACCGTCACCGTGTCGCCGACCTTCTTGCCGAGGAGCGCCTTGTCGAGGTCATCGATGATGATGCCGAGCAGCTGGCCCTTGCCTTCGTCTTCCTCGGCCGGCACGACGCAAAGCGCCTTGTCGGTCTCGAAGTAGCTGCCGTCGCGGCCTTCGACGCTCACGACCGCCTTGCCGAGCATGCGGTCGAGCCGCTCGAGGGGGCCCTCGATGCGGCTCGGGGTGCCGAAGCGGTAGCTCTGGCGCAGGATCTCGCCGTCGACGTGCTCCTGGGTGACCTCGAGCGTCGGCTTCTTCACTTCGAAGCCCGCGAAGTCGGGAACGTCGAACTCCGGCGCGACCTCGATCTCGACGGCGAACGCGAAGTCCTTGCCGCGGGCGAGATCGGGGATCTGGTCGCCCTCGACGGGACGCGGATCGCTGATCGGGCGGAGCTTGTGCTCCTCGATCGCCTTCGAGTAGGCCTCGCTCATCAGCTGGCCGCGCGTCTCGTTGATGAGCGCGCCGCCGACGCGCTTCTCGACGAGCGCGCGGGGGGCCTTGCCCTTGCGGAAGCCCGGGAGCGACGCCTCGGCGATGAAGGTCGAGAGCGCAAGCTCGAGCCGGGCGTCGACCTCGGACGCAGGCACCTTCAGCGCGATGCGCTTCGTGCAGGGGGCGGTATCGGTGATGGTGATCGCGACTTCGAGCTGGTTTTCGGTGGCGGTGGCCATGGTTCAAATCCAATCTGGGCCCACTGAGGGCAAGGGGGCGGAGTATACCGCCTTCGACGGGGGGAACGAAAGGCCTTCGGTCGCCGCAGGAAGCGCGGATGCGGCAAGCGAAAGGGCCAGGCGCGTGGCCTGGCCCCTGGAGAGCGGTTGGTTGGCGGCGTCGACCGATCGGCTGCGGATCAGTGCCGGGTCGAGAACAGGAGTTCCGCGTAGGTCGGCATCGGGTAGAGGTCGGCCGGCATGACCTTCTCGAGGCCGTCGCAGAGCTTGCGGACCTCGAGCATGGCGGGAAGGACCGAGTCGCGGAAGTGCTTCGCCTCGTTGTCGTGGTCGCCGTGGAAGTCGTCGGCCTTCTCGACCTTGTCGATCGCCGTGCGGAGCGACTCGACCATGCCCGCGACCTGCTTGAGCTGCGCCTCGGCGCCGGGGCACTCGATGCCGCAGCCCTGCGTGGCGTGAATCGTGTCAGCGAGCTCGGCCTGGAAGCGCATCGCGCAGGGGATCACCGCGGTGCGCACGATGTTCTGGAGCGTGCGCGCCTCGATGCGGAGGAGCTTGATGTACTGCTCGACCATGATGCCGTGGCGCGCCTCGAGCTCGCGCTTCGAGAGGACGCCGTACTTCGCGAAGACCTCGGCCGACTTCTTGGCGCCGAAGACGCCGATCGCGTCGACCGTGGACTTGTGGTTGGCGAGCCCGCGCTTCTTCGCCTCGTCGTGCCATGCCTTCGAGTAGCCGTCGCCGTCGAAGCAGACGCGGCGGTGCTCCTTCACGACTTCCTTCAGGAGGCTCTTGACCGCGGTCTCGAGCTTCGCCTGCGTCGGGCTCTTGCCCGCGCGCTTGTCGAGCTGCGTGGCCATGAAGTCGAGGCTGTCGGCGATGATCGTGTTGAGCACGGTGTTCGGCCACGCGACCGCGGCGCTCGAGCCGACGGCGCGGAACTCGAACTTGTTGCCCGTGAACGCGAACGGCGAGGTGCGGTTGCGGTCGCTCGTGTGGCGCGGGATCTGCGGGAGCGTGGTCGCCCCGAGCTCCATCGCGCCGCCCTTCATCGTCTTCTTCGGGTTGCCCGACTCGAGCTGGTCGAGGATGTCGGTGAGCATGTCGCCGAGGAAGATCGACATGATCGCCGGCGGGGCTTCGTTCGCGCCGAGGCGGTGGTCGTTCGCGGCGCTCGCGATCGAGCCGCGGAGCAGTTCCGCGTGCACGTCGACCGCGCGGATCACCGCGCAGAGGAACACGAGGAACTGCATGTTCGTGTGCGTCTCGTCGCGCGGATCGAGCAGGTTGACGCCCGTGTCGGTCGAGAGCGACCAGTTGTTGTGCTTGCCCGAGCCGTTGACGCCGGCGAAGGGCTTCTCGTGCATCAGGCACATGAAGCCGTGGCGCTCGGCGGTCTCGCGGAGGACGCTCATCGTGATCATCTGGTGGTCGACCGCGACGTTCGCGTTCTCGAAGGTCGGCGCAAGCTCGAACTGGCCGGGGGCGACCTCGTTGTGACGGGTCTTGACCGGGACGCCGAGCTCGAAGAGCCGGGCCTCGACCTCGGCCATGTAGGCGAGGACGCGCTGCGGGATCGAGCCGAAGTAGTGGTCTTCCATCTGCTGGCCCTTCGGCGCGGGGGCGCCGAGGAGCGTGCGGCCGCAGATCATGAGATCGGGGCGCTGCGAGGCAAGCTCGGTGTCGACGAGGAAGTACTCCTGCTCGACGCCGAGGGTGGTGATGACCTGGTTCACGCCGTGGTCGGCGCCGAAGATCTTCAGGACGCGCATCGCCTGCTTCGACACGGCCTGGATCGAGCGGAGAAGCGGGGTCTTCTTGTCGAGCGCCTCGCCCGTGTAGCTGACGAACGCGGTGGGGATGCAGAGGGTCGACTGGTCGCCCGAGCGGTAGATGAACGCGGGGCTCGTCGCGTCCCACGCGGTGTAGCCGCGCGCCTCGTAGGTGTCGCGGATGCCGCCGTGCGGGAAGCTCGACGCGTCGGGTTCGCCCTGGATCAGCTGCGAACCACTGAACTTCTCGATCGCGCCGCCGTCCGAGGTCATCGACAGGAACGCATCGTGCTTCTCGGCGGTGGTGCCGGTGAGCGGCTGGAACCAGTGGCAGTAGTGCGTCGCGCCGTGCTCGAGCGCCCAGTCCTTCATCGCGCTCGCGACGGTGTTCGCGATCTTCGGATCGAGCGGCGAACCGTTCTTGATCGTGCGCTGCAGGTTCATGAACACGTCGGGCGGCAGACGCTTGAGCATGACGTCGCCTGCGAACACGAGTGAACCGAACGAATCAGAGGCGCGGTGCGGCATGGTGGCGTCCTTGGCACGGAAGTCGGTGAAGCGCGAGTCGGAAGACATGGTGGGGCTCGACGTGCGGGCGGGGGGCGGGCGGGCGCTGGCCGAGAGCGTCTCAGGCCAAGCCAAAAGTATCGGACGAAGCCCCCTGCGTTGCAAGGGGCGGAATCGCAGGAGTTTCGGGTGATTCCGCCCTCGACTTTGGCGGACGGTGCGACTTCAGGGCGCGGGATCGGCCGCACGGGCCCGTACCGACGCGGTCGGCCTGCGCCGGCGGGCGCGGCGGCCCCGCTGGGCGCCGCCCCGCGCGACCCCGATGAAGTCGACCATGTCGAGGGCCAGTCCGTCGAGCCCGTGCCGTCGCTCGACCGTGGGGTCGGTGAGCCACCCCTTGCGCCAGAAGAAGATCACGAGCGAGACCGACACGGCGCACATGACCCCGAGCACGGCGAGGTAGCCGTACCGCCACCCGAGCTCGGGCATGTTCAAGTCGCTTGCCGCGCGGTCGAAGTTCATGCCGTAGAGCGACGCGAGGAAGCTCAGCGGCATGAAGAGCGTCGAGATGATCGTGAGGACCCGCATCACGTCGTTGAGGCGGTTCGAGATGCCGTTCAGATAGAGGTCGGTGAGGCGCTGCACCTCGTCGCGGTGGAAGTCGAGGGCGTCGCGGAGCTCGGCGAGCTCGTCCGCGAGGCTGCGGAGCGCGAGCGTGAGCTCGTTCGCGCCGCCCTCGCCGGCGCCGCGGGCGAGGATGGTGTGAATCGACTCCTGGAGCGGCACGATCTGCTGGCGCATCTCCATGAGCTGGGTGCGGAGCGCATGGATGCGCGCAAGCATCCCACGCTCGGGGCGGAGGGTGAGCGCGGCCTCGAACTTGGCGATCCGTCCCGCAAGGCGCTCGAGGATGGGCTGGTAGCTGTCGCAGATCGCGCGGCCTAGGAGCGAGAAGAGGAACGGCGCGCCGAGCTCGCGCACGCGGCCCGATCCTGCTGCGAGACGCTCCCGCACTCCGTCGAAGCAGTCGCCCGGGCGCTCCTGGATCGTCACCATCATGCGGTCGTCGAAGACGAAGTCGATCACCTCGCTCGTGCGCGCATCGTGCACGAACACCATCGTCGCGAGGCGGTGTTCGCCGTAGTCCTCGACCATCGCGCGGGCGCTGCCGTTGCGAAGCAGGTCGGCTGCCATCGGATGCAGCGGCAGAAGCCGCTCGAGCTCCTGCACGACTTCCGAGGCGTGCAGGCCCTCGATGTCGAGCCACACGCGTCTCGACGGATCGCTTGCGAGCGAGGCGGCCTCGGCGAGCGACGAGAGCGTGCGCCGCTCCACGATGTCGCGGTCGTACGAGATCAGCTCGATGCGGGGCGCCGACGGCGCGTCGGAAGGGGCGGGGTCTGCCATCGCGGGCAGGATCGGCGGTTCCGCGCCGATCCGCAAGCGGTCACGCGGCGGCGGGGGACCGGCCCTGCATCGCGGCCGAGATCATCGCGAGGACGACCGCCCCGCGCAGCGACCATGCGACCGTGCGGATCCAGTTGGTCGAGACGAGGAGCGCACCGGTCTCGGCGACGAAGCCGCCTGCGAGACGCCCGTGCGCGGGAACCTGCAGCGCCGCCGTGCTGAGCCAGATGACGGCGACGAGCGAGAGTCCAAGCCACGGCAGCCACGCGGGGACGCCTGCGGGCCGCGCGAACACGAGGATCGCGGCGGTGATCGCCTCGACGAGCATCGGCGGGCCGACCACGAAGGTCGTCAGCGACTGGTGGGCGCGCGAGTAGGCGGGAAACTCGGCAGCGCCGACGGCTGCGAACAGCGGGTAGTGGACGATCTGGACGAACCAGATCAGCCCGGTCATGAAGAGGGTCGCTGCGGCGTTGGCGAGGAGGATCGTCACGGCGGCGGTTTCGCCCGACGCGGCGCGGCGGTTTCGCGCGGGCGCACGATCGGGCGTCAGACAGAGCCTAGGGGCCGTCGACGTCGATCCACTCTGCGCTGCCCGTCGAGAGGTCGAGGATCAGCGCCGTCCGACGGTCGGCGCGGTGGAGCGCGCCCGGGTTCATCACCCGCGTCGGGCCGACCATCTCGTCGCGCGCGACATGGGTGTGGCCATGCAGGAGGACGTCCACTTCGGCCTCCATGAGGCGGTCGAACTCGTCGAGGATGTGGCCGTGGGTGATGCCGACACGGGTCGCGCGCCCGCCCGTCTTCACC
>JBIKWD010000253.1:0-4096 GCA_044356505.1 Phycisphaerales bacterium
GAGATCTCGCTGACCTCGAGCTGGCGGCTCTCGACGCGCGTACCCGAGCTCATGAGCTGCAGGTAGTCGATGGCGATGAAGCCGATGCCGTGCCGCTCCTTCAGGCGCCGCGCCTTCGAGCGCATGGCGAGGAGCGACAGGCCCGGCGTGTCGTCGATGTAGATCGGAAGCTTCGAGATCTCGCCGCACGCCGCGAGGAGCCGCGAGTAGTCGTCGCTGCCGAGCATGTGCTTGCGCATCTTCTGGCTGTCGATGCGGCCGAGCGCGCACAGCATGCGCTGGATCAGCTGCTGCTTGCCCATCTCGAGGCTGAACATCACGCTCGGCACGCCGTGCTGCGCGACCTGCTCGAGGAGGTTGAGCGCAAGCGCCGTCTTTCCCATCGACGGGCGCGCCGCCAGCACCAGCATTTCGCCGCGCTGGAAGCCGTTGGCCATCTCGTCGAGCTCGTGGAAGCCGGTGCGGACCCCCATGAATCCGCGCCCCTCGCTCTCCTCGATCATCCGCATCGTCTCGTTGACGAGCTCGTTCGCCGTCGAGAACGTGCCGCCCTCGCGCTTCTGCGCGATGCGGAAGATCTTCTGCTCTGCGCTTTCGAGCACGTTCTGCGCCGGCACCCGCGATGCGTGCGCCTCCTCGAGGATCTCGCCCGCGGCGCCGATCAGCTCGCGGATCGTCGCCTTTTCACGCACCACGCGCGCCCAGTGCACGGCGTTCGCCGCGCTCGGAACGCCTTCGGCGAGCTGCACGATGTAGTCGAGCCCGCCCACCGCGTCGACGAGCGAGCGGTCGACGAGCAGCTGGTTCAGGAGCACGATGTCGACGGTCGCGTGGCGGTCGTAGAGCTCGACGATCGCGTCGTAGATGCGGCCGTGGCGAGGCGAGGAGAAGTCGTCGCCGCTGCGCACGATCGTCACGACGTCGCCGATCACCTTCGGATCCCAGATGATCGCGCCGAGGAGGCCCATCTCGGCCTCGATCGCGACCGGCGGCTCGGCGCCGAAGAGCGCGGCAATGTCGCGGCGCTGCGATTCGTTCGGACCTCCGCCCCCTTCGCGACGGAACGAGCGCCTGCGCCCACCGCCCTCGCCGGACCCGCTGGAAAGCGGACCGCCCGGCATCCCTGCCCGCGAGAAATCCTGCATTGATTCGTCGTTCACGGCGGGGAGCGTACAGACTCCTCCGCGCCCGTGGCGGAAGATGTCACTCGCCGCAGCGGAGCGTCAGTTTGTCCACCCCGCCACCGCGTCGCCTCAGTCCCCCGCGAAGCCTCATTCCTCCGACATCGAATCGGAGCCGCTACCCACCGCGACGCCGTTTCCGTCGAGCGACTGCTGCATCAGACGGCCGACCTTGAAGCGGACGCTCTTGCGCGGCGGGACCGACACGCGCTCGAGCGTCTTCGGATTCTGCGCGACCCGGCCGGCGCGCTCGCGGATCTCGAAGACGCCGAAGTCGCGGAACTCGAGGCGGTTTCCCTTCGCGAGTTCATCGATGACCTGCTCGAGGAAGCTCTGGGTCACCCGACGGACATCCGCGCGAGGAAGACCCGTCTCCTGTGCAACGCGCTCGATGAGATCCTTCTTCGTCGTCGTGGCCATCTCTGTCCTCACGCGGTCCAAGACCGGAATGGTGTGCTGGGTGCGTCCCAACCGCCGAGTATCCGACCTCGGGGCGGCCGAAGTCAAGAGTCTGCATGAGTTTGCGACCCGCTCGATGCAATCGCACGCTCTCGGACGCTGCGGCCGCGCGCCGAAGCCGCCCGGAAACCGACCGCAATCCGCACCCATCCCGCTTGCGTCGGCCGCCGTGCGTGTCACGATGACGTCGAGGCGCAGCGGGAAACGGTCACGGCCCGATCCCGAGCGAGGCCCGCGCGCCCGCTGGAGACACATTGTGGAGAAACTGATGATTGCGGCCCGCGTTCTCGGGCTCGCCTCCTGCGGATGGCTCTCCGCATGCGCTGCTCCGCATCGCATGGAGCATGTCGTGCGCGACCCTGTCTCCCCGTCGCTCGTCCTCGGCGCCGCGGCGTTCGACTCGTCGCTCTACCTCGCGCGCTCCGACGACCGGCTCGGATCGATGACGGAGAGCTACCGCCGCGTCTCCGAGGACGCGCTGATCTACGTCTACGACCGGCAGCAGTCGATCAACGGCCGCTTCAACAACCTCTACTGGTCGGTCACGCGGACGAACGAGCGACTCGAGCGCTGACGCAGGCGGCGATCGCGTCTCGCACGCGCTGCTCGCCTTCGAGGAACGAGATCCCCAGGTCGGGTACGACGGTCGTCCGCGCGATGGCGGCGGCGAACTTCACGAAGTCCTTTCGCGAGGTGACGACGCACTCCGCGCCCGCGCGCGACCGGGCGGCCTCGAGGTCGCGAGGATCCATCGCGGCGTGATCGGCGCGCGTGAACTCGGCGGGCGCCACGCCCGTCGTCCGCGCCACCATGCCGTGGAAGTGGCGCGGGTTGCCGAGCGCGCAGGCGCTCAGCACGCGCCGGCCCCGAAGCCAGTCGACCGGCTCGGTGCGCCGAGCGCCGTCGGCGTGCACCTCGAGCGACTTCCAGACGTGCTCGCACGCCGCGTCGTGCGGCCGCCCGCGCACGCGCGCGACGAGTTCGGCGGCGCGGGCGCGCTCGGCCGGGTCGTGCGCCTTGGTGATCACCACGAGGTCGGCGCGCGCGATGTTGCGCGCCGGCTCCCGCAGCCATCCGTTGGGAAGCAGGTCGCCGTCGAGCGCGGGCCTCGTCGCGTCGACGAGCACGATGTCGAGGTCGCGTGCAAGCCGGCGGTGCTGGAAGCCGTCGTCGAGAAGCACGGCGGCCGAGGCGGTCCAGCCGTCGGCGCCTCCTGCGGCGAACGCCGTGCACAGCGCCTCGCGACGCCGCGCACCCACCACCACGCGCGCCGCCGGCGCCGCGCGCGCGTACTCTCGCGCCTCGTCCGACTCCTGCGCCGCCGTCGCGCCGTAGCCGCGCAACGCGATCACGGCGTTTGCTCCGATGTCCGAAAGCACGGCCGCGCTCCACGCGACGAACGGGCTCTTTCCCGTGCCCCCCGCCGTCATGTTTCCGATCGAGATCACCGGCGCGGCCTCGAAGCGCTCGACGCCTCCACCGCGGTCGAACCGCGCATTTCGCCAGGCGACCGCGGCCCCGTAGCAGCGCGCCATCAGCCACCACGCGGGCGCGAGCAAGCGCGGCATCGGTCCGCGCGGGTCAGCCATCCTGCGCTCCCTCGCGCCTGCCGCCGAACGCGGCGCGGCGCATCGCGCGCAACTCCCGCACGCCCCCGTGCGCGACGAGGATCACGTCGACGATCGCAAGCACGAAGCAGAGGACGATCACGAGGAGGACGCTCGACCACGCGACCGCGAAGGCGACGCGGTCCTCGTGCGGATGGGCGAAGGTGAGCGCGCGCACGAGCGGGACGATCGCGAGGAGGGCGAGCACCACCGACGAGCGCCGCACGAGACGACGGCCGCGCGGCACATCGGCGCGGCCAAGCCGCACGAAGTACCAGACGAGGAGCGCTCCGACCGCGACGGCGGCCGGCACCGAGACCCACCACGGCACCATGAACCAGGGGCCGAGCTCGCGCCCCGCGAGAGCGGGGTCCACCTGCACGGGTTCGACGCCCGTCATCGCGGCGACCCTCCGAGCACCTCCCGCAGGATCGGCGCGATCTCGCGGATCGGAAGGCCGACGACCGCGTGCTCGTCGCCGTCGCAGCGGACCGGCCAGCCGCGGACGACCACCTCGGGCAGGTTGTAGCCGCCGGCCTTGCCCTTCCAGCGGTCTTCCGCCAGGAAACGTTCGAGCTCCTCCGCCGGAATCGACCCGATCTCGACCGACGCCCGCGCGAGCCCGAGCCGGACCCCCGCATCGGGCGAGAGCAGGCACCAGCCGGTCAGCACGCCGTGTCGACGCGAGGCGAGCGAGCGGATCATCTCGCGCGCATGCGCCCGGTCGGCGGGCTTCCCGAGGACGGCGCCGTCGCGCTCGCAAACGGTGTCCGCAGCGAGGATCCACCGCGGCGAAGCCCCCCTTCGGCGCCGAAGCGCGGCGACCCGGCGCGCCTTGAAATACGCGAG
>JBIKWD010000079.1:0-14209 GCA_044356505.1 Phycisphaerales bacterium
CTATCGGTCGGTGCTTTGGTCCGATTGAGCCAATCGGGAGGTTTCTAGGGTTTATGCGGGCCGAAAGGGGCGTTCGGGTGCGCCCGGGACAGAGCCTAGCCGCCGCGCGCCTTCAGTGCTCGGCGGAAGCGCCTTCGGGGCGGACCGTCGGCTGCCACATCGCGGGCACGGAGCGCTTGTCGTCGGTCCGCAGCGTCTCGAGCGCCCGGCCGTGGACGCCCGCCGCGCTTGCGAGCAGCGAGTCGCACAGTTCGTGCACCTCGGCGACGCCGGGGAACTCCGCGCGGAGCTCGGCGATGCGGACGGCCATCGTCGCTCCCGCCTCGCAGAAGAGGCGGCGATAGCAGGTGCGGACCGCCTCGATCGCGGCGCTCGACGATCCGCGCCGTGTCATCTGGATGTGATTGTGGCCGCGGATGCGCGCCGGCGATCCCTCGACGATCAGGTAGGGCGGCACGTCCTTCGAGACACGCGCGAGCCCGCCGACGAGCGAACCCGTGCCGACGGTGACGAAGTGGTGGAAGGCCGCGTTTCCGCCGATGGTCGCGCCGGTGCCGACGTGGACATGCCCCGCGAGGAGCACCGCGTTCGCGATCGTGATGTCGTTTCCGAGACGGCAGTCGTGCGCGACGTGCACGCCCACCATCAGGAGGTTTCCGTCGCCGAGCGTGGTCCTGCCTCCGCCGCTGGCCGTGCCGCGGTGGATCGTGACCTGCTCGCGGATGTGGTTGCGGTCCCCGATCTCGCACCAGGTCTCCTCGCCACGGTACTTGCGGTCCTGCGGGGTCCCGCCGATCGAGGCGAAGGAGTAGACGACGTTGTCCGAGCCCATCCGCGTGTGGCTCTCGACGACGACGTGGTTGCGCAGCACCGTGCGCGGCCCGATCGAGACCTTCGGTCCGACGACGCACCAGGGCCCGACGACGACGTCGTCTGCGAGGATCGCAGAGGAGTCGACGACGGCGGTTGGGTGGATGGAGGGCATCGCGCGCTTCGTTCGATCGGAGTTGCTCAGTCGATGCGGCTCACTCGATGTCCGGGTCGACCATCATAAAGCGGAGTTCGGCCTCGGCCGCGACCTTGTCGCCGACGAGGGCCCGGCACTTGAGGTGGCCGGTGCGCGCGGTCGCCCGGATGTTCTCCGCCTCGAGCACGACCTGGTCGCCCGGGACGACCGGCCTGCGGAGCTTGACGCGGTCGATCGAGAGGAGGACAGCGATCTTTCCGGTGTGCTCGAGCACGTTTGCAAGGAGGAGGCCGCCAAGCTGCGCCATCGCCTCGACGAGCAGGACGCCCGGCATGATCGGGGTGCCGGGGTAGTGGCCCTGGAAGAAGGGCTCGTTGATGGTCACGTTCTTGATCCCGACCGCGCGGCGCGAGCCCTCGACCTCGACCACGCGGTCGACGAGGAGCATCGGATAGCGGTGTGGCATCAGCTTCTGGATGGCGCGGATGTCCATCACCTTGCCGTCCACGATGGTGCGGCGGAGGTCGGCGGCGAGCATCTGCTCGCGCACGCGCATCGCGAGCTTGCGGTTGAGGCCGTGGCCCGAGCGCACCGCGAGCACGCGGCCCTGGATCGGGACGCCGATGAGCGAGAGGTCGCCGATCACGTCGAGCGTCTTGTGGCGGACGGGCTCGTCGTCGAAGCGGTAGGCGTTGTCGATCGGATTGCCGTCGTCGCCGATCACGAGGATGTCGCGCGGCGTGAGGTGCTTGCAGAGCCCCGCGGCCTGCAGCGCCTCGGCCTCCTCGCGCAGGCTGTAGGTGCGCGCGGGGGCGATGTCGTCGATGTAGTTGCCTTCGGCGGTGTTGTAGCTGAAGGTCTGATGGCGGATCCGATGGCCTTGCTTCCCGTAGTCGAGGTCGTAGACGATGCGCATCCCGGGCGCATCGAACGGCATCGCCGCGATCATGCCTTCGGGCTCCTCGATCACGATCGGCTCGCGGATCTTGAAGACCTTGCGCGGCGCGTCCTGCTCGACGATGCCCGCCTCGAGGATCGGCTCCGCGAAGAGCGCGGCCGACCCGTCGCCGCACGGAAGCTCGGGACCATTGATCTCGATCGTCGCGTTGTCGATTCCGAGGCCCATGATCGCCGAGAGGCAGTGCTCGACGGTGTCGATCGTCACGTCGCCCGACTTCATGGTCGTGCGGCGCGGGCGCGGCGCGACATGCTCCACGGTCGCGGGAATGCGGACCGGTGGCTGCAGGTCGGTGCGAAGGAAACTGATGCCGCTGTGCGCCGGGGCCGGCTGGATGACGACGGTGGCGTCGGCACCGAGCATCAGGCCCTTGCCCCGTACCGTGACCGGACGCGCCAACGTGCGCTGGCGCGGGGCGGCCAACAGGGCGGATGGGTCGGATCCGCCGGCTGGTGCCGGAGGCGCCGTCAGGGCCCCGTCTGCGGTTCGATGAGGTGTTTGAGCAGGCGATGCCACTCGGGGAGTTTACGGACGAGCGCCATCTCCCGCAAAGCGATGCGGAGCTCCTGCGCGGGGGCCCCGCCCCAGGTCTCGCCGTCCGGCACGTCGTTCATGACCGCGGAACGGGCCGCGAGGCGGGCGCCGCGACCGATCACGAGGTGATCGGCGACTCCCACCCCGCCCCCGATCTGGGTGCCTTCGCCGATCTTGGTCGAGCCGGCCACGCCCGACATCCCGCTGATGACCACGCAGCGCCCGATCTCGCAGTTGTGGCCGATCTGGCAGAGGTTGTCGATCTTGGTCCCCGCGCCGATCCGGGTGGCCCCGAACTTGCCGCGGTCGACGCAGCTGTTGGCGCCGATCTCGACGTCGTCCTCGATCACGACCGACCCGATGTGGGGGACCTTCGCGATTCCGCGGCCGTCCGGACTCGGCCGATAGCCGAAGCCATCGGTCCCGATGACGACGCCCGAGGCGAGGATCACGCGCTTTCCGACCGAGCACCGCTCGCGGATCACCACGTTCGAGTGAAGGATGCTGTCGTCGCCGACGCTCGCGCCTGCGTACAGGCGGACGCCCTCGAAGAGCGTCGCGCGCGCGCCGACGACGGCGCCGCGCTCGACGGTCACGAACGCGCCGATGCGGGCGCCCTCGCCGATGCGCGCGGTCGGATCGACGCGCGCGGTACGGTCGAATCCGATCGGCGGCAGGTGCTCCGGCGGCCTGAACCGGTCGAGGATCGCGATCATCGCGTTGTCGGCGTTGGGGACGCGCAGGATGGCGCGGTTCGCGGCCAGCGCCGTGAGCTCGACGTCCTTCGAGACGACGGCGGCGAGCGCCTTGCTGGTCTCGAGGAACCGCGCGTACTTGCCGCTGCCGACGAAGGTCAGCTCACGCGGGCCCGCGTCGCCGACGGTGTTGAGCCCCTCGATCTCGATGGCGTCGAGCGCCACGCCGTCGCCGAAGCCGGCGGGGACCTCGACGCGGGCGCCGGCAAGCGCTGCGAGCGCGGCGATGCTGCGGTCGGATGTCGCCTGCCGGTGCGAAGCCCCGTCAGCCACTCTTCGCCGCCTTCCACTCGTCGTTCATCAGCGCCACGAGCGCGGTGGTGGCGTCGGCCTTCGGGGTCGCGAAGATGAACCGGCGCGCCGAGATCTGCTGCATGGTCTGGGTCGCGTTCTTCAGGTCCATCTCGGGCAGCGAGTCGTCGAGCAGGATGTAGTCGTAGCCGTCGCGCTCGGCGAGGCGGCGGGCCGAGTCCTTGATCGCGAGGTAGGTGTCGCGCAGCGCGCGGGCGCGCTCGAGCTCGAGCTTGGCGCGCGAGAACTCCTGGACGGCGCGGAACTCGCCGACGGCGATCTGCAGCTTCTGGATCGCCGCGGCCTGCGCGTCGGAACCGGGCTGGAAGCTTTCGAGTTCCGCCTCGAGGTCCTTCACCATCGTCTCCGCCGCCTTGACCTTCTTCTCAAGTTCGTCGGCGGCGACCTTGATCGAAGCCTGCGCGGCGGCGAAGCGCTCGAGCGAGTTGTAGGTCTTCTCGAGGTCGATGGTCGCGATGCGCGCGGGTTCGGCGACGGGGGCCTGCGGGCGCATGACGTGGGCGGAGAGCGCGGCGACCAGCGCAAGCGCCGCGATCACTTCGATGCGCGCGAGGCGCGAAAGCGTGGTCTGGATTCGGTTCTTCATTGGGTGCTCGCAATCGCGCCGTCGGGCGCTCGGGTCGTGGACGCCGGCGATCGAGGCCGGTCAGGGCTTGGCTGGCGCGGCCGGCTTGAGGCTGCGCGCGTTGTTGATCTGGACGATGAGCTTCTCCGTCACGTCGATCGTACGTGTCGAGTGCAGGACGCGCAGCTGCGCGATCTGCGCCTGGGCCTGCGCCGTGAGGCTCGGCGCGTTCTGCGCGCGCTGGGTGCGGATCTCGACGCGCGAGTCGTCGACGATGATCAGGTCGTACTTCTCGGCTTCGGCGAGCTTCTTCGCGCCCTCGCGCACCGCCCGGTACACCGCCTGCCACTTGAGGCTCGTCTCGCGGTCGACCTCGAGCTCCTTGAAACCCGCCCACTGCTCGATCTGCAGGCGCTTGAGGCGAAGCGAGTCGAGCTTCGACTCCTTCTCGGGGCCGTCGCTCATCGCCTCGAGCTCCTTCGCGAGCGCCTCGAGCTCGGCCCTGCGCCTCGACATCTCCTCGGACGCGCGCGCCTCGAGCGCCCTGATCCTCACGTCCCACTCGGCGCTCTCCTCGAGCTTGTCGAACACCGTCGCCATGTCGACAACGCCGACCGCGGACGGCGGCGCGAAGAGGGCCGGGAGGCGGCGGGCCTCGGCGTTGCCGGCGAGGAAGGCCGCGATCGCGACGGCGGAGCCAAGGGCGAAGGCTGCGATTGAACTGGACTTCATCGTGAATCCTCAGGATGGGAGTGTCGAGATGAGAGCGTCGGGATGGGGTGTCGGACGGGGGTGCGGGATCGTGCCCGGAAGGGTCCCGGGCCGGGATTGTACGGACGCCGCGACGGGACGCCGTGTTCCCCGTCGAGAGGCGCGGCGACGCGCCGACGGCTTCTTAGAAGGGGATCTCGGCCGAGAAGCTGAAGACCTGCGACTCGTCGCTGTCCTCCTTGAGGAGCGGCACCGCGAAGTCGAAGGCGAGCGGCGCAGGGCCGAACTGCGGGATGTAGAGGCGCACGCCGAATCCGACGGAGACTCGGTACCGGTCGAAGCCGATGTCGTTGGTGACGGTGCCCGAGTCGATGAAGGCGACGCCGCTGAAGGAGTTCTGGAAGATCGGCTGCTCGAACTGGGTTCCGAGCGAGAAGAGCCACGTGCCGCCGACCGCGTCGTTCCCGACGGGGATGGTCGGGTCGATGTTCGCGACCGACTTGGGGCTGACGGTGCGGAACTTGAAGCCGCGGAAGGTGCGGCCGCCGAGGTAGAAGCGTTCGTAGACCGGGGCCTCGTCGCCGAAGATGTAGCCGACGTCCGCGGCGACGCGCAGGGTCGAGCGGCGGCCGAGGAAGTCCTCCGACACCGTGAAGAACTGCGTGTAGCCGGCCTTGATCACCGTGAACGGATCGACCTCGTCGAAGCTCACGAACTGGTTCACCGAGAACTCGAACGCCGATCCGCGGCTCGGGCGGAACTGCCGGTCGACGTCCGTGCGCCTCACGCTGAAGCCGAGCGACGCGAGCGTGGTCGGACCGCGGTCGTCGAAGACCTCGACCGGGGTGTCGGGGTCGAAGTCGTCGAGCTCGATCCACGTGAGCGCGGTGTTGACGCCGACGGTCCAGAAGTCGCCGAGGCGCCGCGAGAGCGAGAGCGGGGCGCTGGCGCGGTTCTCGTTGTAGTCGTCGTAGAGGCGGATCCGGTAGAAGGGCGAGACGCGGAAGGCGTAGTCGGTCTCGAGGAGATGCGGCTCGAGGAAGTCGATCGAGAAGTTCGACACCTCGTTGCCGGGCGCGACCGACATCGAGAACTGCTGCCCCGCGCCGCGGAAGGCGCGGCCGGCGATGAGCTCGTCGAACGACTCCGGGGTGTCGTCGATGTCGAAGTTGCGCTGGCTGACGCTGATCTCGCCGAAGACGCCCGAGTCGGTGCCGAGGCCGACGCCGAAGTTGACGCTGCCGGTGTTGCGCTCCTTCACCTCGGCGAGGATGTCGCGCACCTCGGTGCGGACGATCGCCACGCGTTCGCGCGCGGTGGGGTCGCCGCCCGCGGCGCCTTCGGCGGCGGCGGCGGCGGGCCCTGCCTGCGGAAGGTCGAGCGCATCCTGCTCGTCCTCGCGCGGCCGCTGCACGGTGATGCGGACATCGTTGAAGAGCTGCGAGGCCTGCACGCGGGACCTCGAGGCCTCGAGCTCGCGGCCGTCGAGCACGCGTCCGGGCTGGATGCGCACGAGACGGCGCACGACCTTGTCGCGGGTGAGGAAGTTGCCCTGGATGTTGACGAGCCCTGCGATCGTGCGCGGCCCTTCGCGGATCGAGAGGACGAGATCGACCTCGGGCTCCTCGCCGACGCGCACGGTGCGGTCGGTGATCTCGACGTCGACGTGCCCGAGCAGGTAGTAGCTGTCGCGTATGCTCGCGATCGACTTGTCGAGCTTGAGGCGCGAGTAGATGTCGCCGGGGTGGATGGCGAGCAGGTCCTCGAGCTGCCGCTCGTCGAACACGCCGAGCGGAACGGGGCCCTCGCCGCCGCGCCCCTCGAAGACGACCGAGCGGAGCCGGTAGCGGCGCCCCTCGCTCACGACGAAGACGACCTTGGACTCCTTCGAGTCGGGCGAGATCTCGATGCGGCGGTCGACGCGCACGTCGACGAACCCGCGGTCCTTGTAGAACTTGTCGAGCGCGGCCACGTCGTCGACGAGCCGGTCCTCGTCGAGCTCGCCCTTCACGAAGAGAGGCACCGCGGTCTGGGTCTTGACCTCGGACGCGAGCTCGCGCGCCGTGAACGACGCGTTGCCGACGAACTCGAGCTCCTTCACCTTGACGCGCGGGCCTTCGACGATGCGGAGGATCAGGATCCCCGTGTCCTTGAGACGCGTCTCGTCGACGGTCACCTCGGCGAGGTAGTTGCCGCGCTTGCGGTAGACCTCCTTGATGCGCGTGACCGCCTGCTCGAGCAGGAAGTCGTCGCGCGGTCCGCCCGCGTAGAGCGGGATCGACTTGCGAAGTTCCTGGTCTGAGACGACCTTGTTGCCGACGACCTGGAGGTCGCGGACGATCGGCTGCTCGACGAGCGCGTAGACGAGCTCGACCGATCCGTCGGGAAGGACCGTCGCGATCGCGTCGACGGTGTCGAACTGTCCGAGGCGGTAGAGGGTCGCGACGTCCTGGCGCACGGCGGCCGACTCGAAGGGCTGCCCTGCGGAGACGCGGATGTTGTTGAGCACCTCGCGCTCGGCGACGCGGGAGAGGCCGCGGAAGGTCACCTTCGAGATCGGACGGTCTGCGAGCGTCTCGTCGTCGATCGCTCCCGACTGGCCGAACGCGGCGGCGGATGCGAGCGGCATCGCGAGCAACGCGGCCGCGGCAAGCGTCGCGAGGCGCCGTGGCGCGCGGTCGGGCGCGCCCCATCGGACGCCTTGGCGCGCGCGGTCTCTGTCGGGAAGGGACATTTCCGCAGGATAGCGGCTCGGGCCGAGGTCGTGGCGGCGATGAACCTAGCAGGTACCGCGCGGTGTCGGTACCCTTCGCGCCATGACCACCGCAGCAGCCACGCTCAAGCGAACGCCGTTCCACGCCCTGCATCTCGAGCACAAGGCCCGCATGGTCGAGTACGCCGGCTACGAGATGCCGATCGCCTACGGGTCGATCATCGAGGAGCACCGGCAGTGCCGCGAGTCGGCGGCCTTCTTCGACGTCTCCCACATGGGCCGCCTGCGCTTCAGCGGGCGCCACGCGCGCAAGTTCCTCGACCATGTCTGCACCCGGCAGATCCTCGGCATGCAGCCCGGGATGGTGCGCTACTCGCTCGTCTGCAACGCAAACGGCGGCTGCCGCGACGACGTGCTCGTCTACTGCGTCGACGAAGACGAGTACCTGATGGTGTGCAACGCCGCGAACCGCCACAAGCTGCTCGGCCACTTCGCCGAGGCGAAGGGCCAGTTCGCGTTCAAGCTCGAGGACGAGACCGAGTCGACCGCGATGGTCGCCATCCAGGGGCCGAAGGCCATGGACCTGATCTCGAAGATGTCCTCGACCATCCCCTCGATGAAGCGCTACCGCTTCATGGTGAAGAACCTCGTCGTCATCAAGCTGCTCGTCTCGCGCACCGGCTACACGGGCGAGGACGGAGTCGAGGTGATCCTGCCGTCCTCGATGGCGAAGCTCGCGCTCGGGATGGTGCTCAAGGACATGGGCAGCGAGACGAGCGTGGTGAAGCCGGTCGGGCTCGGCGCGCGCGACACGCTGCGCATGGAGGCCGGGATGCCGCTCTACGGCCACGAGATCACGGAGGAACTCGACCCTGTCTCCGCCGGGCTCGAGTTCGCGGTCAAGTTCGACAAAGGCATGACCGGCGGGGCGGACGACGAGCGCACCGGCACCTTCATCGGGCAGGAGGCGCTGCGCCGCATCAAGGCGGAGGGGCCGAAGCGCAGGCTCGTCGGGCTGTTCGTCGAAGGCCGGCGGTCGCCGCGGCAGGGGATGCAGGTCCTCTCGGGCGGGCAGGTCGTCGGCGAGCTGACGAGCGGGTGCATCTCGCCGACCCTCGACCGCGGCATCGCGATGGCGTACGTGCCCGCGGCCATGACCGCGGAGGGCACGCAGTTCGAGATCGACCTCGCCGGCAAGGGCACGACGCCCGCGGTGGCGACGAAGCTGCCGTTCGTGACGAAGGTGTGAGAGTCGAGGATCGCGCGTGAGGGATCGAGCGTGAAGGATCGAGAGTCGAGGGCGTAGCCCGAGCCGACTCTTACGTTTCAGTGCTCGCGTTTCAGTGCTCGCGTTTCAGTGCTCGCGTTTCAGTGCTCGCGCTTCAGTGCTCGCGCTTTGCGCTCGTGTTGAAGCCGCGGCCGCGCCAACACCTGCTTGCGCTGTTCGCGCCAAAGCGAGCAGGTTGCGAGCGCTCAGGCAAGCCCGCGGCGCTGGATCGGGATCGACCGCGGCAGCGAACGCGTCGGCTCGTCGTCGCGGCCGCCACGCTGCGCGGCCGGACCCTGGTCCGAGCGCTCCTGCATCATCTGGCGCAGGAACCGCAGCGGCTTATCCTCGTTCATCTTGGCCTGCAGGCGCCGAAGCGCCTCGACCTCGATCTGGCGCACGCGCTCCCGCGTGAGGCCGACCTCGCGGCCGATCTGCTTGAGCGTCAGCGGCTCTTTCCCCTCGAGGCCGTAGCGGAGCCGGATCACGCGCGCGTCGCGCTCGTCGATCTGGTCGAGGAGCCGCAGCACCAGCATGAACTCCTCGCGCTTCGTCACCGATTCCTCGGGCTTGCCGTGGCGGTGGTCCTCGAAGAGCTCGTGCAGCTCTGCGCCTTCGCCCGACTCGCCCCCGGGCGACTGGCTCGGCGCGTTGTAGGCCTTGAGCGCGCGGCGGACGACGTTCAGCTTGCGGACGGGGATCTTCAGGTCGTCGGCAAGTTCCTGCACCGACGGATGCCGCCCGAGCTTCTCCTCGAGGCGGCGCGACGCTTCCTTGCAGCGCGCGATCAGGTCGACCATGTAGGCCGGGATGTGGATCGGCTGCACGGCGTTGATCAGCGTGCGCTTGATCGCCTGCTTGATCCACCAAGACGCGTAGGTCGAGAAGCGCGCGCCCTGCGCGGGGTCGAAGCCCTCGACTGCGCGGATGAGGCCGATGTTGCCTTCCTCGATGAGGTCGGCGAGCGAGAGCCCGCGATTGACGTAGTTCTTCGAGATCGAGATGACCAGGCGCAGGTTGGCGCGGATCATCCGCTCCTTCGCGGCGCAGTCGTTGTCGTTGATGATGCGCCATCCGAGGGTCTTCTCCTCCTCGGCGTTGAGGAGGGGGACCTCGTTGATCTGGCGCAGGTAGAGCTGAAGGTCTGACTGAAGTGAGGAACGACCCATGAAAACCTCGCTCTCGCGTGCACGGCACCTCGGGCGCACGCTGGAACCGACGAGCACACACATGCGTTCACGGACGGACCTGCGCCAAGACGCGGCGCGAGGACCGAGAGACCCACGATGACTGCGCCAAGGAGCGATGCGCGAAGACGAATGCGCACTTGAAGCGACGCGATGCGATGCACCGGGTCCCTTCCGATCCCTTGACGCCGCACTTCCGTGTGGGCGGACTCTCAGCGTGACCGGGTTCGCATCGACGCATGCGCGCCCTGAACCAGGTCACGTGACCGTGGAACACAACCTCCATTCGGTGGGTCGGCTCAGCCATGCCGACTCTTCACAGCATATACGGGCTGTCAAGGAGGTCGGGTTCCGATCGTGCAAGACGTGGCGAAGATTTGGTTTAGGTCGGCGGATGCGCTGCCGATCTTCCCTGGGTCGGGGGCCGTGCGATTCGCCCAGGCGCGGCAGGTCTCCTAGGGTGAACGGCCCCGGCGTGGCGTCGTGTTCGGGGCGTCGGAGGCAGGGCGTCGGAGCGACGAATGACCACGCAGGACCCCCAACCCAAAGGATCGCCCGGGCAGGACTTGGGTCCGCTGCTGAGCGGCTTCCCGTACGAGCCGGGTCGGGTCCGGGCGCGGCTGGTGCGGACCGACGACGGCCGCGAGGTGCTCCAGGTGCGGGTCGAACTCGGGCTCCTCCAGATGGAGTGCGATGGCCGCCCGGATGGCCTCGAAAGCGCGTTCGGGCCCGATCGGAGCCTCTCCAGCGCGGCAGGGGCCGCCGCAGGGCGCCTCGAGGTCGCGCAGCTCGAGCAGCGGGCGGTGGCCTTTCTCGCCGCCGGCGACCCCATGCGGGCTCTCCGCGACACGGAGTCGATCCTCGAGTCGCTGACGCAACTCGCGGAGGCGGCCCCGAAGGCGGAGCGGGAGTGGGCCGAGAGCGCGAGGTTCTCGGTCGTCGTCCTCCGCACCCGGGCGATGGTCGCAGCCCTCGTGAAGGTCGGTCGTCAGCGCGACGCCTCGGCGGCCATCGAGCGCGGACTCGACCTGCTGCGGCTCGAGGCGGAACGGATCGGTATCGACGGCGAGTTCGACGCGCTGACCGACGTCCGCGCGCTGCGGACGCTGCGCGAGTCGCTGGTGCCGCAGCTGCCGCCTGCGCTGCGCGGCGAGCTCGAGGCGCGCCTCGAGGCTGCCGTGCGCGCGGAGAACTACGAACTCGCCGCGATCCTGCGCGACGAGCTCAGGCGGCTCTGACGGCCGCGCGCGTCACTGGTTGCTGCGGGCGGCCTCGAGCGTGACATAGAAGGTCTTCTCCTCGCCGTTGCGCATGACGACGCACTGCACCGTCTCGCCCGGCTCGTGGAGGCGCAGCTCGGCCACGAACGCCTCGCGGTCGGCCATGTCCTTCTTGTTCCACTTGACGATCTTGTCGCCCTTCTCGATGCCGGCCTTGGCGGCGCTTCCGTCCTTGGTGACGTCGACGACCTCGAGCCCCGACGCATCGTCGACGGCGCGGGTGCGCAGTCCGACCCGGACCCGCATCGGCTGTGCGCGCATCGGTCCGCCCGCCGACTCGGGCTCGAACCGCTGCGGCCGCCTCGCCATGTCCCACGCGAGCTCGCGCCAGAGGTTGACTGCCAGCACCGACGCCTCGCGGTCGATGAGCTCCGACACGTCGCGCGAGGTGTGGTAGTCGTCGTGGAAGTCGGCGATGATCGCGAAGAGGATCGGCACGCCGACCGCGAGGAAACTCGCGTGGTCGCTGCCGCCGCCGCCCGCGCCGCGCTCGACGACGGTGAGCCCCGACGACGGGTAAAACGTCTCCGCCCACTCCTTGATGCCCTTGCCGCCCGATGCGGTCACGGCGAGGCGGTTGTCCTTGATGCGCCCGATCATGTCGAAGTTCATCATCAGGACCGTGTCCTTGATCGGGTAGATCGGGTTGTCGACGTAGTGGCGGCTGCCGTTGAGGCCGCTCTCCTCGGCGGTGAAGCCCATGAAGACGATCGTGCGCAGCGGCGTCTCGGCGGGCTCCGCGTCGTAGAGCTTCTTCAGCATGTCGCCGAGCAGGATGATGCCCGCGGAGCCCGAGGCGTTGTCGTCTGCGCCGGGATGCAGCTTGCCCGGGCCCTCGCGCGAGCCGAAGTCGCCCTGGCCGAGGTGGTCGAGGTGGCCGCCGATCACGATCACTTCCTTCTCGAGCGCGCCGCGGCCCGGAAGCAGGCCGACGATGTTCTCGCAGCGGAGCGGCTTCTCGTCGACGGCCGCGCCGACCGACACCTTGGAGCCGGCGAGGTCGAAGCTGCGCGGAGCGCCCGCCTCCTGTGCGTCCGCAAGCCTGCGGAGATCCATCAGCGTGCGCTTCTCGCCGTCGCAGGCCGCGACGAGGCGTTCGCCCGCCTCGGTGCTGACCATGAAGACGGGGACGTCGGCCATCGCCCGGCCGCCGCCCGTGCCGAGGCTCGTGATGCGCGGATCGTTGGCGCCCGGGGTGTTCACGACGATGATCGCGGCAGGATTGCGCCGTGCGACCGCCGCGATCTTGCCTTGGAATCCTGCCCGCCCCGACCAGCCCGCGCCGCCTGACCAGAGGCTGTTGCCGGACGCGTCCATCGGCTCGAAGCGCAGGACGAGGGCGATCTTGCCCTCGAGGGAGTGGCCCTCCGCGAAGCTGCTGTAGCCGTCGGGGCCGTCGTCGATCCCGTACCCGACGAACGCGAGCTCGCCCTCGGCCGAGCCTTCGCGACCGAGCGAGGTGAAGCGGAAGTCCCGCTCCATCACCAGCGCGACTTCCTGGCCGCCGCACAGGATCGACATGCGCTCGTCGGTGACCTCGCGCTGCGAACCGAGCGAGAAAGGCTGGCGATACGTCTTCGCGCCGCCATCCGAGGGCTGGAACGCCGGAAGCAGCCCCGCCTTGCGGAAGTGGTCCTCCATGTAGTCCTTGGCGCGCTCCATGCCCCGCGTGCCGGGAAGGCGCCCCTCCATCCACGGGCTCGCGAGGATGGTGAGGTGCTCGTTGAAGGCCTGCACGTACGGGTCGGACGCACCGATCACCTCGTGGATCTTCGGGCCGCCGCGGACTGCCCCGTCGGCAACCGCGGGGGCCTCGGGAGCGGCCGCGCCGGACTCCTGTGCAAGGACCGCCGGAGTCGCGACAATGAAGGTCCATGACAGCGCCAGACCGGTCAGCATCGACGGAAGCGTGCGAAAGGCGGGGGCGCTGTTCTCTCGGGTGGTGGTCATCGGTTGCTCCATCTTGGGGCGCGGCGGCGGCGCTGGGGATTTCAATTTGTACCACGCTGCCCGCGCCCGGATCTGTCTCCTCCCGCGAAAGCAGCGGGATTTCCGCAGCCTGCGCGCTTCACCCGCAGGACGGCCCGCACGTCGACCTTCGCTTCCGACTGGAAAACGACGCCTTCACCGCATCGCTTTCGATGAATCTCGTGTTCCTCGACTGGATGCTCGACGCGCCGCGCGAGGACGAGGAGCGCATCGATCCGTCGGAGCTCGGCGCGCTCGCGCCCCGGCTCGAGGCGTACTTCGCCGCACAGATGCCGGTCGAGGTCGACGGCGTGCGCGTGGCGCCGATCCTGCGCGACCTCCGGCTGAACGACCCGGACGAGGTGCTTCTGCCGCTCTTCCCGATCAGCGGCTGGCGCGGCCTCCGCAAGGTCGAGTTCTCGCTCGGATACCCGCTCAAGAGTCCGCCCGACACGGTGTCGGTCGTGTGGCCCGCCTATCCGCCCGACCTTCTGTCGGTCCTGCCTTCGAAGCCGCCGCTCGTGATCGCCTCCGAGTGGACCGCGGACGGGCTCCGCTCGCAGCACACGTTCACCCGCGTGGAACCCGGCTTCACGTGGCATCGGCCGGCGGGCGGAATCGAAGCGCGGCTCGAGCGCGTGCCCAAGCCGCCGCCGCCCGAGCCGCTCGTCCCCGCTTGGGCGACGCTCGCGGTCGCGGTGTTCGTCGTGGGCTTCGCGACGGCCGCCATTGCGCGCAGGCCGCCGCGCGTCGCGCTCGGCACGGGGCTTCTCGCCGCGGTCGTCGTCCTCGTCCTGCGGCCGACCGGGCCCGCGTTCCTCGCGCTCGGCACGCGCGCGCCGCGCCTCCTCGCGGAGGCCGAGGCGGCCGCGACCTTCGAGTCGCTGCAGGCCAATCTCTACCGCGCCTTCGACTACGAGGCGGAGAGCGCCGTCTACGACGCGCTCGCGCGGAGCGTCTCGGGGGGGCTCCTCGAGGAGACCTATCTCGGC
>JBIKWD010000254.1:0-4083 GCA_044356505.1 Phycisphaerales bacterium
GGCGTGTGGCCGATGATGTCCTCGCCGATGAACTCGAGCGTGCCGTCGGCGTCGTCCATCTTATAGCAGCGGATCTTGCCGGCGGGCATGGGCATGCCGAGCGAGTTGTCTTCCTTGTTCTCGAACGCGACGAAGATCGAGGGCTTTCCCTTCTGGGTGCTGCCGAAGAAGTCGCGGTCGGTCATCGGCTGGCCCATGCCGCCGATGTCGGCCGTGAAGTTGAACACGAGCTCGCGCTTCAGCTTGAAGCCGTCGACCGACGGGAAGAGCGCGATCTGCTGCGTCGAGTTCTGCTCGACATCGGTGCGGCGCGGCAGCGTGTAGAGATGGAAGTCGGCGAACGCCTTCTCCTGGAAGCCACCCGCGTCGGCCATCGCCATCGCCTCCATGCGCGCTCCGCGGCCCATGATCCTCGGCTGCGACTCGACCTTCTGCACATCGCCCGCGACGAGCTTGAGCTCGGCGTTCGGGAACGACGCGCCCGAGAGGTTCATGAGCGTGACCCACGCGGAGATGCTGCCGGTCTTGTCCTCGCCGTCGATCACGATGTTGTAGTCGGCGCGCCAGGTCATGCCGTTCGTCTGGTAGGTCGTGCGGACGAGGTGGTCGCCGCCCTTCTCGCTTGCGAGCTTCCACAGGAGCGTCGGCTTCGTGAGGAGCCCGCCGGGCAGCTCGCCGAGCTGCACCTGCGCGCTGTGCGCCGGGAGGATGCGCACGCCGTCCTTCGTCTTGAGGACGAGCTGTCCTTGGTTCGCGCTGAGGAGTTCGCCCGTCACGTTCGAGACTCCGTCGCCCATCGTCACGGCCACGGTGATCTCGCGGCCGACGTAGCGCTCCATCAGCTTGGTCGGGCTCACGAGGTCGAACTGGAAGTTCTGCTCGAGCACGCTCGTCGACGGGTCGTCGAGATCGGTGAACGACACGGTGGTCGGGTCGATCCACGCGGCGACATCGGTGAACGCAAGCGTGCCGGTTCCCTTCGGCACGGCGACCTTGCGCACCACCTTCACCACGCCGTAGCCGGGCACGCCCCAGATGTTCTCCATGCCGCTCATCCGCTGCTGCTGGATGAACTGCTGCGGGTTGAAGCCCGCGGGGTCGGCCGACGAGTAGACCGTGAGCGACACGCCCTCGGTCGGCTTCGGAAGATCCGAGGCGGGCGCGAGGGCGAAGGTGGAAGCGGCGATGCAGGTGGCGGCGACGGTCGAGATGAACAGGCTCATGGTGGTCTCCGGAGTTGGCCGGCTGGCGAACAGGTTCGCGCGAACGGCACGCGCGGCACGGTACATGACAACGCCCATCGACGCGTCTCGCCGCGCGCGCATTCACCCCGGGTTTGCGATTGCTCGCGCACTTTTCCCGGTCACGCCGTCACGGCCGGCGGCTCAGCTCGTGCCGGCGAGGCGCCGCACCACCATCATGAAGTTCTTCTTCATGGCCGCGTGCATGGCGAAGCAGGCGGCACCGTAGATGACGGTGGCCGCGATGGTCCCGACCACGAGGCTCGCGCGGGCCGCGCGCGGATCCTCGAGGCTGTCCGTGATCGCCTGCGCGGGATCGACCGTCGCGAAGAGCATGTTGATCGGGCTCGCGGCCGCGGCGGCGGCGCCGACGTAGGGGATGTTCGCGCCAAGCGCACCCGCGCAGAAGCCGAGCACGAGGCCGATTCCGCCGAGCACGCCGACCGCAGCCATCACCGAGCCGATCGTGCCCTTGGTCCGCAGCGACCACTGGAGGCCGATCATGATCGCGAAGCTGGTGGCGGCGACGAGGTTGAGAAGCACGAGGATCGCCCCCTCGGGCAGGACCACCGGCAGCGTCACGGCCGCGAAGCCGAGCTGCTCGGTCACGTTCACGCCCTGCGCCGCGCCGAAGCCGTTGAAGAGCACATAGAGCGACACCGAGCCGAGCGTCACGAACGGCACGAGCAGCATCGGCACGAGGAACTGCACGATCCCGCGGAGCTTGCCGGCGAGATACGGGCCGGGCTGGATCGGCGTCGTGAGCAGGATGTCGAGCGTGCCGTCCTCGCGCTCGCGGCTGACGGCGGTCGCGCTCAGGCTGACGGCGGTCAGCAGGATCACCACGACTTCGGCGCCGACGATGCCGAGCAGCGCGAGCCTCAGCTCGTTCGAGGAGATCGTGCCCTGCTTGTGCAGGCCGCAGAGCACGATGCCGACGCACGCGCCGATCGCGAGGAACGCCCAGCGTCCGAACATTCCTCCGATCGACTGGCTGCGCAGCATGTTCTCGCGCCACGCGATCGGGTTCGAACCCACGCGCCTCGACTCGCGCGTGCCGGTCGCGCCGGCGCCCGTTCCGAGCAGCGCCCGCCACCACGACACGCGCGGGCCGCGTGTGCCGATGACGCGCAGGCGCAGCGTCGACCAGAGCATCATGCCGAGGCTCGCCGTCGCGCAGAGCACGCAGAAGCTCGTCGCCGGCGCGGTGTAGAGCGGTGCGAGCGGCGTGAACGGGACCGCGGACTCGGTGTAGGGCACGTAGGTCGTCGAACTCAGAGCGCTCTCGAGCGCGAGGAACGGGTTGAACGCCGTCAGGATCGTCGTCTGCGAGGCGCCGGTGCCGACGCCGATCAGGACCTGGGTGCGCAGGTACGCGTCCGCCGCGTAGGTGACGAAGAGGTACATCACGACCGCCGCGTAGAAGACGAAGACCGCGCGCTTGCCCGCGCTGCGGGTCACCGACAGCGTGACGGCCGTCGTCGCCACGATCAGGGCGCTCGACGCTGCGATCGCGTAGCTCGTGAAGATCGCCTCGCCGGGCACGCCGCCGAACATCTGGGTCAGCACGAAGAGCGGGAACGTCGAGAAGAGGAGCGCCAGCACGAAGAACAGCCGGCCGAACAGGTTTCCGAGGACGATCTGCAGGTTCGAGAGCGGACTCGTCAGCAGGATGTCCCACGTCCGCGGGCTCGCCTCCTGCACGATGGCGCCCGCCATGAAGATCGGGGTCAGCACGCAGATCAGGGCGACCTGTCCGAAGGAAACGACCGAGAACGCGCTCGCCCCCCGCATCGCCAGCTGCTTCATGGTGCTGTCGCCCCCCAGGAGCCCGATCAGCAGGATCGAGATCATGATGGCGAGGTAGCCCGACCGCAGCAGGAGGTGCCGGGACCGCTTCGAGCCGCCCGAGACGATGCGGACCGCGATCGGGTTGGTCGGGAGCAGGTTGGAGAGCCAGTTGAGGACCGGGGACATCAGGAATGCGAATCCTACCTTGACACACGCCGCCAGACCCCGATACTTCCCCTTGTCCGCGGATGCGGGCCGGGAGGCGTTCTGTGCCCCCCGAACCATTTCGGCTCGTCGAACAGGCCAAGCCGTTCGAGACCGTTCACAGGTGCGCAAGCACCCTCGGGTTCGTCCCTTCCGGACACGCCTGAGATAGATCGTTCCAGACCACGGTCGCCCCTCTCGGGGGGCGGCACCTAGAAGTTCCGAACCGTGACCGTTTCGACCCTTCAACATCTTCCCCGCCAGGCGCAGGCCTGCGAGCACGCGTCTTTGCACGCCGTGAACACAGCGGGATGGGGTGCAGGAAAGCGCTGAAGCGGGCCAGCTGGATGATCTCGAACGCCGTTCGCTTGGCGGGTGCATGACGCACCCGGCGGGTATCTACTTGTCAGGAGGCGTGCGTGACCATCCTTCTCCAGAACTCGAACGGTGACTTCGGCGTCACCGCTCTCCTCATCGCTTCGGGCATCGCGCTCGTCGTCGGCGCAGTCGTCGGCATCGTGATCCTGACCTTCGCCTCGGGACGCGGCCTCAAGGCCGCCCGCGCCGAGGCCGACCGCATGATCGCGGACGCCAAGGCGCAGGCCGACCTCACCGCCGACGCGGTCCGCAGCGAGGCTGAGAAGAAGGCCCGTGAGATCGAGCTCGCCGCCGAAAAGCAGGCGTCCGAGAAGCGCGCGGCCCTCGACCGCGAGTCGAAGGCCACGCAGGCCAAGCTCGACGAGAGCCTCGCCCGCGCCGCCAAGCGCGAGGAGACCCTCGACAAGAAGCTCGAGTCGATCGGTCAGCGCGAGCAGAAGATCGACTCCCGCGAGGCCGACCTCAAGCG
>JBIKWD010000080.1:0-14183 GCA_044356505.1 Phycisphaerales bacterium
CGGCGCCTTCGTCCGACGGGTTGGTGGTGCGATCGCTCATGACTTGCAGGTACCCACTCGCGTTGCGTCCGATGGATGCACGATCGCGGGGATTCCGTCGACCGCCGTTGGCAGTATCGGCGGAAGCAGTCTGGAATCACGGCGCGGGGACGGCGCGGGGACGGCGCGGGGACGGCGCGGGGACGGCGCGGGGGACAGCCCGGGCCTACCAGGTACCGAGAAGCAGGGCGAGATCCTGCGCTCCGACCGTGCCGTCGCCGTCGAGATCGGCGTCGGCGGTCAGCGGATCGACCGCGACGCCAGGGTCGACCGGGCCCCATGCGTTCAGAAGCGCTCCAAGGTCGGAAGCGCCCACGCTTCCATCGCCATCGATGTCGCCGAGCGGGAGGCAGTCGAGCCGGACCAGCCAGCGGGTGCCTGTCACCTGCACCGGCGGAGGGTCATCGGGGTCGGGCGGGTTGTCGGGGTCGATCTCGTCGCACTGGACGCCGCTTCGCCACGAACGATCCTCGTCTCCGATGCCGAGGATCAGCGAGACCGTGCCCGCCGGCGCGATGAAGTTCACCCGACGCTCGCCGTCGCAGAGTCCAAGCGGCGCAAGCCAACGAACTTCGTTCGGGCCATCCTCGCCGCCGAGGAGGCACTGGAGTTCAACAGCGAACTCGGCCTCGACGGTGACGCGGTAACGGGCGCGTGCAGCACCGTCGAGGTTGAACCACTCGAGGTCGCGCGGCCCGCCGGCGACGGTCCGACCGCGCAGCTGCGAGCCGCAGCCGACCGCGATGCGCGGGGTCACCGCGCCGATCCCCCAGCCGTCGTTCAGCCGGTCGTAGCATGGCTCGCCCTCTTCTGGTGCTGTCGATGCGGCGATGGTGCACGTCGGCTTTCCGCAGTAGAGCGATGCCTGCCGCGCGCAGACCTCGTCCCACGACGCGAAGGTGCACCACGGGTCGATCGTCACGATCAGGTCGCAGCAGGTGTAGTCGTCGCAACCCGGGGTCGCGTGCGGCTCGTCGCACGCTCCCTCCGAGGGACAGTTGATCCCCTCGCACTCCTTCAGCGCGATCTCGACGCAGACCTCGTCCCACGTGAAGTCGCAGCACAACGGATTCGCCATGCACACGAGCTCGCAGCACTCGGGCATCTCGCATCCGGGCGTCTCGTGCACCTCGCGGCAGTCGCCGGGCGCAGGGCACTGTGCCTGCGCGACGCCACAGGCGGCCGTCATCGCCAAGCCCGCAAGAAGGCGCTTCATGGCTTCGCCTCCTTCGAGCGCGATGGCGCGGACGAGACCGGCGAACGGGCTGAGGCCGACACTGGAGACGACACTGGGGACGACACTGGAGACGACACTGGAGACGACACTGGGGACGACACTGGGGACGACACTGGGGCCGCTCCCGACACCGAAACGGGCGCACGGCGCAGGCCGTTGAGCCAGACGGCGATGTCGGATGCCGTGTGCACGCCGTCCTGGTCGAAGTCATGCTTCGCGACCGGCTCGCGGGCGAGACCCTTGGGAGTAGGTGCGGGGCCTTCGACGGCGGGATCCTCGCCCCGCATGGCGGCGTCCGCGAGGCCTCCGCAACCGGACTGCTGCGGCGTGGTGTTGCGGCGGACGAAGACCATGCGCCCCGGGCCGTCGATCCCGATGATGTCGAGATCGCAGTCGTTGTCGACGTCGGCGGCCTCGAGATGCCTGATCAAGCTCCCGAACTGCGGCGCGAGATCGACCTCGAAGTCGAACGCAGCGGAATTCACCCGCCTGAGCACGGCGAGTCCACCGGGGAGCGCCTGGCCCGTCACTGCGTCGAGGTCGCCGTCGCCATCGAAGTCGGCGCAGGCGATCGCGAAGGCATAGCCGATGTCGGCACCCGTTCCGACGGCGCGCTCGGCGAATCCGCCGGAGCCGTCGTTGAGGAACGCGACCACCTTCTGCGCGCTGGCGATCAGAAGCCCCGGCAGCGCGGCATCGAGATCCCCGTCGCCGTCGAGGTCGACAAGCTGCAGGCTCGAGATGCCGGGCCGCTCGTCGCCGATCCTCGGTGCGCGGGTCTCGACGGCGCGGACGAAGCGGCCGCCCTCGTTGCGGATCATCGCAAGCCGCCCGCCGCCGAGTTCGTTCACGACGAGGTCGAGGT
The DNA here is from genome assembly GCA_044356505.1 of Phycisphaerales bacterium. Taxonomy (GTDB): domain Bacteria; phylum Planctomycetota; class Phycisphaerae; order Phycisphaerales; family SM1A02; genus QWPT01. Next base: position 2,142 of record JBIKWD010000080.1, read on the forward strand.
CCTTGTCGCCGTCGACATCCGCGGCGAACAGCACGCGCGGGAACGACAGCCCGCCAAGGAACGTCCCGAGGCGCACCCGGCCCGTGCGCTCGAAGACGGGCTTCCCCGCGACGAGACCGTTGTTGCTGAAGACGTCGACGTGGAGCCCCGAGTAGAGGCTCAGCGCGACGTCGGCATCGCCGTCGCCGTCGAAATCGCCCACCGCGACGCCCTGCGGGTCGCGGCCCATGCCCATCTCGACACCCGCGAGCACGACGGCGGGCTCGAACTGGCCGTTTCCGATCCCGCGGTGATAGACAAGCCGCGGAGCGTCCCCCTTCCACGCCGTCACCAGGTCCTCGACACCGTCGCCGTCGAGGTCCGCGAGTTCCAGCCAGTCGGTGAAGCCGTCCGTCTCGAGCGTCTGCAGGATGGTGAAGGTGGCGCCCGGGCCGCCCTTCAGCGTGAAGAGCCGATTCTCGGGATCGCGACCCGCCAGGGCCAGGTCGACGAGCCCGTCGCCGTCGAGGTCGCGCACGCGGAACATCGTCGGGAAGAACGGCTCTGGCAGGACGAACGTGACGAGACCGCTGAACGTGAGCGGTGTCTCCTGCGCCGAAACAGGCGCAGCGGTCGCGAACCCGATGGCGGTCGCGAGCAACGTTCTACGGGCGATGGTGTCGAAGCGTCCCATGCAGTCCGACGATAGGCGCGGACCTGTCCGCGGACACGCTTCGATCAGGTCCAGCTTGAGAGGAGGATTGCCAGATCCGAAGCGCCGACGCTGCCGTCGCCATCGATGTCGCCGACGCCCGTGCCGCCCCAGTTGTTCAGGAGAAGCGCGGCATCGTTCCCGTTGACGACCGAGTCGCCGTTGAGGTCGCCCGGGACCGCAGGCGCTGTGCCGGTGCCGACGATGGTGGCGGTCAGGTTGGTGGTCGTGGAGACCTCGGTCACCGTGCCGCTGATGAGCAGGTTCGCCGTGCCGCCGGTCGGGATGACGGTCGGAAGCGCAAGCGGCTGGTTGGTGAAGGCGCCGTCGGTGATCGGCTGGGTCTGCGAGTCGCTGCCCGAGATCGAGAAGCTGAACGAGATGCCGGCGGGCGTGAACTGCAGCGTCCCGCTGATCGGAAGCAGGCCTGGGATCACCGACTTCTCGGCAACCGGCGCGCCGAGCACCTCCGCTGACAGCACGAGGTCAACCGGCACGGCGGCGGTGAACGAGTAGCCGCCGCCCTTCACCGGCGTGAGCACGCCGGGGGCCGCCTTCGTGTTCTGGAACGCCTGCAGCTCGGAGATGGTCGCGTCGCCGATCGGCACCGGGATGGTCACGCCTCCCGGGAAGAGCGAGTTCGGCGAGAAGGTGCGGAACGTCGTGTAGTTGATGTTCACGGTCGCCGGCAGCGTCGCGATGCTCGCGCCGAGAAGATCGACCGACAGCCCCGAGATCGAGACGGCGAGGCCTTCGGCATCGACGTCGATCGCGAAGGTGCCGAGCGGATTCGAGACGAGTTCGCCATCGAGCACGAAGCTGGCCGTGTAGGGAATCGGCTGGTTGCCGCTTCCGCCGAAGAGGCCGGGGCGGGTCTGGGTGCCGGTCGGGTTGTTGACCGCGTCGAAGTCGCCGATGAGGGTTCCGCTGAACGGCGCCGTGATGGTCGTCGCCTGCGAGACCGAGCTTGCCTTCGAGTTGACGCTGCAGTCGAACGACTGCGCGTGCGCGCACGCACCAACGAGGAGCGAGGCTGTGGTGACGAAGGCCGCTGCGGGGCCCGACTTGCGAATCTGCATGCTGTGTCCTCTCGTGAACCGTCTGGACTCGGGAGACGTCGATGGCGACGACCCCTCCCCGTCATTCTCCGAGGAAAGGTACAGCCAAACCCTTGGAATCCAAAGGGAACGGCTCCGATTCGGGCCGCGGTCCCGGCCACGGACGGGCCTCCCGGCGGAACCATCGCCCGATGCAGCGGTCCGCCGCCGCTATTTCTCGGCGCCTGGGGCGGCCTGCGCCCCTCCACCGAGCAGGGCATCGACCCGCTCGAGCCGACGGCGGTGGATCTCCCGGTCCGGCTCAAGCACCGTGAGCGCCCTGACATGGACGCGGGCGACCGGCAGCCGCCCTGCCTCGACCGCGATCGCCGCCGCAAGCTCGCGCACCGACGCGTCGAAGGGGTTCATGCGCACGGCGCGCTCCGCGGACGCGAGGGCCGCGGCCATGTCGCTCGCGGCGCGGCGGTTGCGCGCGATCGCGAGCGCGTAGATGTTGTCCTTGTCGGCGCGGAGGTCGAGTTCGCGCAGATGCCGGAGCGCCGCATCGTCGCCGCCCGCGGAGAGGTCCCCGGCGCCCGTCGCAAGGCGCGCCCACACGCGGTGCGGAAACGGGTCGACCGGCCGCAGCGCTGCGTAGCGCTCGAGCAGCGCGCGCGTCTCCTCGGCCTCGATGCCGGACCTGCCCTGCGCGCGGCGCAGCAGGATCTCGACGAGATCCGCGTGATCGGGAAACCGCGCGAGGAAGGCGCGCACGGTCGCGTCGTCGAGCTCGACCGGCGGCATCGGCGACGGCGGCCACTGCTTGCCGCGCAGGGCGAAGCGCGTCGAGCCCGGTCTGCCGATCGCGTCGGCCCACGCCTCGGCGACGGCCGCGAGCCGCGCCGACTGCGCCTCGGCCATCTTCGCCTCGGCGGACTCGTCGCCCTCGACGAGCTCGAGCGCGAGTTCGCGCAGCGACGGCTGCGGATCCATGCCCCACGCGCGCACCTCGCCCGCGGCCCACGCGAGGAATCCCGCGAAAAACGTATCGCGCGAGACGCCGAAGGCGCGCTGCAGCGCCGCTTCCTCGCTGATTCCGTCGGCGTACGAGTTGAGGAGCGCGCGGATCGCGTCCCATCCGTACTGCTTCTCCATGTACTCGACCATCCAGCGGCCCTGCGCGTACGCCTGCCCGCGGTCGCTCGGCTGCTCGGGGCGGATGAACGCCCAGTTGATCGAGTCGAGATCGAAGAGGCGGCCCTTGCGCCACGCATCGGCGAGAAGCAGGCAGTTCTCGAAGGTCCGAGGCGTGTCCTCGAGCGCGACCGCCACCGCCTCCGTCAGCCAGTGGGGGATGCGGTTCCTCGTCATCGAGAGCGTGACGGTGTGCGTGTACTCGTGCCGCAGCACGGCGAGCGGATCGAAGAGCCCGAGGTGCTTGTCGCGCGCGCCTTCCTTGGGAATCTCGATCGCGATCGTCGGCCCCGTGCAGACCGCGATGGTGTGGATGCGCGGCAGTCCCGTGATGCGCACGCCGAAGCTGCGGTGATCGGGCATCACGTCGATCAGCGTCTTCTGCGACGGCTCGTGCCGCAGGCGGCCGCAGACCTCGTCGTGCATCGGGTCGAGCACGCCGGCAAGGAGCTCGGCGACGAGCGCCGCGTCGCCGTCGGGATGGCGGATGATGAAGTGCTTCGTCTCGATGCGGTTCCACGCCGCGAGCTCTTCCGCGAGCTTGAGCGTGAAGAGCGCGCGCTCGTCGTGCGGATCGAGCGCGACCGCGAGCCGGAGGTCCTCGACCGCGCGCGCCTCGCGCCCGTCCTGCATCGACAGGAGCCCGAGCTCCGCACGCGGCGCCGACCATGCCGGCTCGCGCGCCGCCGCGAGTTCGAGCGTCGCGCGGGCCTCCTCGTACTGCCGGTCGAACACCATCTGCCGGCCGGCGACGAGCAGCGCATCGGCCGATCCGGGCTCGCGCGCGTCCCATTCCGCAAGAGTCGCGCGCGCGGCGTCGAAGTCGTAGCGCGCCGCCTCCGTCGCCGCGCGCATCGCGAGCGCCTCGCGCGGGCGGTCGGCGCGGGCGAGGACAGGCGCGAGCAGTTCGCGCGCCTGCGCGGAGTCGTCGGAGAGCAGCCGCGCCTGCACGTCGAGGAACGCCGCGAACGGATGCATGGGGTCGATGCGCCTGAGCGCGGCGGACGCGCGCGCCGCGCCGACGAAGTCGAAGCCGCCGAGCGCGAGGCGTCCGAGCTCGTACCACGCATCGGCCGAGCGCGGCGAGAGCTGCAGGGTCTCCTGCAGCGCCTTCGCGGCCTCGCCACGCGCGTTCCGCTCCGCAAGAAGCTGCGCCTCGCGCAGGCGGATGCGCGGATCAAGCCGGTCGAGCGTGTCGCGGGCCCTGCCGAGCGCGCGCAGCAGCTCCGGGTACTCGCGCGCCTTCGTCGCATCGAGCCGGATCGCGAGCGCCCGCAGCTCGACCGCCGCCAGCACCTCGTCGACCTTCCGCGAACCTTCGAGGGCATCGCGGACGGCGTCGCCGTTCGCGATTCCGAGCGCCTCGTCGCGGCGCGCAAGCCGGGCGAGGCTCTCGGCCCGCAGCGCAAGGAGCGGCAGCTCATCCGCGCCCTCGGTCGCGCGCAGCACGGCGGCAGCGTCGCCGAGACGGGAGAGCGCCTCCACGCGGATCGCAGCGGGTGTCGCCGGATCGGCGAGCGCGGGGTCGAGGTACCGCCCGCACTCGATCGCGACCCGCGCGCGGCGCGCGGGAGTCGACAGGTCGAGGTCGTCGTACAGCCCCTGGCGGACGCGGAAATCGCTGCGTTCGTCGGGCGTCAGGTACCCGGCGGCCGCTGCCTCGAGCACGGCCGGGGAAGGTGCGATCGACTCGGGGATCGGGGAATCCTGCGCCGACGCGCGCCCCGCGGCGAGCACGGTGGCCGCCAGCAGGGACGGAACGATGGCGCGAGTCCTTCGCACGGGGTGAGGGTAGCAGCGCGGGAGCGACCGCGGGCGGAATCGCGCCCGCTCGGCTACCGTCTTCCCGCCATGCCCGTGACCTTGATCTCTCCGCTCGTCCTGTCGGCAGTCCTCGCAGCCGTCGCCTCCCGGCAAGCCGCGCCCTCGGCGCAGTCGCAGCCGACGACGGCGCCGGTCGCCGCGCCGGTCACGCCTCCGGCCGATGACGCGAAGCCGTCGCCGCAGGACGCGATGAAGGCGCGCGTCGACTCGTTCCTCGGCGAGATCGAGCGCGCGGGCGCCACCATCGCCACGATGAGCGGCAAGGTCGCGATCGAGACGAACGACCTCTTCAAGGAGACGAGCGAGTTCCGCTCGGGCCGGCTCGTGGTTGACGGAATCGGCGCGAAGCGGCGCGTGGCGCTCCTCCTCGACGAGACGATCGTCGACGGACACGTCTCGCAGTCGATCGACCACTACATCTTCGGCGACGGCTGGTACTGCCGCCTCGACCACAAGAACAGGTCGTTCACCAGGCGCAGGATCGCGACGGACGGAGAGGATCCGCTCAACTCGATCGGCGGACAGGTGCCGATCCCGATCGGACAGAAGAAGGCGGATGTCCTCGCGCGCTTCGACGTCACGGAGATCCAGCCGCCGATCGACATCCCGATCCTCGGCAGCATGCAGAACGTCGCCGGGCTTCGCCTCGTGCCGAAGGCGGGAACGCCGATGGCCGAGGACACCGCCGCGCTCGAGCTCTTCTACGACCGCGTGACGATCGCGCCGGTCGGCATCGTCGTGCGCGCGAAGGTCGAGAACCCGAAGTACGCGCGCTGGACGGCTGCGCGCGTGACGCAGCCGGTCGTCAACGGCGAGGTCAAGGATTCCGACCGCGCGCTGCTGGCGGTGCCCGAGAAGGCGCCCGAGGGCTGGGCGACGGTCGACGAGACGAAGTGATTCGACAAGCTCATTCCCTGATCGACAGCCGAACGGCCGCTGAACGCTGGGTTTCAGAGCCGAACCATGGAAGCAGCGGTGCTTTCGTGGCCGCCATCACCGGAGGTGATGCCACACGATACGCGCCGCGAAGTGTTGGCCAATCCGCTCGCGCTTCGCTTCGCTCCGCGCTCGTCAACATCACGGGCTCAAACCAACGCCACCTGCTCGACGATCTCGAGGCCGAAACCGTGCAGGCCGGGCATCGCCTTGCGCGGATGATTCGTCAGCACGCGCAGGCGCGAGAGGCCGAGATCGCGCAGGATCTGGCCGCCGACGCCGAACTCGCGGCTGTCCATCGGCTGCGCGCGCGTGCCGACGCCTTCGGTGCGGGTGAGGTCGGGCGTGTTGACGTCGTCGCCAGGGCGGCGGATCTGCTGGAGCCGCGCGAAGAAGTCCTCGCCGGAACCCTCGGGGCGCAGGTAGACGATCGCGCCGCGGCCTTCGCGGCGGATCGCGCGCATCGCCGCGCGCAGGTCGTCGCCCGACGACGCGCGGCCGGCGGCGTGCGCCACGCCGAAGATGTCGCCGAGGAGATCGCGCCGATGCATGCGGACGAGCACGGGATCGTCGATCTCGGGCACCGTGCCGTTCGTATCGGGAATGCCGACGCCGCCATGCGAGAGCACGAGATGCGGCACGGGGTCGACCGCGCTCTCGAACGCAAGCAGCGTGAACTCGCCTTCGGGCGTCTCGATGCGCGCGCCGCAACGCGGCTCGACGCGCTTCACGAGCGTCTCGCGCGCAAGGCGGAACTCGATGATCTGCTCGACCGAGCACATCCTGACGCCGTGCTGCGCGCAGACCTTCTCGAGGTCCGGGACACGCGCCATCTCGCCGCTCTCGAGCACGATCTCGATGATCGCGGCCGCGGGACGCATGCCGGCAAGGCGGCAGAGGTCGACCGAGCCCTCGGTCTGCCCCGTGCGCACGAGCACGCCGCCCGCGCGGGCGCGCAGCGGATTGATGTGCCCGGGCCGCACGAAGTCGTCGACGGTCGAATGCGGGTCGGCGAGCAGCTGGATCGACTTCGCTCGGTCGCGCGCGCTGATGCCCGTGCCGACGCCGTGCTTCGGATGGCCGTCGACCGTGACCGTGAATGCGGTCCCGCGCACGCTCGTATTGACGCCCGTCTGCGGCCCGAGGTCGAGCCGCTCGCAATCCTCGGGCGTCATCGCGACGCAGAGGTACCCTGCGCCCACGCGCGTGAGGAAGTTGATCATCTCGACGGTCATCTTCTCGGCCGCGACGACGAAATCGCCTTCGTTCTCGCGGCTTTCGTCGTCGACGAGCACGACCGCCTTGCCGGCGCGCAGGTCCTCGAGGATCTCGGGAATCGATGCAAACGCCATCACGCACCTCCCACGATCGCCGCATGCCGCGACCAGAGCGTCTCCATCAGCGCGCGGTGGCCTGCGGCGATCTTCTCGTCGTCGAGACGGCGCGCCACGACCTCGAGCAGCTCGACCAGCCAGTGGTAGTCGTCCGCGGAGATGAACTCGCGGCCGACGCGCGGCTTCTTCTCGCCCGCGAGCACCGCGTCGATCTCCTCCATGTTGTGGTAGTTGCCGAGCGGCAGGCACACGCAGGTCGACGCGATGCCGTAGGCCGCGAACGCGGTCGCCTCGCACGCACCGCCCGGCATCAGCTTGCGCTGGTACTTGAACGCGGGGTTGTCCTTCGCGTGCGCGGCGGCGATGTCGCCGACGCGGTTCGTGAGCTCGGGCGTGAACACGCTGAGGCGGTCGCCCACGCGCACGATCGGCCCCGCGCCGATCGGCGAATCATGCGGGAAACTGCGGGAATTCTCGAGGCAGACGAGCCGCGCGCCCTTCGGCACCGTGCCCTCGCGCGCGGCGCCGATCGCGCCGATGAAGCCGATCTCCTCGCTGCGCGTGAAGAGGAGCGCGACATGCGCAAGCGACGCGTCGCGCGAGATTCCGTCGAACGCGGCCAGCGCCGCGGCGACCGCCGCGAGGTCGTCGCAGGCGTGCGTGTGGACGAGGCCCTTCTTGACCTCGGCCTTCGGGAACTTCCAGCGCGCGATCGACCCGGCGGCGATCGACTTCGCGGCCGACGCCTTCGTCAGCTTCGCCACCACCGTCTTGAACGGCTTCGTCGCTGGATCGGTCTTCGCATCGAGCGAGACGATCTTCGCGTCGAAGCCCTTCTTCGTCCGGCGGTCGAAGACCTCGAGCATCGCGCCCTTGAAGTACGGGTCATGGACGCCGCCGCGGAACTCGAGATCGAGCTCGACGACGGGCGTGCGGCCCTTTCCCTTCGCGCGCACGGCCGTCACCACGAACGCAGGGTGGTCGAGGTGCGCCGTGATCATCACGGGCTTCACGCCCTTCGCGCACGCGGCCAGGAACCCGTGCTGCGCGACCGTGAGGTTTCCGAAGCGGTCGCGCGCGAGCACCACGCGCTTCGCGCGCGCAGCCACCCAGCGTTCGATCGATTCGATCACGCGCTCCTCGCGGCCGGCCGCGGTCGGAAGCGAGGTCACCTCGAGAAGGAGTTTCTCCCGCGTCTTGCGGGCCGAATCGGTTCGTGCTGGCTTCTTCTTCGCTGCCATCGTGGGGCTCCTGCGGGGGGCGGATCGTAGTCGCTCGCCGCACGGGTCGCGCAGGCTCCGATACCATCCGCGCCCCATGGCTGACGCGGCATCGCCCTCCCTTCGCCCCGCCTGCGACCCCGCGACCGAGCTCGACGCGCGCTTCCGCGCCGCGATCCGCGCCGCCACGGGCGCCGACGCCGACCCCGCGATCCGCGCGAGCGGCAACCCGAAGTTCGGCGACTACCAGGTGAACGCCGCGATGGCGCTCGCGAAGGAACTCGGCAAGAACCCGCGCGAGGTCGCCGACGCCGTGCTGAAGGCAGCCGATCTCGCGGGCGTCGCGACGAAGTGCGAGGTCGCCGGCCCCGGGTTCATCAATGTCACGCTCGAGCGCGCGTTCGTCGAGAACCGGCTCGCGACGCTGGCGGCGTCCGACTCGTTCGGCATTCCCGCGCCAACCGATCCGCACGCGGTCGTCATCGATCTCTGCGGCGTGAACGTCGCGAAGCAGATGCACGTCGGCCACCTGCGCGCGACGATCATCGGCGACTCGCTCGCGCGCGTGTTCGAGCGCCTCGGGCGCAAGGTCTGGCGCGAGAACCACCTCGGCGACTGGGGCCTTCCGATCGCGATGACGCTCGCGAAGCTCGTGCGCGAGAGGCGCGACTTCGCGCGCCTGACGCTCGACGACCTCAACGCCGCCTATCGCGGCGCGCAGAAGGAGACGGCGACCGACGACCTCGACGCGGCGCGCGAGTTCCACTGCGGCCCGCATCGCCTCGCCGAACTCGAGCTCCAGTACGAGCCCGCGCGCGCGGCGATGGAGGACGCGAAGAAGACGCTGATTCGCCTGCAATCGGGCGACGCGGAGATCGTGCGCCTCTGGGAACGCCTCATCGAAGTCACGATGGAGCAGGTCTACGAGGCCGCGCGCACGCTCAACGCGAAGCTCGGCCGCGAGAACAACCGCGGCGAGAGCTTCTTCCGCGACCGGCTCGCGGGCGTGGTCGATGCGTTCAGGTCGTCGGGCCTCGCGAAGAGCGACAAGGGAGCGATGGTGGTGCCGTTCGCAGACCGCGAGCGCCCGCTCCTCATCCAGAAGTCGGACGGCGGATTCCTCTACGCCACCACCGATCTCGCGGCCGTGCGCTTCCGCACATTCGAACTCGACGGCGATCTCGTGGTCTACGTCGTCGATGCCCGCCAGCGCGACCACTTCCGCGACGTCTTCGACGCCGCGCGCTTGATCGGCTGGAACAAGACGAAGGACGGCGCCGAGTCGACGCTCGTCCACCTCGGCTTCGGCGCCGTGCTCGGCGCCGACAAGAAGCCGCTCAAGACGCGCTCGGGCGAGAACTTCACGCTGAAGGACCTGCTCGACGAAGCGTGCGAGCGCGGCACCGTCGAAGTCATGCGCCGCGCCGCAGACCCGAACGCGCCGACGCACGGCCTCGCAGAGGGCCAACTGCGCGCGATCGGCGCAGCGGTCGGCATCGCGGCGGTGAAGTACGCCGATCTCTCGGGCGATCTCACCAAGGACTATGTCTTCGACCTCGACCGCATGATCGCGTTCGAGGGCGACACGGGCCCGTATCTCCAGTACGCCCACGCGCGCATCGCGTCGATCCTGTCGAAGTCGGGCGAAGCGGCCGACGCAATCGCCCGTGCGCCCCTCGCCGTCGCCGAACCCGCCGAACGCGCGCTCGCGCTTCACATCCTGCGTTATCCGCAGATGGTGCTCGACGTCGGCCGCTCGCTCGAGACGAACCGCGTCGGGCTCTACCTCCGCACGCTCGCGGAGCTCTTCAACGCGTTCTACCAGTCGTGCCCCGTGCTCAAGGCCGACGACGCGACGACGCGCCTCGCGCGCCTGCGGCTCTGCGCCGTCACGCGCGCCGTGCTCGCCGACGGCCTCTCGCTCTACGGGATCGTCGCGCCGGAGCGGATGTAACCGTCACGCGACGACCGGCGCGGGCGCTGCGATCCCGCGGCGGTTCAGCATCTCGTGCGTCACGGCGAGCATCGCAAGCAGGAGCGGCAGCCCGACGAGCAGGTAACCGACGCAGAGCAGGAAGATCGAAAGGCTCGCAAGCAGGCCGACGACGATGAAGAGGCCCAGCATCGACCAGCCGCGGCCCTTGGTCGCGTTCCAGCTGTAGTTGAGCGCGCGCCCGATGCCCATCGAACCCATCGCGGGGTCGATCGCGACCAGCGGCACGAAGACGACGCGCATCACGAAGAGCGCGAACAGGACGACGAGGACCACGATCGTCAGCGTGATTCCGAGGCCCATGAGCAGCACCATCGAGCCCATCGCGCCGCCGCCGGCCACTGCGGCGCCCACGCCGATGATGGCGATCGCCGGGATGTACGCGACCACGGCGCAGCCCATGTAGACCGCACCCACGAGCAGGATGCCGAGCAGCGTCTGCCCGTAGTTGCGGAAGCCGAGCAAGGTGTCGCCGAGGTTCATCGGCCCGCGCATCGCCTGCGTCGCAGCGTAGACGCAGCCGTACAGGAACGGCATCCCCACGAGGACGTTGAGGATGAACGTCAGGCAGAGGCCGATGAAGTTGGCGACCGACGGCTCCTGCCGCTGCCCCGCTGCGTCGATCATGCCGCCGACGATCTGCGGGATCGAGATGACGAACCACACGCCGATGTTGACGAGCGCGATCACCAGAAACGACGTCCAGTGCTTCCTGAACGCCTCGAAGGTCGCGGAGATGCCGGCGCTGAACGTGAAGTCGCTCGCGAAGACCGGCATCGACGCATCCATCGGTGCGGACACGGGCCACTGCGGCGGCGCGCTTCGAAAGAGCCCCGCGAACGCAGGTTCGAGCCCGGCTTCGGTCCACGCTGCGCCGCCCGCCTGCGCGACGCGGGTCGACGAGGTCACCCGTCCGCTCGCCACCATCGTGCGGATCTGGTCGTCGCCGTAGGGCCCTTGGGGCTGCGGGGGCGAAACCGACTCGTCGAGGACGTACCAGGGTCCCATTGTTCCTCCTGCGCAGCGCGCCTCGGAAGGCTACTCCCACGCCGTTGCGTTCGCAAACGTATCTTGCCCACATGCCGTCGACGAGCCCGCGCTACCCGTCCGTGAAGGTCTACGACCATCCGCTGATCCAGCACAAGCTCACGATCCTCCGCGACCGGCGCACGGGACACGAGCAGTTCCGCGTGCTCCTCAACCAGATCGCAGGGCTGATGGCCTACGAAGTGAGCCGGAACCTGCCCGTCCGCGCCCTTGAGGTCGAGACGCCGGTCGCGCGCACGACGGGCAGCGAACTCTCCTCGCCGACGACGATCGTGCCGATCCTGCGCGCGGGCCTCGCGATGATGGACGGCCTGCTCGCGCTCTTCCCCGAGGCTCGCGTCGGCCACATCGGCATCTACCGCGACGAGAAGACGGCGAAGCCCGTCACCTACTACGCAAAGCTTCCGCCCGACATCGCGGAGGGTCCTGCGATCGTCGTCGACCCGATGCTCGCGACCGGCGGCAGCGCGGCCCATGCCGTCGACATCCTCAAGGAGAAGGGCGTGCGCGACATCCGGCTCATGTGCCTCGTCGCGGCACCCGAGGGCATCGAAGCGGTCGAGCGCGCACATCCGCAGCTTCCGATCCACGTCGCCGCGATCGACGAGCGCCTCAACGAGCGCTTCTACATCATCCCCGGCCTCGGCGACGCAGGCGACCGAATCTTCGGGACGATATAGAGCGGTCGCGGCTGCGGCCGCTCCCTCTGGCCAGCCGCGCCGCGAGTGAATCGCGGCGGGCTGAGGGAGAGCGTGAGTTGAGCGGT
>JBIKWD010000255.1:0-4071 GCA_044356505.1 Phycisphaerales bacterium
ACGCCGGCCAGTCCGGCGACGGTGCGGTGGCGGCGGACGCTGCTGACGCAGCGGACACGGCCTCGAGCGACGGCGCCAAGCTGCGCGTCGACGGCCTCGCCTCGCTTCCGCGCGGCGCGGTGGTCGAGGGCGTCGTCGCGCTGCGCGTCGCGTCGAAGGACGCGATGCCGGTGGATGCCATATCACACACCATGTCGCCCGCAGAGGCGGTCGATGCGCTCGCCGCGGGCTTTGCCCCGGTCGGCGACTTCGACGGCTGGTTCGTGGCGGTCGCCCGCCCGGGCCACGACAACCCCGCCGCGTTCGCGGCCGCGTGCGCCGTGTTCGCGGCGTCGGGCCTAGAGGTCGGCGTCCTCGTCCACGTCGGCGGCGGATGGCTCGAGATCGTCGGAGCGGACGTTCCGGACGCCGCCGAGGCCAAGACCGAAGCCGCAGCGGAGGTTGCGCCATGAAGCCTTCCCCGTCGACGACCACGCGCCGGACGACAGCCGTCCCGGCAGACGCATCCAACCCCCGATCCTTCGCACCCAGCTCCTCGCAGTCCATGGAGTCTCACGCCATGCAGTTCGATACCGAGCGTTCCACGAGTCCGTCCTCCATTCGTTCCTTCGTCCGCGGGGCGGCGTCCGCCGTGTCGCTCGCATGCGCGGCGGCAGCGTTCGCGGGCGGCGACGCAGGCGTCCTCAACTGCGTCAGCGCCAACGGCCTGCCGACGGTGGGCGCGCGGCCGGGGCAGAGCTTCGTCGCGCGCGTCGCATTCGCGAGCGACCTGCCGCTCGTCTACAACTCGGCGATCTTCCGAGTCGAGATCTCGCGGAACGGCGTCGGTATCGAGGGCCACGAGTGGGCGCAGCCCTTCGAGACGCTCGGCCCGACCGACTTCAGCCTGCTCGGGGTCTACATCCCGTCGGTGATCGACTCCGAGACGCTTGCCGGTCCGACCTACCCGGCGGACGTCATCGACGTCGAGTTCGCGAACTTCCTGCTCGCGGGCGACACGGGCACGGGCCCGGTGGTCGACGTCGAACTCGTGATGCCTGCGAAGATCGCGCCGGGACAGACGTTCACGGTGACCGCGGTCCCCGACACGTTCGGGCTGGGATTCATCGAGCTTCCGGTCGCGACGGGCTCGTCGCTGACGGTGCGGGCGACCTTCTCGCCCGACTTCAACGGCGACGGCTTCGTGGGCGCGCCGGACCTCGCGATCTACCTCTCGCTCTGGGGCACGCCGAACGGCGACCTCAACGGCGACGGCCTGTCGAACTCGCAGGACCTCGCGGCGCTGCTTGCGGCCTGGAGCTGAGGCGTCGTCGTGGTGCGGCGGAAGGGCACCACGGTCGCTGACGGTCCGGATGCGTCGTCAGGTGCAGTCGCCCCACGCCGAGAGCAGCGCGGCCAGGTCCGCTGCGTCGACCGCGCCCGAGCCGTTCAGGTCTGCGGCGCCTGCGCCGCCCCACGCCGAGAGCAGCGCCGCGAGGTCGGCGGCGTTGACGGCGCCGTTTCCATCGATGTCGCCCGCGCAGGGCGGCGATGCGGTGCGATAGGCGCGCAGGCCGACGCGGTCCGCGACGACGAGCGTGTTCGATGCGCCGAGCGATGGACCGCCTGAGTTGGGTCGATCGAGCGTGAGCGTGAACAGGTTCGACGAGAGATCGGCGTTGAAGGCCCACACGCGCCCTTGGAGCGCGGGGTTGTTCGCCCAGCCGTTCGAGACGAACACGGTGCCGTTGCTTCCGACCGCCGTGCGCGGCGAGATCGCGAAGTCGAGCGGGCTCAGCGCGCCCGCGCTCGCGGTCACGGCACCCGTGTTCGGGTCGAGCCGCACGAACTCGTTGGTCTGGAGGAAGGTGTAGATCGATCCGTCTGCGGCAAGGCCGTGCTCGTGCGAGGTGGTCCACCGGATCGGCCGCTGCCAGCGGAGTTCGAGCGCGGTGCCCGTGTCCGCGAAGGCGAAGAGGAAGTCGGTGGCCGTGTTGTTCTGCGTGCGCGCGAGGTAGACCGTCGAGCCGTCGAGCGAGAGGAACGGCGCGTTCTGCACCGTCGCGCCCGTCATCGGCGGCGTGCGATAGCGGAAGGCGCCCGTCGCGAGGTCGTACTTTGCGATCGCCTGGGAGAACGAGGCATCGGGCGACGGCACATCGATGAAGACGCCGTCCGGGCCGATCGCTGCGCCGCAGTTGCCGCTCACGGAACACTGGCGGTTGATCGACCAGACGGTCGAGCCGTCGGAGCCGCGCAGCCGCGCGAGCCGCTGCTCGTCGCCGACGATGAGGTCGCCATCGGTCGTGAAGACGACTCCGTCCTGCGGGCCCGCGAGGGTAAGGTGCGTCGAGGTCCACACGAGCGCGCCCGTGGCGCCGTCGAAGGCGTAGACGGGCGTCTGGCGCCCGCTGCCGCCGCGCGCTGCGAACACGCGGCCGTCGTTCGCGCCCGCCACGTACGCGATCCACTCGGTCGCCGAGTTGCCGCCATAGGGAACGACCCTGCGCCAGAGCTCCGCGCCCGTGTCGAGGTCGAGCGCGATCAGCACGTCGTTCGCCACCGCGCCGGGGAAGCCCGACTGGCGGATCGCGTAGACGCGGCCGTCTGAGATGACGGGATGCCACGAGATGATGGAGAAGTCGCTCGAGTTCGACCAGAGGAGGTCGGGCGCCGTCGGCCCCGCGCCGCCCGAGCGGCCGTTCCGCTGCGCGTTTCCGCCGAAGTTCGTCCAGCTTGCGGGCCCTCCGAACATCATCATGACCGCGGAGCGCATGCGTGTGCGCGCATCGGCATCAGGACTTGGCCTTGGCGAGGACTCGCGCGCATCCCGCGCGGCGGGGCGCTGCGCGGAGCCGGTCCCCGCGAGGGACTTCTCCGCTTCGCCGGGCGCGAACCAGAGCGTGCCCGCGTCGGTCATCCGCGAGGCGCACTCCGTGAGATCGGACTGGCCGCGCTCGATCACCCGCGGTGGCCCGGCAAGAGCGGCAGAGGCAGCGAGCGCGAGCGAGGCGATCGCGAACACGGGCGCGAACAGGGGGACGAACACGGGTGCGTTTGCCGGGGACTGCATCGTGGAAGCGGGGGTGAAGGCCATGTGTGCGCTCCGGAGGGAGATGGGCATCGGAAAGGATCGCCCGAACCGGGCGATCCGCAAGCGTATCTTCGGTGGATCCGCGAACATCCGCGCGGCATCCCGCCTTTGCGTTTCGAGTGCCCGCGGCGGGGCACATCCCGGCTGCCATTCCGGAGGACGGAGAGACCCTCGGGGGGTACGTCGCCGCGCCGTCAGGCGCAGTGGTACGCTCAGGCGATGGCCGAGAACGCCCGCTTTCACGGCCTCGACTTCCTGCGCGCGGCGATGATGCTGCTCGGGGTCGTCCTCCACGTCGCGACGAGCTACATCGCAGCGCCCGGCGACGGCTCGTGGCCGCTGCGCGACCCGAACCCCGCGGGGCTCGCGGGCCTCATCGTGCTGGCGATCCACGCCTTCCGCATGCCCGCGTTCTTCCTGCTGTCGGGGTTCTTCGGCGCGCTCGTCGTGTCGCGAAAGGGGATGGGCGCGTGGGTCGGCGACCGCGCGCGGCGGATCCTGTTTCCGATGGTGATCGCGTGGATCGCGCTCTTTCCGCTCATCAAGCTCGCGTTCACCTATGCGATCGGCCGCGCGGCTCTGGCCGGGGGCGACGAGGGCGTGGCCGTGCCGCTCATCGGATCGGCGTTGCGCGCGCCGTGGGCCGATCCTTCGCCCGCGCATCTCTGGTTCCTGCTCTATCTCGTCTGGTTCTGCGCGGTCGCCGCTGGCGTCTGGCTGATGACGCGCGCGTTGCCGCATGGCGCGCGCGAAGCAGTCGCTGCGTGGTGCGCACGCGCCGTGGTCCGTTGCTGCTCGGGCTGGCGCAGCGTGGTCGCAGTCATCGTCCTCGCGCTCGCGGCGGCGCTTCCGATGCTCGCGATGCCCGCCCCAGGCATCGAGACCCCACGGTCGTTCGCGCCGAATGCGGCGGTGTTCCTCTGCTACGGCGTGTTCTTCCTCGCGGGGTGGATGCTTGCGCTCGACCCCAAGTCGATCGTGGAGCTCAAACGGGGCGC
>JBIKWD010000256.1:0-4052 GCA_044356505.1 Phycisphaerales bacterium
TCCCGCGAGAAACCGCTCGAATCCGCGCTCGGCACCCTCACCAGCGCCGAGCCCGACCCGGCCGCCATGTTCGAACGCGCCTGGGCCAAAGCGATCCTCGCCGAAGCCTGCGCGCAGGTCGAGCAGTCGCTCGTCGCAGAGGGCCGCGACCGCGCGTGGCGCGTCTTCCGGCTGCATGTCCTCGACGGCGCGTCCTACGGCGACCTCGAGCCGCAGTTCGCGCTGTCGCGCCAGCAGATGGCGGACCTCGTGCGCGGCGTGACCGCGCGCCTCCGCACGCGCGTGCGCGAACTCCTCGACGAAGAAGGCCGCTTCGGCGACGACGCGATCGACGAGATCGTCGACCTCCTCAGCCCGCGCTGATTCCGATCCACCCCGCGAGCCCGCTCGCGAGGCCGAGGAACACGAGGAAGCTCATCGAGTCGGTCACCATCGTCAGGAAGATGGTCGACGCGGTCGCGGGGTCGGCGCCGACGCGGCGCACGGCGAGCGGCAGGCTCGAGCCCACCACGGTGCCGACCGACAGCGCGACGGTCATCGCGATCGCGACCACGACGCCGAGTTTCCACATGTCGGTCTCCGGCGCCTGCCAGTACTCGATTCCCGCGATCACGCCTCCGACGAGAAGGCCGCAGATCAGGCCGTTCACAAGACCGACCGTGCCTTCGCGGCGCACGAGCTGCAGCGCAGCGCCCTCGCGGACCTCGTCGAGCACGATGCCGCGCAGCGTCACCGCAAGCGACTGCTGCCCCGCGTTGCCCGCCTGGTTCGCGATCACGGGCATGATGACCGCGAGGATCGCGATCGACCCGATGAGCCCGTCGAACTGCAGCACCACGATGGCGGCGAGCGAGCTCGTGAACAGGTTGACGAACAGCCACGGCAGGCGCCCGCGCAGCTTGTCGGCCACGCTCGAGAACACGGCCTCCTCGCGGCCCGCACCGAACATCGCCTGCGCCTTCTCGGTGCCTTCCTTGCGGATCGCGTCGATGACATCGTCGACGGTGATGACGCCGAGCATGCGGTCCTCGTCGTCGATCACGGGCAGCACGAGGTAGTCGTACTTCTCGAACTCGCGCGCGACATCCTCGCGCCCGACATCGGGCTTCACCGCGTCGACCTGCCGTTCGCAGATCTCGGTCACGCGCTGCTCGGGCTTCGCAAGGAGCAGCGCACGCATCGTCGCGCGGCCCTGCAGCCGCCCGCGCCAGTCGACCACGAACACATAGAGCCAATCCTCGCCGAGCGCCTCCGCGCGGCGGATCGCCTCGGTCGCCTCGCGCACGGTCATCGTGTCGCGCACCGCAAGGTAGTCGGTCGTCATCATGCCGCCCGCGCTCTTCTCGGGATACTCGAGCAGGCGGCGGAACTTCACGGCCTCGACCTTGCCAAGCGTGCCGAGCAGCCGGTCACGCGAGGAGTCGTTCATGTTCTGGAGGATGTCGGTCGCGTCGTCCGGCGCCATCTCCTCGATGAGCTTGCCCGCGTACTCGGGGTCCTCCTCGACGAGATCCTCGAGCACGCTGACCGCGAGCGACGGATGCATGTGCGCGAGCGCGTCGGCCGCGCTCTCCGTCTCCATCTCCTCGATGACCTCGATCGCCTTCGCCTCGCCGATCTGCTCGAGCGTCTCGGCGGCGTCGGGAGCCTCCTGCTGCTCGACCGCGTCGGCGAACTCGGGAAGATCGATCGTCGGCTTGTCGAGCAGCTCCTCGACGCGCTCATCCTCGGGCGTCGGCTCGTTCACCTCGATGACGGCGTCGCCCTCGGGCACATCCTCGATCGGCGACGGCGCAGCACCACCCGCCGCATGGGCGGCGCGGCGCAGTTCCTCTGCGTCGCCTGAAGGTGGTTGCGAAGGCTCGTGCGCCACGCCGCGAGTGTACCGAAGGGCCGCACGGTTTCGCACTCGACAAGCCGCGGGATCGATGCGCGGACTTCCGAAATCAACGACAATACCTCCGTGACCGACGCCATCGTCATCGACCGTGCCGACGACCCGCGCATCGCGGGCTACGCCGACATCCGCGAGAAGGAACTCGCGGCGCGAACGGGCTGTTTCGTCGGCGAAACGCTGGTCGTCCTCGAGGCGATGCTCCTCCACTCGGGCGCGATCCGGTCCGTGCTCGCGAGCGCCAGGATGCTCGAGCGCACGCGCGCGATGCTCGCGGCCGCAGGCTGCGGCGCGCCGCTCTACACGGCATCCGACGAGGTCCTCGCCGAACTCACGGGCATCGACCTCCACCGCGGCGTCCTCGCGCTCGGCCTACGCGCGCCGTTCGAGCCCGTCGCGCCCGAGGCCTACGCGCCCGCATCGCCGCCGCGCACCGTGCTCGTCGCGGAAGGAATCACGAACATCGACAACATCGGCCAGCTCTTCCGCATCGCGGCGGCGTTCGCGGTCGACGCCGTGCTCCTCAGCCCCGAGTGCCACGATCCGCTCTACCGCAAGAGCCTGCGCGTCTCGACCGGCAACGCGCTCAAGGTGCCCGCGATCCGCGCGCATGCGTGGCCCGACGATCTCGCCGCCTTCTGCAGGCGATTCGATCTCGCACTCGTCGCGACGGCGATCCAATCGTCCGTGCCGATTCACGCGATCGGCCACCCGCCGCGCGTCGCGGTCGTCGTCGGCCATGAATCCGAAGGCGTCACGTCCGCGGTGCGCGCGCTGGCGACGCATGTCGTTCGCATCCCCATGGCAAGCGGGGTCGATAGCCTCAACGTCGCGGTCAGCGCCGCGATCGCGCTTGACCGACTCTCGAACGGCCTGCGGACCTGAGTTTTTGCGCAAGCCCTGCCGCCGTTCCCTGCGACTGCGGCTACGCTGTTCCTCCCGCATGACGACGCCGCACGACACGACGCCACACGACGCAGCGCACGACCGCGCAGTGGCGCCGTCGTTCGCGCATCGCGTGCGCTTCACGCGCGGGGCCCTCGACGCCGCGAACCCCACGTTGCGCGAGACGCTCGCGGGCGACGCCGCGATCGCCACGCGGCGCGCGGTCGTGCTCGTCGACGAAGGCGTGGCCGCCGCGCAACCACGCCTCGCCGAGCAGTTGCGCGCGTACTTCGACGCGCACCGCGCGCACATGCCGCGCATCGTGGCGGTCGAGACCTGCGCCGGCGGCGAGCGCGCGAAGGAGGACATGCGCGTCGTCGACCGCGTGATCGAGCTCGTCGAGCGCGAGAAGATCGACCGCAAGAGCTTCGTGTTCGCGATCGGCGGCGGCGCCATGCTCGACGCCGTCGGCTTCGGCGCAGCGACCGCGCACCGCGGCGTGCGGCTCGTGCGCATGCCGACGACGACGCTCGCGCAGGACGACGCGGCGATGGGCGTGAAGAACGGCGTCAACCGCTTCGGCAAGAAGAACTTCGTCGGCGCCTTCGCGGTGCCGTACGCGGTCGTGTGCGACGAGTCGATGCTGTCGACGCTTCCGCCGGCCGTGTTCCGCGCGGGTTTCAGCGAGGCGGTGAAGATCGCGCTCCTCAAGGATCCTGCCTACTTCGCGGCGATCGAGCGCGCGGCGCCCGCGATCGCGGCGTGCGACCTCGACGATGCGAGCCCCGTCATCCGCCGCTCGGCCGAGCTGCACCTCGCGCACATCGTCGACGGCGGCGACCCGTTCGAGGCGAACGAGGCGCGCCCGCTCGACTTCGGCCACTGGGCGGCGCACCGCCTCGAGTCGATGAGCGCGCACGCGGTGTCGCACGGCGACGCGGTCGCGCTCGGCCTCCTGCTCGACTGCCGCTACTCGAATCTCAAGGGCTGGCTGTCCGACGCCGACTTCGCGCGAATCCGCGGGTTGATCGAGGCACTCGGACTCCCGATGCGTCACGCGCTCTTCGCCGACACCGCGCGCCTCCTCAGCGGCCTCGAGGAGTTCCGCGAACACCTCGGCGGCCAGCTCACCGTCACCATGCTGCGCGGCATCGGCCACGGCTTCGAGGTGCACGAGCTCGACGCCGACCTCGTCCGCCGCGCCGCGGGCGAGATGGCGTAGGCGCGGCTGTTTCTTTCAGACGAGCGCGAAGCGCGAGCCCAAGACCTCCCG
>JBIKWD010000003.1:0-53536 GCA_044356505.1 Phycisphaerales bacterium
GGATCCTGGCCGCAGATCAGCTTGCAGCACTCGGCGTCAGAGCACGCCGGGGTGCCGTTCGCAACGCAGCAATCGCCGGCGGCGGGGTCGCCGCACTGCGCCATCGCGCTGCTTGAGACGAACGCCGTGGCGGTCGCCGTACAGATAAAGGTCCACTTCAAAGAACGCATTCTGGGGGTCTCCTTCTTCTAGACAGAATGTCGCGCACGACGCCGAGCTCGGGCGCCGTGCAGACCTCACTGTGGAACACGTCCACACCCCGGCGCACGACGCCAGGGAAACGAGGCAGGTCGAACATACCCCTCGAAACGGATAAAACCAAAGGCGAATTCACCGCTTCGTTCAAATCCGATCAGGATTTGGTGGCCGAAGCCGCGGAGCTAAATCCACCCTCCGGGCCGGCGAGGCGCTACATTCTCGACCCCGTCCGACGCACCGTCGCGCTCGGACGCACAGACGATTCCTTCGCCTCGCCCCCCGCAGGAGAACATCATGGCCCTTGCAGTCGGAACCCCAGCACCAGCGTTCAAGCTCGCCTCCAAGCCCGGCGAGGAGGTCGATGTCGGCGCATCGTTCGGACGCGAGAAGGTCGTCGTCCTGTTCTTCCCGCTCGCCTTCAGCTCCGTGTGCACGGAGGAGATGTGCCACTTCCGCGACAACTGGGAGGAGTGGAAGTCCCTCGGCTGCAAGGTCTTCGGCGTCTCGATCGACAGCCCGTTCGTGACCGACAAGTTCCGGGCCGAGCTCGGCATCCCGTTCCCGATCCTCTCGGACTTCAACAAGACTGTCTCGGCCAGCTACGACGCGCTGCATGCAGACCTCATGGGCCTGAAGGGCGTCACCAAGCGGGCGGCCTACGTGGTCGGCAGCGACGGCCGGGTCTCCTATGCATGGGAAGCGGAGGTCCCGAAGACCCAGGTCGACTTCGCCGCGATCAAGGCGGCGGTCGCGGCGGCCAAGTGAGCGAGGCGGGGCCTGGCCGAGGGAGTGGCTTTCCGCCCGGCTTTCCGCCGGAGCGCATGGCGCTCTACCTCGCCGGCAACGAGGGCGCCCCTCCACGGGAGCAACTCGTGCGGGCGCTCCCCCATGTCGATGGCATCGGGGGGGCGGCGGTTCGGCGTGCGCTCGACGTCGGCTGCGGGCCGGGTCGAGAGGCCGTTTTGCTCGCCCGTCAGGGATTCGAGGTCGTGGCCTTCGACCCGTACCCTGAGATGCTCGAGCGGACGCGCATGGCGATCGCCCGAGAGCCGGACGGCGACGCGCTGCTCGGCCGCGTCAGCCTCGCCTGCGCGACCCTCGAGGAGTTCGCAGCGACCCTCGAGGCCGACTCGTTCGACATCGTCCATGCGGGCTTCGTGCTCCCGTTCGTCCTTCCCGAGCGATTCGACGACTGCTTCGAGCGGCTCGTGGCAAGCCTCCGACCGAGAGGCGTCCTCTGCGGCCAGTTCTTCGGCCGCGAAGACGAGTTCATCCGCGCGGCCGACGCGGGAACGATGACGTGCCACGACCGTCGCGGCCTCGAACGCCTCTTCGAGGGGTTCGAGCTGATCGAGTTCGAGGAGGTCAATCGCCTCGGCCGCATCGGCAAGGGCCGCGAGAAATGGTGGCACGTGTTCCACGTCACCGCACGAAGGCCCTGATCGAGATCTCGCGCTCCCCAAGCACCAGAGGGAGCGGCCGCAGCCGCGACCGCTCAACTCGCGCTCCCCAAGCACCAGAGGGAGCGGCCGCAGCCGCGACCGCTCAACTCGCGCTCCCCAAGCACCAGAGGGAGCGGCCGCAGCCGCGACCGCTAAAGCTACGCGGCTGCCGCAGCAGCCGCCGCTCAAACAAAGCGGGCGAAGGGGATCGAACCCTCGACATTCAGCTTGGAAGGCTGACGCTCTACCGCTGAGCTACGCCCGCAGCGGGAGCGGTCAATATAGCGTGGAACCGAAGTCGAGCGCGGAAAGCGCCAGATTCGCGGGGCCACCGAAGGAGGCGAAGTCGCTATCCTGTGCGCCCCCCCGACCTTAGGGTCGGAGGGGGTCTCGCAGATGGAAGAGCCTGCGGGAGCCGTTTTCGTGTTCGAGGATCGCAGGGCGGACCGTGCCGCCCGGGATCGCTTGGTCCATCTCACTGTTTCGGTTCAGAGTCCCAGTGGAGTTGAAGCCTCCACGCACTTGGAAGACAGCCCATATGCAGACTGCCTTCGCACGATCGGGCCGCATGCTCGCGGCCCTCGTCCCCGCCTTCCTTGCCTCTGCCGCGTTCGCGGGCGAGGCGGACATCAAGCTGCCAGACGTCGCCAACGCCCAGTTCGCGTACGGGCTCAACGGCTGGAACATCATGATGATCGGCCTCGGCATCACCGTCGTCGGCATGCTCTTCGGGTTGCTGCAGTACAAGCAGACCGTCGCGCTTCCGGCGCACAAGTCGATGCTCGCGGTCTCCAACATCATCTGGGAGACCTGCAAGAGCTACATCATCCAGCAGGGCAAGTACCTGTCGGTGCTCTGGCTCCTGATCGCCGTCGCGATCGTGGGCTACTTCGGCTTCCTGAGCCCCATCGGGCAGAACCCGCTCCCCGGCGAAGAACCGACCAACAAGTGGTTCGCCGTCGTCGTGGTGCTCCTCGCCTCGGTCCTCGGCATCCTCGGCAGCTACGGCGTCGCGTGGTTCGGCATCCGCATCAACACCCAGGCGAACTCGCGCGCGGCCTTCGCGTCGCTCAAGGGCTACCCGCTCCCGGTGCTCGGCATCCCGCTCAAGTCGGGCATGTCGATCGGCATGCTGCTCGTGTCGGTCGAGCTCTTCTTCATGATCTGCATCCTGTGCTTCCTGCCGAAGGACCTTGTCGGTCCGTCGTTCATCGGCTTCGCGATCGGCGAGTCGCTCGGCGCCTCGGCGCTGCGCATCTGCGGCGGCATCTTCACCAAGATCGCCGACATCGGCGCCGACCTGATGAAGATCGTCTTCAAGCTCCCCGAGGACGATCCGAAGAATCCCGGCGTCATCGCGGACTGCACGGGCGACAACGCGGGCGACTCGGTCGGCCCGACCGCCGACGGCTTCGAGACCTACGGCGTCACGGGCGTCGCGCTCATCGTCTTCATCGCGCTCACGCTCGGCGTCTCGGGCGTCGAGGGCGAGTTCGGCGCCAAGCTCATCGTGTGGCTGTTCGCCATGCGCGCGCTCATGATCGTCACCTCGCTCGTCAGCTACTTCATCAACGAGGCGATCTCCAAGGCGAAGTACGCGGCCGCGAAGGACTTCCACGAGGAGGCGCCGCTCACCTGGCTCGTCTGGATCACCTCGATCCTCTCGATCGTGGTCACCTTCGCGGCGAGCTGGGTGCTCCTGAAGGACGCGCAGGTCGGCGACGTCGCCATGCCCAACCTCTGGTGGGCGCTCAGCGTGATCATCAGCTGCGGCACCATCGCAGGCGCCGTCATCCCCGAGTTCACCAAGGTCTTCACCTCGACGACCTCGGGACATGTCAAGGAAGTCGTCACGGCGTCCGCCCAGGGCGGCGCGTCGCTCAACATCCTCTCGGGCTTCGTCGCGGGCAACTTCTCCGCGTTCTGGAAGGGCCTCGTCATCGCCGGCCTCATGGGCATCGGCTGGTGGGCGTCGACCCTCTCGGGCGCGGACGAAGTGATCGCGAAGACGTACACCTTCGCGGGCCCGATCTTCGCGTTCGGCCTCATCGCGTTCGGCTTCCTCGGCATGGGTCCCGTCACGATCGCGGTCGACAGCTTCGGCCCCGTGACCGACAACGCCCAGTCGGTGTACGAGCTCTCGCGCATCGAGGCGCAGCCCGGCATCAAGGACGAGATCAAGCGCGACTTCGGGTTTGACCCCGACTTCGACAGCGCGAAGTACACGCTCGAGAAGGGCGACGGCGCTGGCAACACCTTCAAGGCGACCGCGAAGCCGGTGCTCATCGGCACGGCCGTCGTCGGCGCGACGACGATGGTGTTCAGCATCATCCTCGAGCTCATCAAGGCGAACAGCCTGAAGCTGACGGGGCTTGCGCCCGAGGCAGCGATCGCCGAGGCGTCGAAGGCCGTCGTCGAGAAGCTCTCGATCGTCGAGCCGTCGATCCTGCTCGGACTCCTCATCGGCGGATCGGTGATCTACTGGTTCACGGGCGCCGCCACCCAGGCGGTCGTCACCGGAGCCTACGGCGCGGTCGTCTTCATCAAGAAGAACATCAACCTCGACAAGGCCGAGGCGAGCATCGAGGACGCCAAGGAAGTCGTCCGCATCTGCACCGTGTACGCGCAGAAGGGCATGACGAACATCTTCATGGTGGTCTTCTTCTTCGCGCTCGGCCTCCCGTTCTTCGATCCGTACTTCTTCGTCGGCTACCTCATCGCGATCTCGTTCTTCGGACTCTTCCAGGCGATCTTCATGGCGAACGCCGGCGGCGCGTGGGACAACGCGAAGAAGATCGTCGAGGTCGAGATGCGCATGAAGGGCACCGACCTCCACGCCGCGACCGTCGTCGGCGACACCGTCGGCGACCCGTTCAAGGACACCTCGTCGGTGGCGCTCAATCCCGTCATCAAGTTCACGACGCTCTTCGGCCTCCTCGCCGTCGCGATCGCGATCAAGATGGAGAACAGCGATTTCCGCCTTCCGATCGGCATCGCCTGCTCGCTCATCGCGTGCTTCTTCGTCTGGCGCAGCTTCTACGGCATGCGCATCCCGGTCGACGCCAAGAAGTGACCGCGCCGTTCAACCGAGATTCCGCAGGCCGCCCGAAAGGGCGGCCTGTTTCATCTCACGGGCTGCCCGAGAGCGACCCGTGCGAGATGCCCGTCTCCCGCGCGAGCTCGAGGAACCTGCGGCTTGGCGGCGCCACGGCGTCGACACGTCCGCCCGACGGGTGGTCGAACGACAGCCGCCACGCGTGGAGCCCGAGCGTGCGGTCGTCGGACTTTCCCGTCGGGCAGATGCGCGCGCCCGCCGCGTAGAGCGGGTCGCCCGCGACGGGGAACCCGAGGTGCGCCATGTGGACACGGATCTGGTGGAGCCGCCCGCTGTGCGGCCGGCACGCGACGAGCGTATGCGTCGTGCTCGTCGCGAGCACCTCGACGTCGGTGCGCGCAGGCTTCCCCTCCTTGGCGACGACGCTGACGAGCCGCGTGCCCTCGCTTGAAGGGACGCGCCTTTCCTCGAGGTTGCGATCGATCGTCTGACGCCCGGCCCTCATGCGGCCCTTGAGGATCGCGAGATAGGTCTTCTCGACGGAGCGGGCCTCGAACTGCGCGCGCACGTGGTCGTACGCCTCGGGATCGAGGGCGCACGCGACGCAGCCGCTTGTCTGGCGGTCGAGGCGGTGAAGCAGGCCGTAGTCGCGCCGCTCGCCAAGCTGCAGGAGCTTGCCTCCGAAGCGCGCAACCAGGGCGTTCAGCAAGCTGTCGCCGCCGTGCGACTTCCCGGGCTCCGTCACGAGCCCCGGGGCCTTGTTCGCGACCACGATCCTCGGGTCCTCGTGGACGATCTCGAGCCTGATGCGGGGGTTTGGCGACGGCTGCGGCACCGACGCACTCTACCGCTCCGAACCGCGCACGGTACGATCGCGCCATGCGCACCCTCGGAGTGAACTCGCGTCTCAGGCCTTTCGGCGCCACGATCTTCGCCGAGATGACTGCGCTCGCCGTGAAGCATGGCGCCGTCAACCTCGGGCAGGGCGCGCCCGACTTCGACGGTCCGGAGTTCCTGAAGGAAGCGGCCGTCAAGGCGATCCGCGACGGTCGCGGCCAGTACGCCCGCATGACCGGTCTTCCCGAGCTGACCAAGGCGATCGCCGACCGCTTCGTGAAGACAAGCGGCATCGCCTGCGACCCCGAGCGCGACGTCGTCGTCACCTGCGGCGCGACCGAGGCGATCCTCGACTGCATGCTCGGGCTTCTCGAACCCGGCGACGAGGTGATCCTGTTCGAGCCGTTCTACGACTCGTATGTCGCCAGCGTCGCGATGGCCGGAGGCGTCGCGAAGGCGGTGACGCTCGAGGCCCCGCAATTCCGCATCGACGAGGCCGCGCTGCGCGCCGCGGTCACGCCAAGGACCCGCGTCCTCCTCGTCAACAGCCCTCACAATCCGAGCGGCCGCATCCTCGACGACGCGGAGCGTGCAGCCGTCGTGCGAGTGGCGACGGAGTTCGACCTCGTCGTGATCAGCGACGAGGTCTACGAGGAACTGTGGTACGAGACGAAGCACAGGACACTCGCGATCGAGCCGGGGATGCGCGAGCGGACGATCGTCCTCGGAAGCCTCGGCAAGACGTTCTCGTTCACGGGATGGAAGGTCGGATGGGCGATCGCGCCGGCAGCGCTCGCGCAGGCCGTGCGCGCGGCGCACCAGTTCGCGTCGTTCTGCGCACCGACGCCGCTGCAGGTGGCCGCGGCGGCGGCGCTCTCGGCGCCCGACGGCTACTTCGACGAGTTCCGCGCCGAGTATCGAGCCCGCCGCGACCTCATGGTGGAGGGCGTGCGAGCGAGCGGATTCACCTGCGAGGTTCCGCAGGGGAGCTACTTCGTCCTCGCAGACCACTCGGCGTACGGATTCGAAGACGACTTCGCCTTCTGCCGTCACCTCGTCGAGCACGGCAAGGTCGCAGCGATCCCGCCCGGCGCGTTCTACGCCGACAAGTCGAAGGCACGGACGCTGGTGCGGTTTGCGTTCTGCAAGAAACTGGAGACGATCGAGGCCGCGCTTGAACGACTCGTCGCGTATCGGGAGCGTTTCAACAAGACTGCGGCCGCGCGGGGCTGAGGCGCCGGGCCTTCGCGGTGCGCGTGTCTCGAGCAGCGGAAAGTCTCCATGGCTCTGAGCTTTGAACCGACACCTCTCTCGGCGTGGATCGAGCCCGGCCGCCTCGACCGGGCGCTGCGCGTGCTCGCGGATCCGCGGCTCGCGGTCGAAGGAATCGGAAGCGACGATGCGCGCACGCGCCGGACGCTCGAGGAGAGGTTCGGCGTCAAGGCGTTCGACGACCTCCGAAGACTGGCCGTCGCGACCTCGGGCGTGCTGTGGGTCGACCGAAGCGAGCCCCTCGGCGAACCCGAGCGCGAAAGCCTCGCGAACGAGGACATCGCGATCGTGACGGGCGCGGGCACGCTCGAGTTTCTTCTCGCCGTGCCGCAGTGCGAGACTGCGCCGAGTTTCCGACGCATGGCGGTGGGCCGCACGCTGCTCGGCATCACCGAGGTCTTCGGTCGGGTCGAGGTTCTGCAGTCGACCGTGGCGGTCGTCGACGAGTCGCATCTGGCGGAAGGACTGCGCCTCGCCGCCGCATCGGCCCTCGCGGTGCTCGGGCCCATCGACCAGGTGACGGCGCTCGGCGCCCGCGCGGGCACCATCACCGCCACCGTGATCGGACACCGGGGATTCGGCACCCTTGCCGTCGGAGTCGGCTGCGACGCGGCGAGTTTCACCATCGTCGGCGAAGGCGGGATCGCAACCGTCACGGCGGGGCAGGTCGGATGGCGGCGACGCGACGGAACGTGGATCGACGAGTCGCGCATCGAGCCGGATGGCGACGAGCCGGTCATCCAGACGATCCGCGAGGCGGGCCGTCCGGGCACGGGCGCGCAGCTGGCTGCCGACGCCAACCGCCGCATGCGGCTTCGAATCGCCGCACTCGCGGATACGATCCGTCTCTCGGCACGCACCGGCCACAGCGAGAGCGTCGAGGCGATGCTCCGCAGCTTCGGAGTAGACCCGACCGACCTCATGCCTTCCGCGTAGATCCGCTTGACGTGCCTACACGCGAAAGCACACGACGCGCCCCGCGGCGCGTCGTGTTCAATTCGTGACCAAGCGCCTCGCGCCTTCTCAGCCGTTGATCGAGAGAACCTCGATGCGGGTGTAGTGCTGGCGGTGGCCGATCGTCTTGCGGTAGCCCTTGCGGCGCTTGTACTTGCCGACGAGGACCTTGGGGCCGTCGGCCTCGCCAAGGACCTTCGCCGTCACGGTCGCACCCGAAAGGTACGGCGTTCCGATCTTGGCGGCAGCGCCACCGGAGGCGTCGCCCACCGCGAGAACCTTGTCGAAGGTGATGGTCGAGCCGTCCTCCGCATCGCGCAGGTCGATGTCGACGAGGTCGCCCTTCTGGAGCTTGATCTGAGTACCGCTGTCTTCGATGATCGCGTACATGGCGTGAACCGTCCTTGCAATCCCTCGGGGGAGTCCGATGGGGAAGGGGAGATTGTAGCAAAGACGCCCAAGTCCTCAACCCCCTTCGAAAAGTCCGACGGGGCGCAACCGCCCCGCGTCGACGCCCGATACACTCGCCAGACGCATCCAGGCGGCCGCTCGTCGGGTCTTCCGACGGGAGGAAAGTCCGAGCACGGTAGGACAAGGTGGTGGGTAACCCCCACCGGCCCTCTGCAGGGTCAGGGACAGTGCCACAGAGAACAGACCGCCAGCGGCCAAGCCTCGGCCTGACCGCGGGTAAGGGTGAAACGGTGCGGTAAGAGCGCACCGCCCATCGGGTGACCGATGGGGCACGGCAAACCCCACCTCGTGCAAGCGCAAGCAGTTCCTGTTCGAGCGGGTCTCCCGCCCGAACCTCCGCGGTCCGCGGGGCTGGGAACGGGTCGCGTGCTTGAGCCGACGGGCAACCGTCGGCCCAGAGAAATGGTCGCCACCGACCGGCGAACGCCGGACGGGACAGAACTCGGCTTATCGATGCGTGCAGATCTGGGCGGCTCATCCGAAAGGGTGAGCCGCCCGCCCTTTTGCACGCTCAAGCGCAGAATCGGCTAGTCGAAGACCGGGCCTTGCGCACCTCGTCGGTGGATTTCGGACGATCCGGCTGCGGAAATCGGGCAGTCGAGTCGGTCAATGCGATTTTTTACTTGTCTTTGGCCACGAACTCGCAAAGATACCGCCTTGCCGAAGCACTGGCCCTCGTTGGAGTCAGCGCTTCGTCAGGCGTGCGTCGCACGCACGCAGTTGCGGAGCCGCAAGGTCGCGGTCGCAGCAGCAGCCGTCCACCGGTAGATGCTGTTCAGAGCAAGCCGGCGGCGGGCCAGACGGGTTTCGATGGGTGTCGTGAGACAGCCGTGCGAGAGCCGTGAGA
Source organism: Phycisphaerales bacterium (assembly GCA_044356505.1). Classification (GTDB taxonomy): domain Bacteria; phylum Planctomycetota; class Phycisphaerae; order Phycisphaerales; family SM1A02; genus QWPT01. Next base: position 9,077 of record JBIKWD010000003.1, read on the forward strand.
GAGAGCACCATCCGCGCGTGCCGTCGAGGCCCGCGCGGCCAGCCAGCGACCGAGCGGGCGAGCGTGTGCGCGGAGACGCGCGCCCCTCACGCCTTGCTTCGACTCGCGACGGCGCTCAAGTTTCGAATGCGCAGGAAGCCATGCAGAACGAGAACCACAACGACAAGAACGACAGCAAGGGATTCGCCTCGGGATTCGGAAGCCAGTCAGGTTCGGGCAGCGACGGCGAGGGCCACGTGGAGGCCAAGTCGGGCACCGCGCCGGCAGGCGGCGGGTCGAAGCTGACCAGCCTTCAGAACTACCACATGCTCGCGTTCCGGAAGGCGCTTCACCCCGAGTTCTTCGGCATCGAAGGCCGCCAGCGCGTGCAGCACGGCGACTACGAGACCGAGGCGTGGATCTTCCGCGGCGGCCATAGCCTGCGCTTCCAGCTCAACGGATTCTGTCTCTCGGAAGTGGTGGTCGAGCACATCGACCAGATCCCCGACCGCGGGCTCGTCGCGGCGTTGCCGTGCGCCGGCGAACGCGACTTCGAGGAGAAGGTCGCGGAGAACCTCGTCTACATGACGACGATGCAGACGGAGACGCTCTCCGATCACCTCTATCTCGGCACCTACAAGGAGATGGTCCAGCACGCGCGCGAGAACGACTCCCTCTTCGCGGTATGGACCGATGCGGCGGGCAAGCCGAACCTTTCGCTGATCGACGTGCAGCACTTCCGAAACGAGGTCCATGTGCAGGGCTACCACCTGCGTTCGGACTGCGGTCTCGTGCTCCGCACCCAGTCGATGCTGCAGATCGTGACGCCGAAGCCAGCCAAGGGCTCGAAGCTCGATGCACGGAAGACCGATCCGCGCAAGCAGACGGGCCGCGATGGAATCCGTCGGCGCTGAGCGTCCGCGCAACGACCTTCGGAACCGACGATGACCCAGTTTCTCCGCCGTGGCAGGCTCGAGGTCGAGACCGATCTGCTCCTCGGCGCCGAGGACGTGCTGTTGCCGGCGGTGTTTCCCGCGTCGGTGGCGGGGGGACCGATCGAGAACACGCTGGTAGAGCAGCCCGCTTCCGCGCGCCCGCGAGGTTTCGACGCCGACCTCTTTGCGCCCGCGCCGCGGGAGCGTGCGCCCGCGCAGCGGCCACGTCCGGTCGCCACGAGCACGCCATCTGTCGTCTCCATTCCGGCGCCGGCGGGCGGGCCGGGAACGACGGCCGCCATCAAACCGATCCTAGACCGGGTCGTTCCGCCGTCGGGTCCGTCGAATGCGGACCGACTGGCCGCGCTCGATCGAGTCCACGCTTCCGAATGTCCGCACTGCACGACGGCGACCGGTCACGCCTCGCTCGTCTTCGGCGAGGGAAATCCAGAGGCGGAACTGGTCTTCGTGGGCGAGGCTCCCGGAGAGACCGAGGATCGAACGGGCCGGCCTTTCGTCGGCCCGGCGGGAGAGAAGCTCGACGAGATGATCGCGGCGATGGGGCTGCGGCGCGAAGACGTCTACATCGCGAACGTTCTCAAGTCCAGGCCACCGGACAACCGAACCCCGCTTGCCTCCGAGGTCGAGCGTTGCGGCCCGTACCTGCTCGCGCAACTGGCGATCATCCGCCCCAAGGCGATCGTGACGCTCGGCGGGCCTGCGTCCAAGCTGCTGCTGGCAAGCGAACTCGGGATCACGCGGCTCCGCGGCATCCCCGCGCCTGTGCGGCTCGGCGAAGCGGAGGGCGCGCCGTTCGACGTTCCCGTGATGCCCACGTTCCATCCCGCGTACCTCCTTCGGAACTACACCGTGGAGACGCGCGGGCAGGTGTGGAGCGACCTCAAGCAGGCGCTCGCCATGATCGGTCGCGAGCCGCCGAAGCGCGGCTGACGCTCACGCCGCGCCCTGCGCCTCGACCCGCACGATGAGCGTGACGGGGCCGTCGTTCACGATGTCGACCTCCATCTCGGTGCGGAAGCGCCCGGTCGCGACATGGTGGCCGCCGTCACGGATACGCGAGACCACGGCATCGAACAGCGGTTCGGCGTGTTCCGGCCTCGCAGCGCGCACGAAGCTCGGGCGGTTGCCACCCGAGCAGTCGCCCGCGAGGGTGAACTGGCTGATGACGAGAAACGAGCCGCCGACGTCGCCGGCGGCGAGGTTCATCTTTCCGGCGTCGTCTTCAAAGACGCGGAGCTTGACGATCTTGTCGGCCATGCGATCGGCCTCGGAAGGACCGTCGCCGACCTCGATCCCGAGCAGCACCACGAGGCCACCCGCCTCCGAGAGCGCGCCGACGCACGCGCCCGAAACCCGGACCTCTCCGCGCGAACAACGCTGCACCACCGCGATCATGGGCCGAGACCGCGCTCGATCAGCCGAGGAACACCATCGCGGCGCTCGAGATGAGGCCGTGTCCCTGCTCGTCGACCGCCTGACGGTAGTCGATGAGTTCGACGCTCTTGGGCTTCGCAAGCTTCGACGCCGCCATCAGCGCGCCGACCGAAGTCCATCGGGTGGGGTTCTTCTGTTCGCGCATCCGCGCAACGAAGCCGTCCGCTCCGCCGATGTACTCGCTGATCATCTGGCGGTCGAACATCTCGACGTCCTTGCGCCGCTTGGCGTCGACGGGGCCGGGCTCGCCGAACGCCTGGCCGGCGCGCGAAAGATCGGCGCTCGCGACGACGAGCGTCCTGCCGCCTTCGGCCTGGAGCGCGCCTTCGAGCGCTGCGACGAAATCGGCCGCTCCGAGCCGCGCTCCGTCGTCCGCGAAGAGACCCGCGTTCGGGTCGGGCACGATGGCCGCGACGACCGGCACGTTGCCGAACAGGTGCTGGATCCAGGGAAGCTGGAACTGCAGCGAGTACTCGGGGAAGATGTCGAGGACGTCCTTGAAGAGGCGGTCGCCCGTCGACGCGCGGAGTCGATCGATCACGCCGCGGTCCGCCGGCACGCGGCCGAGGGGCGAGTCGAAGCCGAGGTCCGAGACGATCGCTCCGTCGCCGATTCCGAAGTGGTTGCTGCCGAGAACGACGACGCGGTCCGGCTTCGGACCCTTGGCGACGGTTCGGTAGCTCGCTGCGTAGAGTGGATGACCGCGCGCGTACTCGAGATGCGACGTGACGAGCCCGACGACCGGCTCGTCGATCTCAGCGTCCTCCGCCTCGTCGAGCCACTTCTCGAGCTGGCTTCGGATCACGGCGGGATCCTCGCCGAGGATGCGGGTGGCCTGCGCGGGGAAGGCCCCGGCGGAGCCCAGTTCGGCGCGCTTCTTGTCTTCGAGCGACTCGCAGGTCGGGCCCCAGAGCAAGCCGAACTCGTCGAGCTTCGAGACGAGGTCCTGCAGAGGCTGCGGGTCGTTGGCGCCGATGGTCTTGCAGATCTCCTCGAGGCTGCGCTCGCCATTGAAGAGCTGCATGACCTGGAATGCCTGCGGCGGGACGACCATCATCTGCCCGGACAGCATCAGGGGGTCCTGTAGTCCGAGAAACAGCTGGTTCTCGCGCTGAAGCGGGACAGGGTGGATCCGTCGGAGAGCAGGGCGCGACAGGTGCTCAGGCAGCGCGGCGTTGGGCGTGGCTTTGGAAGTGGCTTCTGACATGGGGTGTTCGACCTCTCGAAGAACCTGTCGGACTCGTGCATCCGCGCTGCGCCTTCGGCTCTCGGACTCGCCGGCGCATCCGGCCCACCCCGCTTCGTCGGAGCGAAACATGCGGAAGACGGCAAGTGTACCCGCCACGCGCCTCTGCGGAAGAACCTGACGTCAAGTCGCAGTTAGAATCACGATCCTCGCAACCGCGGCTCACCCCGCGCGGTACGGAGTCCGATACACGACCGTCTGCGGCGTGCTCGTCGCTGTGGACGATCGGTCGCGGAGCCGGCCGGCCGGAATGCCTCCGAGCGTCGCGTGAAAGGCGACCAACGGCGACGACCTGCAAGTCCCGTCTCCGTCTTTGTTCCAAGAATGAACTCAGCAACCTATTCGAAGCCCGCCACTTCCGACAAAGGAACCTATCTCATGCGACTCGAGTGTTTCCGTTTCTCCGTGCACGCCCTCTCGCCAGTCGTGGCGCTCGCCTCGTTGCTTGTCTGCGGCGACGTGCTCGCCCAGGCGACTCCGGCTGCGACGCCGCCCGTGCCAAAGGAGAAGGGAAGCGGAGCGACGTCGGCTTCCGACACCAGCGCCAAGCCGGGCGCGCGCAAGGACACCCGCTTGAGCGCGACGAGCAAGTCGGAGAAACGGCCCGGCGGCGAACTGCAGAACATGACCGAGGAGGAGTTGCTCAAGGCCGCCGCCGAAGCCGCCGCCGCGAAGCAGGCCCAAGCCCAGGACGGCGCGAAGCCCGCGCCTGCCGTCCCTGATCGCGGCAACCCCAGCCTCGATGCGTCCGCGCGCCCGAGTCAGGCCGCAGCCTCGGTGCCCGAAGGCCCGCAGGTGGTCGAGTTCGACCCGCCCATCGCCGAGCTCGGCGAGATGATCGCGGGCGTCGCGAAGTCGATGACCGTGAAGATCAAGAACGTCTCCGATCAGCCGATCCGGATCACCAAGGCGATCCCTGGCTGCGGCTGCACCACGCCGATCTGGCCGAAGGACCCGATCGCGCCCGGCGCGAGCGCCGACTGCGAGATCACGATGCGCCCGGGCGACAAGGCCGGCGTGCACATGAACAAGAAGGTGACGTTCAACATCGAGAACCACCCGCCGGCCGTCCTCACCGTGACCGGCGACGTCGTCGCGTTCGTCACGATGTCGCCCGACATGATCGAGCAGCCCGCCGATCTCGTCGGCGCCGCACCGACCGAGATCACCCTCGAGTCGACCGATGGAACCGCGTTCAAGGTGACCGAGATCGCGCCGCCGGTCGTCAAGGACCCGCCGACCGAGGCCGCGACCAAGCACGTCCTCAGGCTCGACTGGGGGATGTGGGAGGAGACCGGCCGCCAGATGCGGCTCGTCGTCAAGACCGACCACCCGAAGGCGCCGCAGCTTGCGACGCTCGTTCGGCGCGCCGTGAACAGCCCCGGTGCGAATGCGCCGACGCCGCCCTCGGGACCGCGTCCGATGGCTGGACCAGGCACGACGGACCTCATCACCGCCGTTCGGACCAACGATCTTTCCAAGATCAAGGCGCTCATCGACGGCGGCGCGAACGTGAACGAGCAGGACCGCGCGGGTTCGCGCACAGCGCTGCACTGGGCTGCGAAGAACGGCAACCGCGAGGCGCTCGCGGCGCTCGTCGACGCCAAGGCCGATCCGAACATCAAGGACCGTCAGGGCCGCACTCCGCTCTGGGGCGCCGTCGAGAACTCGCCCGAGGTGACGAAGTACCTCATCGAGAAGGGCGCCGACGTCAACGCCCGCGACACCGTGAACGCGACCCCGCTCCTGTGGGCGGCCGGCTTCGGGCGCCCCGAAACGGTCAGCCTGCTCCTCGAGAACAAGGCCGACGTGAAGGCGGTCGATGACAACGGCTGGACGGCGCTCATCTGGGCTGCCGGCATCGGCCAGCCCCAGACGGTCGACCTTCTCGTCAAGGCGGGCGCCGACCTCAAGGCGGCGGACCGCCAGACGGGCGACACGCCGCTTCTCCGCGCAGCGCGCACGGGCAAGCCCGAGAGCGTCAAGGTGCTCCTTGCTGCCGGCGCCGACATCGCGGCCCGCAACAACCTCCAGCAGACCGCGCTTCACTGCGCCGCCCAGAGCGGTTCGGCCGAGAAGGTCGCGCTGCTCCTCGCGGCGAAGGCGGATCCAGCTGCGGTCGACAACCGCAACTTCACGGCGCTCGACCACGCCATGAACCGGACGACCGGCGACAAGGCCAAGCTCATCGAGATCCTGAAGCCGGTCAGCCCGGAATCGAAGGCTGCTGCGCCCGCCGCTCCCGCGGCCCCGGCCGCGAACAAGGCCGAGTAAGCCTCGCGTCGAAGTCTCTTCAGCCGACCACATGCGCACGGCGCGCCCATCGCGGGCGCGCCGTGTCGCATCGGGCGTACACTGCGGATCCGGAGAATCCGCCATGTCCACAGCCGCCGCTACCTCAGCCGTCGAAGCCCTGGTTCGCCACATCGAGGAGACGTCGCTTCTCGCGAGTTCGAACGCGATCCTCGACTGGGATCAGGAGACGATGATGCCGTCCGGCGGCCTCGAGTGGCGCGCGCGGCAGCAGGCGCTGCTTGCACGGCTCGTCCACGAGCGCGCCAGTTCGCTCGAGCGCGGCGACCTCATCGAGGCGGTCGAACGCGATCGCGACGCGATGGCCGACGCGCAGACGGCGGCGCTCGCACGCGAGGCGCGGCGCGACCATGGGAAGGCCACCAAGCTGCCGACCTCGCTCGTCGAGGAGATGGCGCGCGTCTCGAGCATCGCCAAGCACGAGTGGGCGCAGGCAAGGGAGGCGAGCGACTTCAAGCACTTCGCACCGTGGCTCGAGAAGCTCGTCGGGCTCCTGCGCGCGCAAGCCGACTGCTTCGGCTCCGCGAAGGATGGCGAGCGGTGGGACGCGCTCGCGGATCTGTACGAGCCCGGCTGCACGGCGAAGTCGGTGGCGGCGGTGTTCGATCCGCTCCGGCCGCGGCTCCAGCGGCTCGTTGCGGAGCTGATGGCGTCGAAGATCAAGCCTGCGAACGGTTTCAACGACTTTCATGTGCCGATCGCGCAGCAGGAAGCGCTGTCGCGCTTCGTCGCGGAGCAGATCGGCTTTGACTTCGGTCGTGGCCGTCTCGACCGCTCGACACATCCGTTCTGCTCGGGCTCGCACTGCAACGACGTCCGCATGACGACGCGCTACAACGAGCGGTGCGTCAACGACGCGCTTGGCTCCACCATGCACGAGTCGGGGCACGGGATCTACGAGCAGGGGCTCCCGTTCGCGCGGGTCGGAACCCCGCTCGGCGAGGCCGTGTCGCTCGGCATCCACGAAAGCCAGAGCCGCATGTGGGAGAACCAGGTCGGCCGCAGCCGCCCGTTCTGGTCGTGGCTCCGCGGCGAGCTGCCGAGGATCATCGGCCCGGAGAGCGCGCGCTTCTCGCTCGAGGAGCTCTACGGCGCTGCCAACGTCGTCGAGCCCGGCTTCATCCGCGTCGAGAGCGACGAGGCGACCTACAACCTCCACATCATGGTGCGCTTCGAGATCGAGCGCGCCGTGATCGGCGGAAGCCTCGAGGTCGCCGGAATCCCAAGCGTCTGGAACAGGCTCTACAAGGAGTATCTCGGACTCGACGTGCCCGACGACCGCCGTGGCTGCCTGCAGGACATCCACTGGTCGATGGGCGCGATGGGCTACTTCCCGACCTACACGCTCGGAAACCTCTACGCGTCGCAGTTCTTCGAGGCGGCCTGCGCCGAGATGCCCGGGCTCCTCGACGGCTTCGCGCGCGGGGATTTCGCGCCGCTCAAGGCGTGGCTCAACTCGAACATCCACGCCCATGGAAGGCGCTTCACGCCGTCTGAACTCGTGATGCGCGTGACGGGCAAGCCGCTCTCCGCCGAGCCGCTGATGCGGCACCTCGAGCAGAAGCTCCGTCCGCTCTACGGGCTCTGACGACGCGCTTTCGGCCAAGAACGCTGCGAAGCCGTGAAATGGCGGCGGGGGTCTTGCTACACTTGTGATCTTTCCCCATTTCGGGGAACCACGATCCCATGGCAGACCCGAAGCTCCGCAACATCGCAATCATCGCCCACGTCGACCACGGCAAGACCACGCTCGTCGACGCCATGCTCTCCCAGTCCGGCGTCGTCGAACTCGGCGCGTCGGGCGAGGCCTGCGTGATGGACTCGAACCCGCTCGAGCGCGAGCGCGGGATCACGATCCTCGCGAAGAACTGCGCCGTCACCTACACGATCCGCGAGGGAAAGCACCGGGGCGAGGTCTACCGCGTCAACATCCTCGACACGCCGGGCCACGCCGACTTCGGCGGCGAGGTCGAGCGCGTGCTCCGCATGGCGGACGGCTGCCTGCTCCTCGTCGATGCGCTTGAGGGTCCGATGCCGCAGACGCGGTTCGTGCTCTCGAAGGCGCTCGAGCTCGGGCTCAAGCCGATCGTCGTCATCAACAAGTGCGACAAGCCGGAGGCGCGCGTGCAGGGCGTCGTGAACGAGGTCTTCGACCTTCTCGTCGACCTCGGCGCCGACGACCATGCGCTCGACTTTCCGATCATCTACGCGTCGGGCCGCAACGGCTGGGCCGCGCGCGACATCGACACCCGCGACAAGGGCGTCGACGAACTCTTCCAGGAGATCGTCGAGCGTGTTCCGCCGCCGAACGCCGACGAGGGCGCGCCGCTCCAGGTGCTTGTCACCAATCTCGCCTGGAGCGACTACGTCGGCCGCATCGGCATCGGTCGCGTCTACGGCGGCGTCCTCAAGGGCGGCATGACGGTCTCGATCTGCTGCGCGGACGGGACCGTCCGCAAGGCGCGCGTCCTCAAGGTGAATCGCTTCGAGGGACTGTCGCGGCGCGAGGCCGACGAGATCCGGGCAGGGGACCTCTGCGCTGTCGAGGGTCTCGGCAAGATCGACATCGGCGACACCATCTGCGAGCCTGACAATCCGCTTCCGATGGCCCGCGTCAAGGTCGACGAGCCGACGCTCCACATGGTCTTCCGCATCAACGACGGCCCGTTCGGCGGCAAGGAAGGCAAGTTCGTCACCAGCCGCCAGATTTCCGAGCGGCTCGACCGCGAGCTCGAGACCAACGTCGCGCTTCGGGTCTCGCCCGGCGACACCGCCGACGAGTTCCACGTGTCGGGCCGCGGCCTGCTGCACCTCGGCGTCCTCCTCGAGAACATGCGCCGCGAAGGTTTCGAGCTCACCGTCGGCAAGCCCGAGGTGATCGAGCGCGAGATCGACGGGGTGCGCTGCGAGCCGTTCGAGCGGCTGTCGCTCGACGTGGGTTCCGAAGGCCTCGGCGGCGCGCTCGAGCTTCTCGGTTCGCGCGGCGCGGAGATCCACAAGATGGAGGAGCGCGCCGGGCGCATGCACGTCGAGGCGGAGATTCCGGCGCGGGGCCTGATCGGGCTGCGCACCCGCATCCTCAACGCCTCGGGCGGCGAGGCGGTGATGCACCACACGTTCTCCGGATACAAGCCGGTCCGGGGCACCGAGCAGAAGCGGAAGAACGGCGTGATGATGTCGCTCGAGACCGGCCGGGTCACGGCCTACGCCGTCGAGGGGCTTTCCGACCGCGGCGTCATGTGCGTCCGGCCGGGCGACCAGGTCTACGCGGGCCAGATCGTCGGCGAGCACAACCGCGACAACGATCTCGTCATCAACATCACGCGCCTCAAGCCGCTCACCAACTTCCGCGAGACGAGCAAGGACCAGACCGTCGTCCTGCGTGGGGCGCGGGACTACTCCCTCGAGGCCGCGCTCGAGTACATCGAGAACGACGAGCTGGTGGAGATCACGCCATCCTCGATCCGCATGCGGAAGAAGATCCTCGACGAGAACGCCCGCAAGCGGGCCGAGCGGGCGGAGCGCGACCGGATGGCCTCTTCGGAAGCCTAAACCGAACCCGGGCGGGATCGCGCGGGGCGGTCACGCGGCCTACCACGCGGCCAGATCCGCATCAGGTCGCGCGTCACACGACGCGCGTTTCTTTCGCTACATTCCTTCGCGCCCATGGCAGTCTTCGTCCAGAAGTTCGGCGGCACCTCGGTCGGCGACCCCGCGCGGATCGCGCGCTGTGCCGCGCGCATCAAGGAACGCCGCGAGCAGGGGCATGGCGTCGTCGTTGTCGTGAGCGCGATGGGGCACACGACCGACGAGCTCATCGATCTCGCCGGTCGGGTGTCGAAGTCGCCTTCACGCCGCGAGATGGACATGCTCATGGCGACGGGCGAGCAGGTGTCGGTCGCGCTCGTCGCGATGGCGCTCGAGGAGATCGGCGTTCCTGCGACGAGCCTCACCGGCGGACAGGCGGGCATCGTCACCGACGGCGCATACGGCCGCGCACGCGTCACGTCGGTCGCCCGCAAGCGGCTCGACGAGGAGCTCGGGCTCGGCCGCGTACCCGTCGTCTGCGGTTTTCAGGGGCTCTCGGGCTCCGGCGAGATCACGACGCTCGGCCGCGGCGGCTCGGATACGACCGCGGTCGCGCTCGCAAGCGCGCTGAAGGTCGCGGAGTCGGGCGGCGTCTGCGAGATCTTCACCGACGTCGACGGGGTGTACACGGCCGATCCGAGGCTCGTGAAGGGCGCGGCGAAGCTCGCGCGCATCAGCTACGAGGAGATGCTCGAGCTGGCGCTTCTCGGCGCGCAGGTGATGCATCCGCGCGCGGTGCTCTTCGGCGAGCGCTACGGCGTACCGATTCATGTTCGACACAGCCAGCGGCCCGACGAGGGAACGCTGATCTGCAGGGAGACTCCCGAAATGGAAGAAGTCATGGTCGTCGGTGCGGCCCTCAAGCCCGATCTCGGTCGCGTCAGCCTGCGCCGCATCCCCAACAACCCCGGCGTCCAGGGCATGCTGTTCGAGACCGTGGCGAAGGCGGGCATCCTCGTCGACGACATCGTCCAGACCGAGTTCGGCGAGATCGCGTCGATCTCGTTCACGGTCGACCACTCGGACCTGAGCGACGTGAAGATCGCGGCGTCGCAGGTGCTCGACCGCGTCGGGACGGGGGAGCTCGCGATCGAGATCGGCCTCGCCAAGGTCTCGGTGGTCGGCACGGGCATGAAGAGCCACGTCGGCGTCGCGAGCAGGATGTTCACCGCGCTCGGCGCCGCCGGGATCGCCATCCACAACATCACGACGAGCGAGATCAAGATCTCGTGCATCGTTTCGAAGCAGGACGCGCAGCGAGCGCTCGGCATCGCCCACGAGGCGTTCGGGCTCGACAAGCTCGGCGCGCTGCAGGCCGCCGCCACGGCGGGCTGAGCCTGCATTATTCATCCTATTCTACCGTGTTGACGTTTATCCGCCCTCGGCATCCGCGCCGAGCGACGCGAGGACGCGTCCGATCGCGCGGTAGAGTTCGGGCGACCAGCTCGCGGCGACGTCGTCGAGTGCCGCCGATTCGGGTGCCGGCCGCGCGCGAAGGTCCCATGGGGCGATGACGACGCTGATCGCGTCGGTCCCCGAATCCGCGGCGAGCGTGAAGATCTCCTCGATCGCGGGGTCGCCGATCGCCAGACAGCCGACCGACTGGTCGCCGCCATGGATCATGATGTCGCCGCCGAGCCGGACGCCTTGGTCGGCGCGACCGTCGCGCGCGGCCATCGACCGATCGAATTCGTTGGGATAGTCGAGACGCAGCGCCGCGTGGAAGCTGCTGTTCGGATGCAGGGATGGAACCCGATAGACGCCCTCGGGAACCTGGCCGTCGCCTTCACGGAGCTTCGGGCCGGCGACTCCGCTTGCGCCAAGCACCGGGTAGGAGGCCGCCAGCGCCCATGCAGGCGGCGAGCCGTCCTTGTCCGCAGGCATCCGAACGTAGACATGGAGGACGCGTTCCTCCTTGAGACCGACGAGCGTGACGCCTTGCGGTGGATACTGGATCCCGAGCGATTTGAATCGCTCGCGCCAGCGGTCGCGCGCGGGCCGGCCGAACTCGGCGAGCCGTTCCTCGACGGTGCGCTGCGGGCGGGTGAGCGCGGCCATGGAGGAAACGAGCGATCGCCCGAAGGGCGTCAGCACCAGCACGGCGACGAGCGCGACGCTCGGCAGTCCGATCGAGACCGCGAACGGCCAGAGCGTGGCCTTGGAGAGCGCGGCTGGCGCAGGTTCAGGTCGCGGACCGTCGCGCAAGTCAGGTTTCCCGTGCAAGTCGACCCCACTTAACAGAATACATATTATCAGACGTTGTAGGGGTGTCAGGGACTGCTCGAAGCACGACGAACCGGCGCCCGTCACGGCGCGGGATGTGTCGTTCCGTCGCCGTGGTTCGGTTCGGCGATCGGTGTCGCCGGCTTCCAGCCCGGCGGCGGAGCTTCCGACGGATCGTACGGATCGGTTCGGGGCGGCTTGCGTGGCGCCGGATCCCCGGCGCGGCCGCCGCGGGCGACACGGTCCTTGGTCCGGACAAGCGGCTCGACCGTGAAGGCGACCGACGACCAAGGGCTTGAGGCAAGAAGCCCGTCGAGCTTCTCATGGTCGGGAGCCTCGATGAGGAACACCACGTCCTGGGCGCCCGTCACGGCGCCACCCCAGGCGAGGTGATGCCGCTCGAGCTCGGCGAGCCAGGCGTATCCGGCGTTCGCGTCTTCGCCCGAGCCGACGCGGCCGCGGACGAAGAACACGGGGCCGGTTCCGGGCTTGCCGTTCGTCACCCAGTCGGGCAGTCCGTTCGCAGCCTGCGGACGGTCGAGCGAAGGCAACGCGAAGGCGAACCCGGTGGAGAGGGCGAGGGCGGCAATGACGACGGACTTCGGCGAGGTGCGCATGACGATGGGTTCCTCAATGAAGGCGTGACGGGCGGATATCGACACACCGCCTTGGGAGGGAAGAGAAAGAGCCGTACGATCCTATCCATGGACCACCGCGCCGACCGAGACCAGCCCGCGCAGCGCGCCGCCGACGCCGAGCCCGTGCACGCCGCGGGGGCGGAGCAGGGCGCGGAAGTCGAGCAGACCCCCGCCATTCCCGTGTTCGTGCCGCTCTGCGCCGTGTTCCGGCGCTTTCTCAAGAGCCGCGACCTCAAGTACACCCAGGAGCGCGCCGACGTCCTCGACGCGATCATCGCCCGCGACGGTGCGTTCGAGGCCGAAGAGCTGCTCCTCGACCTTCGCGCCCGCGGCCACGACGTCTCGAAGGCGACCGTCTACCGGACGATTCGGCTCCTCCTCGACGCGGGGATCATCACCCAGTCGCTGTTCGACGCCAAGCAGTCGCATTACGAGCTGCTCTACGGCCGCGAGCCCCGCGACGTGATGGTCTGCATGAAGTCGGGTCGCCGCGTCGAGTTCCGCAGCAAGGAGCTCACCGAACTGCGCAACAGGATCTGCGCCGAGCTCGGCTGGAAGCCGGTCGGGCATCGGTTTCAGATCTTCGCGATCGCGCCGTAGCGCCGGGAGCGTCGGCGATTGCGTCGCCGAGAGCGTTCACGCGTCGTCCACTTCAGGGGTCTCGCTTCCCGCGATGCGGTGACGCATCGAGAGCCAGTCGCCGAGATCGGCCTTCCGGCAGCGGTCGGAGCAGAAGGGCCGATGGGTGGACGAACCGCCCTGCTCCCCCGCCAGCGGTCTTCCGCAGGCCGGACACATCGGCGGCGCAACGCGCGGCGCACGGACGAGGAGCACGAGCCCCTCCGAGATCCGCCCCTCTTCCTGCGGACCGACGTCCGCCGCCGAGACGGTCGCCACGCGGCCGGGTTCGGCGTTCTCCTCGACCGGATCGGCGTGCTCGAGCGCCACCCGCAGGTGCGGTCCGCGAAGGGACTCGCCGATCCGCTCGGGCCACTCGATCGCCACGACCGCGTCCGAGGCGAGCGCTTCGTCGAGACCGATCGACTCCGCATCGCCGTCGCGCATGCGCCACGCGTCGACATGGACGAGCGGTCGATCGCCAAAGTGGTCCATGCGCAACGTGAACGTCGGGCTCGCCACCGAATCGGCGGAGACACCCAGGCCGCGCGCGAGTCCGCGCACGAGCGTCGTCTTGCCCGCGCCGAGTTCGCCCGAGAGCAGGAGCGCGATCGGCCGCGAGCGCTGACGGCGCGAGCGAAGCAGGTCGCCGAGCACCTCGCCGAGCTGTTCGGTCGCCTCGCGGTCGCGGAGGTGGAAGGAAAGCGGAAGCGTAGGACGCGCGACGTTCATGCCGGGCCCCCGCCGTCATGCTCGAACCCGAGCGCCGCCGCGTCGAACCAGTGCCCGCCGGCGCGCGCGCGCACGCACGCGGGACCAGCGACGACCGTTCCGATCCGCGCGACCGCGACACCGGCGACCATCGCCGGAACGTCGCCGCGCGCGGTGAACGCGAGTTCGTAGTCCTCGCCGTGGCGGATCGCATCGCGCGGATCGACCCCGGCCGCGACGGGAACGCTCGCGAGGTCGATCTCGACCGCCGCCTGCGACTGCGAGGCGATGTGCCCGAGATCGCGGCCGAGACCGTCGCTGACGTCGATCATGGCGCCGAGCCGGTCTCCGAGCGCGGCTGCGAGGGCGTGGGCTGCCTCGATGCGGGGCGTGAAGTCGAGATGCCGTCCGAGGCCCGTCGCCTTGTCCCACGCTCCGCCGATCACGCCGGTCACGTAGACGCCGTCGCCCACGCGCGCGTCGGCCCGCGTGGCGATGCGTGCTGTCTGCGAAAGCGGCACGGCGAGGATCGTGACAGAGACGACGATCGGCGCGCCCGCGAACGACGCCGGCATCGTGGCGATGTCGCCTCCGACGAGGGGCGCGCCCCACTTCGCCGCGGTCTCGCGGAGCCCTTCCGCGAGACGCCACGCCTGCGATTCGGGCATCGCCTTCGGCAGCACAGCGCACGCGACCGTCGCGACGGGACGCACCGCGCCCATGGCCGCCACGTCGCTCAGGTTGCGAAGCATCGCCTTGCGCCCGATGATGTAGGGATCGCAGCCGCGCGGCGCGTGGACGCCTTCGATCGCGCTGTCGGCGGCCACGAGCACCCGGCCGCAGCCGGCGGGCGCACCTTCGCAGGCGCCGAGGGAGACGAGCGCCATGTCGTCGCCCGGCGGAATGAGCACCGCTGCGGGAAGGTCGGCGTTGCGCGCGAAGATCCTGTCGAGCAAGGCGAACTCGCGCATCGCGTCACCAGAGGTTGCGCACGACCAGCTGCGTGGCGACGAGCGCGTAGAGGCCCGCGACGAGGTCGTCGATGAGGATGCCGAGGCCGCCTTCGAGCCGCTGCCAGCCGCGCGCCGGCGGAGGCTTGACGATGTCGAAGATGCGGAACATGAAGAAGGCGATCGCGCAGGTCGCCACCACGCGCCATCCGTCGGTGCTCCATGGAAGCCACATGAGCGCAAGCGACTGACCGGCGATCTCGTCGGCGACGACGGCGCCGGGATCCTTCTTCCCGTACTTCGACTCGGCGCGCTGCCCCCACACGAGGCAGCCGATCCCGAAGGCAAGCCCGAGGATCGCGAGCGCCATGTCGATGTGGCGGGGGTTGGTCTCTGCGAGCGCGAGCACCATGGCAAGCACGACGGGAGGAAGCGATCCCCACGTGCCCGGGGCCGGCCGCAGCCGACCGAGGCCCATGCCGGTGACGACCCAGTCGCCGATTCCGCCGCCGCGCGCGCTCATGGCGGACTCCCGGCCTCGCGCGGGACGCGGAGCGCGCGGGCGATGTAGGTGATCGAGCTCAGGACGGTCAGCACCACCGTGGCCCATGTCGAGAAATCGCGGAGGAACACCATCCAGCCCGGCGGGTCGACGCGGGTCGCGACGAACACGCAGCACCCGACGCAGAAGGACTGGACGAACATCTTGATCTTGCCGGACCAATCGGCAGGAAAGGCTATCCCGCGCGACTCGATGTAGGAACGGAGCCCCGTGACGAGCAGTTCGCGCAGGAGGAGCACCACCACCATCCAAGCCGCGATTCCCGATCCGATCATCCGGTAGGCCTCGTTCGGCTCGAAGACGGGCGAGGCCAGGTAGATGAACCCGCCGAGGACGAGGATCTTGTCGACGAGCGGGTCCATGACCCGTCCGAAGGCGCTGACCACCTGCCAGCGGCGCGCGAGATAGCCGTCGACGATGTCGCTGACGGCCGCGACGATGAACACCGACATCGCCCACGCGCCGAGCGCCGCGATCCGCTCGGCGCTGCCGCCGCGGTCGATCCACTGCAGCAGCAGGAAAAAGACCACAGCGAGGGCGAGCCGCGCCATCGTGATCGCGTTGGGAAGGGCGCGCCTGAGCGGCGTCGGCATGGTCGGGGATCGTACCTGCGACCGAAGGGGCGCACCGCGACGCTTGGTTGCGGGATTTCCCCCCGAGCCATACATTCCCCCCTTCGCGTCCGACCGTCGGGCGCGCCTCCATCGGGGAGCCGACCCGTCCCGGACGCCCTGGCGATCGCCTCGGCGACCGAGAACCTTCGAGAACGCGGCATGGATTTCGCCATTCCTCTCCTCGCACCTCATCTCGCGACTCATCTCGCGACTCCCCCCGCAACGGCTCCGTTACCCGCGTTGATCGCGCAGGCGGACGCTTCTTCTGGACCAGCGCTCGTCCTGACGGTCGCCTCGGCGATCAGCGCGATCGCGCTCGTCTTCCTGATGCGCCCCGGCCCGGTCGGAGTGCGCATCGCCGCGACGGTGGCCGGCCTTGGCGGTTTCGCATTGCTCGTCGTCGAGGTGCTCAAGCGCGCAGGCGGCGAGGAAGGCTCGCTTTCCACGGTGTTCCCCGTCGTGTTCGGCACCGTCGCGCTCGCGGGAGCGGTCCGCATGGTGACGCACCCGCGGCCGGTGTTCGCGGCGCTCTACTTCATCCTCGTCGTCATCGCCACCGCGGCGATGTTCCTGGTGCTCGGCGCCGAGTTCATGGCGTTCGCGCTCATCATCGTCTACGCCGGCGCGATCCTGATCACCTACATGTTCGTCCTGATGCTCGCGCAGCAGTCGCCCGTCGAGAACGACGGCGGCGCGTGGTACGACCGCGTCCCGCGCGAGGCCGGCAGCGCGGTGCTCGTCGGCTTCATCATGCTCGCGACGCTCTCCGAGACCTACTTCTCGAAGTCGGGACAGTCGTTCCGGCTCGACGCGGCCGAGCGGAGCGCGTTCGACGGCTCGCGCGAGGCATGGGCCCGCCTCGACGGCATGCCGAAGCTGATGCTCGAGACCTCGCGCCGCGCGCTGGAGATGGAGTGGGAGGCGAGCGGCGCCGCGGGTGCTACGCCCGCGATCGTCGAAGTCGTGCGGAACGCCAAGGGTTCGGCGCTGCGCCTGCGCGGCGAAGAGGCGACGGTCGAGGTGAAGCTCGAGGACGGCACGATCCGATCCGTGCTCCTGCCGCCTGACCTCGTTCCCGACAACAGCAGGCAGGTCGGCGTCGACCTCGTCTCGAAGTACCCGGCGGGCCTCGAGATCGCGGGAGTCGTGCTCCTGATGGCGCTGTTCGGCGCGGTGGTCCTCGCGCGCAAGCAGATCGAGCTCGGCGAAGACGAACGCCGCGAACTCGCCGGCATGCGCAGGCTCACCGTCGAGGGCGAGTCCGGCGGCTCCGGAGGCATCCGATGAACTGCATCACCCCGATTCTCCTCGCGTCGTCCGACGCGCAGGCCGTCAACGTGGCGCTCCTGATGAGCGCGCTCCTCTTCGCATGCGGGCTCGTCGGCTTCCTGAGCCGCAGGAACATGATCATCATGTTCCTCTGCACGGAGCTCATGTTCCAGGCCGCCGCGCTTGCGATGATCGCCTTCGGCAAGGTGCACCACGACGTGTCGGGCCAGGTCTTCGTGATCTTCATCCTGACGGTGGCGGCGGCGGAGGCGGCGCTCGCGCTCGGCCTGATCGTGCTCCTCTACCGCCGACGCGAAACGCTCGACTCCGAGGCCTGGTCTGAACTGAGGGAAGCCTGAGCGCAGGACGCGCGACGGCGTGAGAGAACCGGACGATTCCCATGATGGAACCCGCTAGCACCATGATTCCAGCAGGCCTTCCCGCTCTTCTCGGCGCGGCCGCTCCCGCCCGGATCCCTGACGCGGTCGCCGCGCCCGAACTCGCGTGGGCAGGACTGATCCTGCTGTTCCCCGCCGTCGCGGCGCTGCTCTGCGGTCTCTGCGCCGCGCTGCGCGTGAAGGGCAAGCTGCCGGGAATCATCACCGCCATCTCGCTGCTCGCCGCGTTCGCGACCACCTTCGTGCTGTTCCGCGAGTGCCCCGCCGACGCTGCGCGCACGGTCCATCTCTTCGACTGGGTGTCGTTCTCGTGGATCGGCGGGGGCGCGGCGAAGTGGCACACGTTCCTCGCGCCGTTCGCGCTGTACATCGACTCGCTGACGCTCCTCTGGATGCTGTTCGTGACGGGACTCGGCTCGTTGATCGCGATCTACGCGACCGAGTACATGGAGGCGGACACCGGCAAGGGCTACGCGCGCTTCTTCGGCTCGGTGAGCATCTTCCTGTTCGCGATGGGCGCGCTCGTCATGGGCGGGAACCTCATCCTCCTCTACCTCGGCTGGGAAGGAGTCGGCCTCGCGAGCTACCTGCTCATCGGCTACTACTACCAGCGCCCGAGCGCCGTCGCGGCCGCGAAGAAGGCGTTCATCATGAACCGGATCGGAGATCTCGGGCTCGCGCTCGGCATCTACCTGATCTGGGTCAACTACGATTCGGTCTCGTACGACGCGCTGTTCAAGGCGCTGGCGGGCGACCCGGCGACGACCGCAGGCGCGAGCGAGTGGTCGAAGGCCGCGATCCCCTACTGCCTCATGCTCGGCGCCTTCGGCAAGAGCGCGCAGCTCCCGCTCTACGTCTGGCTGCCGGACGCGATGGAAGGCCCGACCCCCGTCTCGGCGCTCATCCACGCGGCGACCATGGTCACCGCCGGCATCTACCTCATCGCGCGGCTCTATCCGTTCTTCAGCCTGCATCCGCTCGCGCTTCCGACCGTGGCGTGGATCGGCTGCGGAACGGCGCTTCTCGCGGCGACCATCGGCATGGCGCAGTACGACATCAAGCGCGTCATGGCGTACTCGACGGTCTCGCAGCTTGGGTACATGTTCCTCGGCCTCGGGGTCGGCACGAGCTTCGGCGCGGTCTACCACGTCTTCACGCACGCGTTCTTCAAGGCGCTCCTCTTCCTCTGCTGCGGCGCGATCATGCACGGCATGGCGGGACAGCTCGACCTCCGCAAGATGTCGGGCCTCCGCAACGTGAAGGGCTTCGGCGTCATCAGCTGGACGTTCCTCATCGGCTGCCTCTGCCTCGCGGGCTTCCCGTTCACGGCAGGCTTCTTCTCGAAGGACTCGATCATCGCGGAAGCGTTCGCCAGCGACGTGCCCGGCGGCGCGGCGCTCGGCTGGATCGCGGTGTTCACGGCGTTCCTGACGGCGTACTACACCTTCCGGGTGTGGTTCCGCGTCTGCGGCGGACCGACCAAGTTCGAGCCGGGCGACGAAGTGCACGGACATGGCGGCGATGATCACGGACACGGACATGACCATGGGCATGGGAAGGACGACGGCCATGGTCACGGTCATGGTCACGGTCATGGTCACGGTCATGGTCATGGCGCCGAGTGGCACCCCCACGGTCCGCGCCTCGCGATCAACGGCGTGCTGCTCTTGATCTGCCTCGGCGCGATCCTCGCCGCGGTTCCCTCGTACCTCCAGATGGCGGGCAAGACGCCCGACGGGGAGCAAGGCCACAACTGGGTGCAGACGATGGTGCAGCAGTCGTCCGCGGTCGACGGCGCGAGCGGCCATCACGCGGCGGGCGGCGAGCATCCCCCCCACGCGCTCAGCTTCACAGGCATCGCCGACGTCCACGCGGCGACGAGCGTCGTCGCGAGCGTCGTCGGCATCTTCGGAATCCTCATCGCCGCGTACTTCCACCTGCTCAACCGCGGCGCCGCCGACAAGCTCCGCGCGGCGCTCCTCTCCAACGGAATCACCCGGCTCGTTCCCCTCGCGATGGAGAACAAGTGGTACGTCGACGAGGTGTATCACGCACTCTTCCGTCTCCCGGCGTGGGTGCTGGGCCACGTGTTCCTCTTCATCGACAAGCACGTCATCGACGGGCTTCTCGTCAACGGAACCGCCCGCATCCCGGTCGAGGCGGGCCGACTCTTCCAGCCGCTCTACAACGGCGCGCTGCAAGGCTACGCGGCGACGATGGCGGGCGGGATCGCGCTGATCGCCGCCTGGATCTTCATCGCGTGGCTGCAGGGCGGATGACGGCCGCACGGCCTCTACGCAGCCGAGCTCTCCCCACGCAGCCAAGCCCGACGACAGCGACACACGACACCCCGCCACGGACCGCCCGATGCTCTCGAACCTTCCCCTGACCCTCATCCTGGCCCCCTTGCTCGCAGCCGCGGCGGTCGCGCTGGCGCCCGGACGATTCGCAAAGTGGATCGCGACGTTCGGATCGCTCGGAGTCTTCGCGATCTCGCTGGCGTTCGCGTGGATCTTCCCCCACTGGACGGACGGCCAGTTCGCGCCGATGGACGCGGGCATCGCGGTCATGCCGTCGCTCGGCATCACGCTCTCGCTCGGCACCGACAGCGTCGGACTGATGCTGGTGCTGCTGACGACGTTCCTCATGCCGATCGCGATGATCGGCTCGTTCACCGCGGTGAAGGAGCGCGAGCGCGAGTACTACGCGTGGTTCATGGTCCTCGAGGCGGCGATGCTCGGCGTGTTCCTCGCCCGCGACGCCATCGTCTTCTACACCGCCTACGAGTTCACGCTCGTCCCGATGTACTTCCTCATCGCGATCTACGGCGGCGCCGAACGCCGCGCGGCGAGCATCAAGTTCTTCCTCTACACCTTCTTCGGCTCGATGCTGACGCTCGCGGGCGTGATCTACATCGCGGCGCAGCAGGCCGAGGCGTCGGGCAGCTGGTCGTTCGACCTCGCGACGCTCGCGGCCTTCTGCTCGGACAAGATGTCCGCCACGCAGCAGTACTGGGTCTTCATCCTGCTGATGGCCGGATTCGCCGTGAAGGTGCCGTTCTTCCCGGTCCACACCTGGCTTCCGCTCGCCCACGACCAGGCGCCGACCGCCGGATCCGTCATCCTCGCGGGCACGCTCCTCAAGCTCGGAACCTACGGCGTCTATCGGATCGCGCTCCCCGCCGCCCCTGTCGGAGGCGTCGAGCTCAATCAGTTCCTCGCCGTCCTCTGCATCATCGGCATCGTCAACACGGCGCTCATCTGCTGGGTGCAGCACGACGCCAAGAAGCTGATCGCCTACAGCTCGGTGAGCCACCTCGGCTTCTGCATGCTGGGACTCTTCTCGCTGAACTCGATCGGCGCGACGGGCTCGGTCATGTACATGATCAACCACGGCCTCTCGACCGGCGCGCTCTTCCTCTGCATCGGCATGATCTACGAGCGCTACCACACCAAGGACATGGACCAGCTCGGCGGCCTCTTCAGGAAGATGCCGGTGTGGAGCTTCTTCATGGTGTTCTTCACGCTCGCAAGCCTCGGCCTTCCCGGCCTCAACGGCTTCATCGGCGAGTTCCTCTGCCTGATGGGCTGCTTCACGGCGGAACCGCAGGCGCAGACGGGGTTCCCGGGGCTCCTCGGTCCATGGTGGGCGCTCGTCGCAGGCCTGGGCCTTGTCCTTGCGGCGATGTACCTCCTCATCATGCTTGGAAAGCTGGTCTGGGGGCCGCTGCGCGAGCCGCACGACCACGCGCACGGTCACGGCCACGGAACCACGGAGGGGCAGCTGCCCGCCGATCTCTCCGCCCGCGAGATCGGGATCCTCGTTCCGCTCGCGGTCGTGTGCCTTGCGATCGGCTTCTACCCGAAGCCGATGCTCGAGTCGATCAGCCCGAGCGTCGGGGTCGTCCTCAAGAAGTATCCGGCGCTCGTCGAGCGCTACGCGGCCAACGGGACGCTCCTCGAGAGCACCGACGGAGCCGAAGGCGGCCTTGCCCGCACCGATGAAGCCGCCGACATCGCCCGCTGATCCCTACGCGACCGCAATCCTCACCAGAACACGATGGACTCCATGGCCTCCTTCATCCTCGCCGCAGCGCCGATGGGCGCGAAGCTCACGCTGATCGCGCCTGAGATCCTCCTCTTCATCGGATCGGTCGTCGTCGCCGTCCTCGGCCTCTCGCGCACGCCCTCCGTGCGGCGGTCGGTGCCGCTGGTCACAGCGCTGTTCCTCGCCGGATCGATCGCGGTCACCGCCTACGTCTACCGCACCGACGCGGTCGCGGAGAGCGGGCTCCTGCTGCCGATGCTCGGTGGATTCGCGAAGGCCCTGATCGCCTCGATCGCCATCCTGCTTGTGATGCTGGCGGGCTCCGCGATCGACCGCCGCCTCGAGGAGGCCTTCGACTCCGGCCGCGCCGCCTTCGACCCGATCCGCGTGATGCGCGGCGAGTTCTTCGCGTTCTTCCTGCTCGCTGTCGCGGGAACGATGCTGATCGCGAACGCCAGCGACCTCATCTGGCTCTTCCTCGCGCTCGAGCTCGCGAGCCTGCCGACCTACGTGATGGTCGCGGTCAGCCGCGGAACGCGCCGCGCCCAGGAAGCCGCCGTCAAGTACTTCTTCCTCGGCGCGCTTTCGGCCGCGACCTTCCTGTACGGCTTCGCGCTGCTCTACGGCGCGACGGGCACGCTCGAACTCGGCGCGATGCGCGACATCCTCGCGTCGTACGCCGCTGCGGGAGGCATTCCCACGCTCGCGATCGTGGGCGGGGTGCTGGCGGTCCTCGGAATCGCCTTCAAGCTCGCCGCCGTCCCGATGCACTTCTACGCGCCCGACGTCTACGAAGGCGCCGGCGCTGCGACCACCGCCTTCCTCGGCTTCATCCCCAAGGTCGCGGGCGTGCTCGCCCTCATGGTCCTGCTCAGCGTCTTCGGCTGGTCCGGACACAGCGTGGCGGACGGTGGACAGGTCGTCGAACTGCCCGGGCTCCCTCTGCCGCTCAGCGCCGTGCTCTGGATGGTCGCCGTGCTCACCATGACGCTCGGCAACATCGGCGCCCTGCTCCAGCGGAACGTCAAGCGCATGCTTGCGTACAGCTCGATCGCCCAGTCCGGCTACCTTCTCGTCGGCATCATCGCCGGCCCCGAGGCGGGCTTCGACGCCGTGCTCTTCTACCTCCTGGGCTACGGCGTGATGAACACCGCGCTGTTCGCGGTGCTCGCGTCGCTCGAGCGCAACGGCGAGGAGGTCGAGACCCTCGACGACCTCTCCGGCCTGCGCACACGGCATCCGGCCCTCGCCTGGATGCTCGCCGTCAGCGCCATCAGCCTGATCGGCATGCCGCCCCTGATCGGCTTCTTCGGAAAGCTCGCGATCTTCTCGGCCGCGTTCGAGGCCGGCCAGACGCAGCTCGTGATCATCGCCGCGGTCAACAGCGCGATCGGCGCCTTCTACTACCTGCAGCTTGTCGCGGTGCCCATGCTCGGCCAGCCGAACGCGCGGACCGATTCGGTCCAGACCGTCCCCAGCCGTTGGCCGCGCCTCGCGGCCGTCGTCTGCGGTGTCGGCGTGCTCGTGATGCCGCTCGGGCTCCAGCAGCTCGTGAGCGCTGCGGCGAGCTCGACCACGGTGTCGGCGAAGCGGGAGACGGCGAAGGGCGACTCGAGTCTCGATCGCCCGGCCGGTGGCGACAGCGCCGCTGGTGCCGATCGCACGGCTGGAGCCCTCGCTCCGGTCGCAGCCGAGGAACTCGTGAGCGCCGACCTCGAGCGCTGACCTCGAGCGCTGACCTCGAGCGCTGACCCGGGCCCCCTCGCAAGCTGACATCACGCAGGCCTGAAAAGCAGCGCCGCCCTGCAAGGCAGGGCGGCGGAAGCGCGACCGGCAGGAGTCGAACCTGCAACCCCGAGCTTCGTAGGCTCGTGCTCTATCCAGTTGAGCTACGGTCGCACACGGGTCGAGAAGTATAGCGAAATCCTGCAGTGCGTACAGGGCCGCTGCCCGCGGTTTTTCGCCCCCTCCTCGCTCAGGTGCGAGGTCCCCGTCAGGTGCAGGGTCCCCACGCGTTGAGCATCGATGCGAGGTCGGCGGCGTCCACGAGGCCGTTTCCGTCGAGGTCGGCCGCGCCTGATCCGCCCCATCCGTTGAGGAGCGCAGCAAGGTCGGCGGCATCGACCGCGCCGGATCCGTCGAGGTCGGCCGGGCACGGAGGCGGCGGCGGCAGCTGCCGTTCGAACGCGCCGCGGTCGACGATCGGAGCGGTGCCGTTTCCAGAGTCGACCACGGCAGGGTCGTCGATGAACCGAGGAAGGCCGTCGAAGTCGACCGTCGTGCCGGCCGGGACCATCGAGTTCGATCCCGAGTCGATCGCAGGCGACCCGGGCTGGAGCCGGTAGTTGGCGCCGGCCTGGTCGACGAACAGCGGATTCGTGTTGAGGTTGCCGATGCCGGTGAAGCCGCCCTGCAGGATCGTGTAGGTGACGGTGGTCGAGCCGCCCGAGTTCGTCAGCTGGTTGCCGACCGTGGCCCCGCCCGGCCCGGTGTTGCCCCACAGGATGCAGTTCGACACGGTCGAGATCCCGCCGGTGTTGATGATGCAGCCGGCGAGGCTCGTCGCGCTGTTGGCGACGAAAGTCGAGTTGCGCGCGGTCACGGCGCTGTTCGTGCCGATCCAGAGCGCGCCGCCACCGCTTGAACCGGTCGCGGTGTTGTTGCGGAAGACGCAGTTGGTGTACCTGGTCTGCGAACTGCCGAAGCTCTCGGAGGCGCCGGCGCGGGCGGCGCTGTTGCCGACGAAGACGCATCGCTCGAAGCTGGCGACGACGTTGTTCATGTCGAAGGCGCCGCCGAAGCTGCCGCCGACGTTGTTCTCGAAGCGGCAGTCGCGGAAGGTCGCAGCGGCGGTGAAGATGTATCCAGCGCCGCCGCCGAACGTGCAGCGGTTGGCGATGAAGGTGCAGTTGCGGATGGTCGGGTTGCCCGAGTTCAGGATGATGATGCCGCCGCCACGGTCGAAGTTCGACGCGGACGATCCGTTTGCGTTGCCGGCGCGGATCGTGAATCCGTCGAGGATCGCCGTCGACGCGGCGCCCGACCCCACGAACACGTGGTAGCTGTTGTCGCCGAGGTTGGCGGTGCCGCTGTCGTTGCCGAGGAGGTCGCCTGTCACGACGGTCGGGTTGGCGGCGACGTTGCGCTGCGCGAGCTTCGACTCGGTGCCGTTGAACCCGCCGTAGATGCCGACGCCCGACTTGAGCGTCAGGGCGACGCCCCGATCTGCGCCCGTCGTCGGCTTGTAGGTCCCGGCCGCCACCCAGATCTGGTCGCCCGACACGCTGGCGGTCAGGGCAGCGGCAAGGCCGCCAGCGCCCCGATAGGCGTTCTCCCAGCTTGTTCCATTGTTCGCGCCGGAGGCGAGGTCGGCTCGGACGTACCTGATCGCTGCATCCGCATCGACCGCACACGCAAACGGAATCAGGATCGCGAACATCACGGCGACTGGCTTGGTCGTGGGCACGGGCGGAAACCTCCAAAATGCTCCCAGGAAGGGGTACGGGCTGAAATCTACCCGCGGCCATGGCTTCGAGTCGATCCAAGCCCGAATGCCGTGTGGAAATGCCTTCTTCGCGTGGGTTTGCGGACGTTCGATTGAGCGCGCGCCGCTTCCGACCTACGCTCGACCAGCGCGACGGCGCGTCCGCGATCGGAAGCGACCGACCGCGCAGAACGATCGACCGACCGACACCTTCGCATGACCCGCGCCAAGGCACCACCCGAGAGACGACATCGCGCCCGACTTCTTTCGGGCGAGCTGTTTCGAGAGCCCCGTCGGCATCGGGGTGGCGTCGCCCGCGCGGCGCTCGTCGCGGGAGGTGTGCTTCTCTGCCTTGTCGGCGTGGCGCTCGTCATTCTTCCGGTTGTGCCCGGGTTCCCGCTCGTCATCATCGGGGTCCTGATGATCGCGGCCGCGAGCGCCGCCGCCCGGAACCTCCTCAACAACGTCGAGCGGCGGCTGCCGACGGCGGTCCGCGCACGGCTGCGCCGACTCGCCCGCAAGGAGCAGGAGACCGTCGCGCGTCATCTCCACCACACGCACGAGTCGGCGGAGGCTCCGACGGCCGAGGCGAGTCAAGACACGCATCGGTAGAGTCTCCCCATGGCGCTCGACGAGAAGACCCCGTTTCAGTTAGCGATCGAGTCCGAGCTGAAGAAAGTGCATGACGCGCTCGACGACGCGTGGCTCGCACGGAAGTCGCCCGCCGCCCCGATCGCGCTCGGCATCCTGTCGGTCTTGCTCAGCCCTCTGCTCCTCGGCCTCTTCTTTGGGCCGCTCGGACTTCGCGCGGGCCTCGATCTCCGTCGACGCGGCGTGCATCGATTGGGTACGGGAGTCGCAATCGTGTCAAGCCTGCTTGGAATCGTG
Source organism: Phycisphaerales bacterium (assembly GCA_044356505.1). Lineage (GTDB taxonomy): Bacteria > Planctomycetota > Phycisphaerae > Phycisphaerales > SM1A02 > QWPT01. The sequence continues at coordinate 34,995 of JBIKWD010000003.1, forward strand.
CTGAGCGTGGCGACCGCGCTCCTCTGGGGCTCGATCCTGGCGGGCGTTCTCCTCGGGCGCGACGCCATGCGACAGGCCGAAGCATGGCGCGGAAGGCAGGTTCCCTCGACCACCGTGCAGGCGCTGGTGGGCGGCACGCCGACTTCGTTGGATCTCGCGCGGCCCGCGCAAGGAGCCATGCGACAGGCGATCCTCATCATCGAGGTCGGGCAGCCGCCCTGCCACGAGGCGGTCCGTACGCTGTCCGAAGTGTCCGAGCGTTTCCCGGAAGTGCCGGTGCTGGTGATCGACCGGGTTGCACGCGCCGAGGACGTGTGGAACTTCGTGCGGATGCAGGGAACGGGTGCCGCCGAGCGCTTCATCTGCGTTGGAGACGTCGATGCACTGCCCGCTCCGCTCGATCAAGCGGCTGCGATTCCCACGTTCCTCGTGATCGATAAAGAGGGGTCGATCGAGAAGGCGATCGTCGGCCTGCACCCCGCGGCCGACGTCGAGAAGCTGATGGGCGGCGCGGGGGCTCTTCCAGCGGAGAGCCCTCAGGGTGGAGGCGGCTGATTGGGTCGGGCGCCGCGGGTGCCGCGCACCACCGCCGGGAGGGCCACTCCGATCGTCGGAATCGACGTGGAGACCGCCTGTCCGAGGCACGGCGCCGTGTGCTCGATCGGCGTCAGCCTGGTGCTGCGCGGCGCGGTCTTGCGCGAACGGCACTGGTACCTCGATCCGGGAACCGAGTTCGACCCGCGTTTCATCTCGATCCATGGAATCACGCCGCGCGACGTCCGAGGCGCGCCGCGCCTGCGGGGCGCGTGGACCGAGATCGAGGCGTTCATCGCCGCGGCGGTCGCTTCGACGGGCGAGGCCCTTCTCTTCGCCGACCTCGCCGACGCCCCCGAGCCCCTCTTCGTCGCGCACAACGCCCAGTTCGACCGCCTGCAGATCGAGCGCGCGATCGGACGGCCGCTTCCGTTCCGGCTTGCATGCACGGTCGCGATGTCGCGGCGCAGCTATCCAAAGCTGGCGCGGCACAACCTCGCGTCGGTCGCGTCGCATCTGCGGATCGCGCTCACGCACCACGACGCCCTCAGCGACGCGCGTGCGTCCGCGCTCATCGCCTATCACTGCCTGGCAGGCGCGTAGTCTTCCGCCGCTCACGCGCCATGCGCGTCCCCTGCGGTCGCCCGCACGAGAAAGTGCACGACCGACGAGTGCCGCACCGCATCGCACCGGGCGTCCGGCCAGACGGTGGCGTCGTAGAACGTGTCGCACGTCGCCGCCGGGTCGGACGGGAGTCCAAGGCGGAGATCGATCATGTCTGGCTCGGTGACGAGCCGCCAGCCGCCCAGCGGGTCGTCGGCGGGCCAGCCGTCGTGGAGCTCGATGCGCAGTTCGGCCTCCGTCAGGACGACCGCTCGATATCGGCGGGCAAGCGCCAGAAACACGCCCCCCGCCGTCGACGGGATGCGGGCCGCGCGGAGGTCGTCCGGCGTCGCCGTCTCGACCACCAGCGCGCCCCTCGAGATGAGGCGCGAGAGAACCGCCTCGGCCTCCTCGAGAGGCCGCTCGGGAAACGAATCAAACCGAAGGCCGCGCTCCTCTGGCTCCACGCGGCGAGTGTACGGGCCGAGGACCTTCGCGACGCCCGCAACGCGGACCTCGGCGGAAATCCGACGGTTCGGCGGGCCTGCGTGGTATCCTTCCCCACCTCGGGCGCTTAGCTCAGTCGGTAGAGCACCGCCATTACACGGCGGGTGTCGCAGGTTCGAGTCCTGCAGCGCTCACTCGCACACGGAAGTCACGACCATGCACCGATCCGTCCGATCCCCCCTCGCTCGCCTCGCGGCGCCCATCCTCCTCGCGGCCTCCCTCGTCGGCTGCGGCGAGATCGTCGAGAAGGTTCCCGAGCGGCCGAGGCAGGACCGCGCCGATCCGACCAACTTTGTGCTCGATGTCGACCCGATCATGCGCGGGACGGTGGCGAGCGAGACCGCGGTCGCCGGCCTGAACCCCGTCGTCGTGCGCGGCTACGGCCTCGTTGTCGGGCTCAAGGAGACGGGCGGGCGGCTGATGCCCGCCGAAGTCCGCGCCATGATGATCCAGGAGCTCGCGCGGCGCGGCATCGGCAATCCGACGACGAGCCCCGAAGGCTGGACTCCCGAGCGCCTCCTCGACAGCCCCGACACCGCCATCGTCATCGTCGAGGGCGTGGTGCCCCCGGGCGCGACCAAGGGCACGAAGTTCGACCTGCGCATCAGCGCGCTGCCGGGAACCGACGTCACCAGCCTCGAAGGCGGCCGTCTCTACACGACGGACCTCCGTCCCGGGCCGCTTCTCGTCGGCTCGCGTCAGGCCAAGATCATCGCCGAGGGCAAGGGCAACATCTTCATCAATCCGTTCGTCGAGCCAGGCGCCACCCGGAAGGATGCGGTGAACCGCCTCGTCGGCCGCATCCTCGATGGCGGCTCGGCGAAGACCGACATGCCGCTCAAGCTGAAGCTGGCGACCTCGAGCCATACCCGCGCCCGCACCATCCAGACCGCGATCAACTCGACCTTCCCGCGCGAGCCGAGGCAGAAGAACGAGACGGCGCGCGGAGAGAACGCCGACTCGGTCGAGCTCACGGTTCCCCCGTCCTACAGCGGCAAGACCGAGGACTTCATCCAGCTTGTCCGTCACGTTCCGCTCGACGTGACGGCCGGCGAGACCACAGCGGTCGCCGTCCGAAGGGCGCTGATCGCCAACCCGGGTTCGTCCGAATCGGCGATGTGGCGCTTCCGCGCGCTCGGCAAGCGCGTGCTTCCGATCATCCAGGACCTCTACACCTACGCCGAGGAGGAGCCGCGGATGGCTGCGCTCCGCGCAGGCGCCGCGCTCGACGATCCGCTCGCTGTCAAGCCGCTTCTCGAGATGTCGCGCACGGGCTCGACCGACAACCGCATCCGCGCGATCGGTCTCCTCGGCGAGATGGGATTCAACCCCGACGTCGACGTCGGCCTGCGCCCGCTGCTCGACGACGACGACGTCGACGTGCGCCTCGCCACCTACGAAGCCCTCTTCAAGCGCAGGGACCCGATCATCACCCGCATGACGATCGACGGGAAGTTCGACGTCGCCATCGTCCCGAGCGACAAGGAGCTGGTGTACGTCGCGCAGAGCGGCCGCCCCGCGATCGCCGTGTTCGGCACCGACCTCTCGGTCGACCGCCCGCTCACCGTGTCGGCCTGGAACAACCGCCTCATGCTGAAGGCCGATTCCGGCGACGACCAGGTGCAGGTCTACTTCCGCCCGCGCCCCGAGGTCAAGCCGGAGATCCAGCTCGCAAACCCCCGGCTCGCGGAGTTCATCCCCTTCCTCGGCCACACCACGACGGTCGAGAAGCCGCTTCCAGGCCTCGGCCTCTCCTACGGCGAGACGATCGGCGCGGTCCATCTCCTCTGGCGCTCGGGATACATCGACTGCGACTTCAAGGCGGAGCAGGACCGCGTGCTCGCGGCGATCCTTCGAAGCCAGAAGGACGAAGAGACGATCGAGCGCCCCGAGTTCGAGGGGGAACCCGAGTCCGCAGCGGCCGATCAGACGCTCGGCTCCGCCGGCGTCGGCACGGGAGGGACGGGCGCATCGGCCGCGAGCGATCTCGCGACGATGCAGCCGCCCCCGCCTGTTGATCTTCCGCCGCCGGGGCGCGATACTGTGCCCCGCTGACCCGCTTCGTTGCGCGGGTCGCGCTGCCAGATGCCGAGCGATTCCCAGGAGGGGACGGCGGCGAGAGATGATTGCGCGGAGTCCGCGCGGATTGCAGGTTTCCGACGCGGATGGCCCACGCCAGCCCGTTCGGCGCGTGCGACACGGAGGTCGAGTTCGATGCGGCTTGCCAAGCTGGTGCTCAGCGGTTTCAAGAGCTTTGCGGATCCAACCGAGTTCCGGTTCGACGAGCCCATCACGGGAATCGTCGGCCCGAACGGTTGCGGGAAGTCGAACGTCGTCGACGCGATCAAGTGGGTGCTCGGCGAGCGCAGCGCGAAGAGCCTTCGCGGCGGCGCGATGCTCGACGTCATCTTCGCAGGAAGCGCGGCCCGCAAGCCGGCCGGCATGGCGAGCGTGACGCTCTGCTTCGAGAACCCGCTCCTTTCGACGTCGATCGAGCGGAGCGAGGAAGAGGCGCAGATCCTCGACAACGAGACGGATCCCGAGACGGGCGAACCGATCGAGCGGGTCGTCGACCGCAAGTCGGTGCGCAACCGGCGCCTTCCGATCGACTCCGACGCGGTCGAGGTCACGCGGCGCCTCACCTCGGACGGGAAGAGCGACTACCTCATCAACGGCCGCAAAGTTCGCCTGAAGGACATCCGCGACCTCTTCCTCGACACCGGCATCGGCAACGACGCCTACTCGATCATCGAGCAGGGCAAGGTCGACGCCATGCTGCTCGCGAACCCCGTCGAGCGGCGCGCGATCCTCGAGGAGGCCGCGGGCGTCGCGAGGTTCCGCGTGCGACGGCTCGAGGCGACCCGCAAGCTCGAGAGCGCCGAGAAGAACCTCGTCACGACCCGCGAGCAGCTTGCGAACACCGAACGCCGGCTGCGCATCGTGCGCGGCCAGGCGGACAAGGCGAAGCGCTTCCAGGAACTCGACTCCCGCCGCCGTTTCCTGCGGCGCGAGCTCTCGCTCGACCTCTTCCATGAGCTCGAGGAGCGGCTGCGCGGGCTGACGAGCGAGCTTCAGGTGCTCGAGGGCGAGAAGGCGGCGCTCTCCGCGGCGCTCTCGGCGGCCGAGGACGCCCGCCAGGACGCGGAGATCGCGCGCCACGCGGTCGAGACCGAGCAGCACCGCATCGAGCAGCGCAGGCTCGAGCTCTCGGGAGCCGAGGCGCAGGCCCGGCAGCGCGCGGAGTTCGCACAGCGCTCGCTCGGCGAGGCGCAGGAGGCGCTCGCGGCCGAGCGCGCGCAGATCACGGCGCTCGAGGCCGACGCGTCGACGCTTGCGGCCGACGCGGACAAGGCCGCCGCCGACTTCGAGCGCGCCGCCGCCGATGCGGCGGAACTCGAGCGGATCGCCGCGAGCGAAAGCACCCGCCGGCAGGAAGCGCAGCAGCGCGCCTTCGAGGCGCAGCGGTCCGCCGACCTCGTCGGCGAGCAGTCGGCGCGGCTCGAGCGTGAACGCGGCGCGCAGGCGCAGCGGCTCGCCGCCATAGAGTCGCGCTCGCGCTCGCTTGGCGACGAACTTCGCCGTCTGGCCGCCCGCATCGAGCCTTTCGCGCGGGAACTCGACTCGCTGCGCGCATCGCGGCTCACGCAGGTCGTGCGCGGACTCGTCGCGCACGACGAGATCTCCCGCATCCAGCGCCAGCTCGACGAGCGGACCCGCGCCGCGAGCACGCTCAGCGACTCGCAGTCCGAGCTCGCCCGCGGCCTCGCCGCGGTCCGCGACGAACGCACGGCGGTCGAGAGCCGCCGCCGCGTGCTCGACGAGATGGGACGGGCCCACGAGGGCCTCGGTTCCGGCGTCCGCACGGTGCTCGCCGACCGCGCCCGGTTCGCGGGCGTTCTCGGCGTGCTCGCCGACCTCATCGACACCGACCGCGCCAACGCCGATGCCGTCGAGGCTGCGCTCGGCGATCTTCTCGAACTCGTCGTCGTCGAGGACGCTGCGGTCCTCGCGCAGCACGGCGAGAGCGCCCTCTCGCTGCGCGTGCGGGTCGCGTTCGCGGCGAACTCGACAGGCGCCGCCGGCGTCCCGCGGGTGCCTGCGGTGCAGGGCGCGACCCCGCTTCTCGAACTCGTGCGCGTCGACGCCCGCATCCGTCCGCTCGCCGAGCGGCTTCTCGGTTCGACGTTCGTGGTCGACACGATCGAGCGCGCGGTCGAGCTTTCCCGCCGCGAACTTGTCGGTTGCCGCATCGGCACCAGGTCTGGCGCGCTCGTCGACGAGCGCGGACGCGTCATCGCCAACGCCTCGGCCCGCGCGGACGCGGCCGCCGGCGGCTTCCTCGCGCGGCGCGCCGAGCTTGCCGAGCTGAATACGCGATCGAACGAACTGGCGACCCACATCGCCGCGCTCGAGCTCGAATCGCTGCAGCTCGACGTCGAATCGAAGGCCGCGCAGGAATCGGCGCGCAACGCGAGCCAGCACCTCGCCGACGCGCGGCGGTCCGCGCTCGACGCTGTGCACCAGACCGAGCGGATCGAGCAGCTGATGCGCCAGATCGAGCGCCAGCGCGACTCGGCGGCCGGCGAGGAGAAGCACCTCCTCGAGCGGCTGAAGGCGAGCGACGACGAGGCGAGGGCCGTCCAGGGGCGGCTCGATGCCCTGTCGGCGGAGGTCGCGGAGGCGACGGCGCGGCGCGATGCCGTGCGCGCCGCCCTCGACGAGGCGAAGGCGGTCGCGGCCGAGGCAGGCGAGGCCGTCTCGGCTGCGCGGGTCCGCAGCGCCGAGGCGCAGGCGACGCTCGAGAGCGCGCGCCGCGAGCAGCGGCACGTCGAGACCCGTCGCGCCGAGGTGGCGCGCCAGGAGTCCGCGGTGAAGGAGAGCGTGGTCAGGCGCGTCGCCGCGATCGAACGTGCCGAGGCGATGCTCGAGGAGAGCCAGGCGGCGCTTTCGGCGGCCGCCGAAGGGCTTGCGGCGCTCGTCGGCGAGTTCGCAGGCATCGCGGAACGGCTCCGCGAGGCGCAGGCCGCGGTCGAGACCACCTCGCGCGAGGTCGACGGCGTGCGCGCCGAGTCGTCGCGCATCGAGCGCAACTCCCACGCCGTCGAGCTTTCGCGCCGCGAGCTCGAGGTCCGCCGCGAGAGCCTCGAGGAGCAGACGCTTTCGGAGATCGAGCTCGATCTCCGGGCGACCTACGAGACCTACCTCGCCGAACGCGCGGCCGAGGGCTTCGCGCCCATCGAACGGGAGAGCGCGCAGTCCGAAGCGGACGAGCTGCGGGAGGCGATCCGCAAGCTCGGCAACGTGAACCTCGACGCGATCGACGAGCTTTCGCAGCTCGAGGTCCGCAACGAGGAGCTGGTCAAGCAGCTCGCCGATATCGACAGCGCGAAGACAAGCCTCGAGGCGCTCATCACCGAGCTTGACGACGCGAGCAAGACGCGCTTCCAGGAGACCTTCGAGCGCGTGCGCGAGACCTTCGCGGGACCGACCGGCATGTTCCGACGCCTCTTCGGCGGCGGCAGCGCCGACATCTACCTGCTTCCGCTCGAGAACGGCGAGACCGACTGGCTCGAGTCGGGCGTCGAGATCCGCGCGAAGCCGCCCGGCAAGGAGCCGCGCGTCATCAGCCAGTTGTCGGGCGGCGAGAAGACGATGACGGCGGTCGCGCTCCTGATGGCGATCTTCCAGTCGAAGCCGTCGCCGTTCTGCATCCTCGACGAGGTCGACGCCGCGCTCGACGAGTCGAATGTCGAGCGTTTCTGCCATGCGCTCACGCCGTTCCTCGATGTGTCGCACTTCATCGTCATCACCCACCACAAGCGCACCATGCAGGCGTGCCACCAGCTCTATGGCGTCACGATGCCGGAGCGCGGCGTCAGCAAGCGGGTCGCGGTCAAGTTCGAGGAAGTCGGCGTCGATGGGCGCCTCTCGAAGGCGGCCGCCGAGCGCGCGGTGATGGAGCCCCAGGCCGAGGCCCCGGCGTCGAAGCCGCTTGCGTCGGTGATGATCGAGATCGACCCGACGCTCGATGCGCCGGCGGTTTCCGAGAAGCCGCTGCCGAGCGCAGCGCTGGCCGATGCTTGGAAGGACTGAAGTCGCGCGATTGGAGTTCGCTCACGGGGGCACGGGGGCACGGGGGCACGGAGGCCAAGTCCGTTGGTCCCGCGCCGCGTGCGTTGAGAAGAGGAAGAAGCGTTTCGTATTGAAGAGCCTTGCGGTCCTTGACCAACTTCTTCAATATCTCCCATCCTTCTTATCTGCCCGTTCCCTCCGTGCAGACGACGTTCCCTCCGTGATCTCCGTGCCTCCGTGCCTCCGTGAGAAACACCTTCGGTCAAAGACACGCGAGAGCGGGACTCACGGCCGCACGCGCACGCTGACATACTTCAGGTCGACATACGCATCGAGCCCGTGCGCGCCGCCTTCGCGGCCGAGGCCCGAGTCCTTGCGGCCGCCGAAGGGCGCCTCCGCGGCACTCGGCGCGCCATCGTTTGCGCCGACGACGCCGCAGTCGAGCGCTTCGGCGACGCGCAGCAGACGGTCCGCGTCCTGCGTCATCACATATCCAGCGAGACCAGACGAGACGCCGTTTGCGAGCTCGATCGCCTCGCGTTCGCTTCCGAAGGTCATCGCCGCGACGACGGGTCCAAAGGTCTCTTCGCACGCACACGCCATCGTCGGAGTGCAGCCCTCGAGGATCGTCGGCGCGTAGAAGCGGTCGGCAAGGCCGGCGACTTTGACGCGCGTTCCGCCCAGCCGCACGCGCGCGCCGGACGCGACGGCATCCGCGACATGATGCTCGACCTTCGCGATGGCGGCGTCGTTGATGAGCGGGCCAAGGCGCGTCTTCTCGTCGCGCGGATCGCCGACGACGAGCGCGCGCATCCGCTCCTCGAGGCGCGCCAGGAATTCTCCCGCGATCGACGCGTCGAGCAGGAACCGGTTCGCCGAGATGCAGGTCTGCCCCATGAAGCGGAACTTCGTGAGCATCGCCTGGTCGACCGCGCGGTCGAGATCGGCGTCGGCAAAGACGAGAAACGGCGCGTTTCCACCGAGTTCGAGCGCGGTTCGCAGCAGGCGCGGGGCGCACTGCGCGGCGAGGATGCGTCCGACTTCCGTCGAGCCCGTGAAAGTCAGCTTGCGGGTGGACGGGGAATCGATGAACGCACGCGCGATCGTGGGCGGGTCGCCGACGATCACGCTGAACGCCGCGGCTGGCGCGCCGACTTCCCGCGCGACGCGCTCGTAGATGCGCGCGAAGGCGAGGGCCGAGAGCGGCGTCTCCTCCGCCGGCTTGACGGCCTGCGAGCAGCCGGCCGCAAGCGCCGGCGCGAGCTTGCGCGCGATCATCGCAAGCGGAAAGTTCCACGGCGTGATCGCGAAGGTCGCGCCGACCGGCTCGCGCAGCACGAGGATCCGCCGGTCCGCCGCACGCGCGGCAGGCATCTCCCCCGCCGCCATCTCGGCGGCCGACGCCGCGTTGTCGAAGAAGGTGGCCGCGTACTCGACTTCGCCGCGGCTCTCCGTGATCGGCTTACCGCTCTCTGCGGTGAGCATCGCCGCGAGCTGCGCGCCCGCCGCACGGGTCGCCGCGCCGAGCGCGCGGGTGAGCGCGACGCGGCGCTCGACGGACAGAGCGCGCATGGCGAGGGCGGCCGCTCCGTTCGCGGCGGCCGCCCGTTGGGCGAGCGCGAACGAGGCGGTCGGAAGCGTGGCGAGGACGGCGTCGGTCGCGGGGTCGATGACGGCGAGCGGATGCGCATCGCCCGCCGTACCTCGGCCTTCGGCGTAGAGATCGGTCACGAGATCGGCGGGTGAGATCATGGCGGGCTGCGCTGCTCCAAACCCCATATGGAACCGCAGTTTAGAGCGAATCATCGCTTGCTGCGCCGTCGGCCCGGTCGGTTCAATTCCTGCAAAGTAGCGGCGTTTCCCGATTGAGCCAGACAGGGTCACGGCGCCGTTTACGCCTCCCCCGTCGGCGGCCGCTGCAACCTTGGCGCGGCGCCGCGTTCCGTCGTCTCGCAGGATTCGCTTCTTGCGGTTGCCTTCTACAGAGTTCCACCCATGAAGACCATTCTCTCCATCGTGGCCATCGCCGCCGTCTCTTCGTCTGCCTCGGGCGCGCTTGTCGCCGCGTGGGACTTCCAGACCACGACCAATGGTGGCACCGCCCTTGTCGTCTCCCCGAGCACGCCGACGACCTTGGTGGCGAACTTCGGCGCGGGTTCGCTCTATCTCAACGGCACCAACGGTTCGAGTTCGTTCTTTATCCCCGCGACTGGGTCGACCAACACCGAGGTGAACTCATTCTCCGGCACGACCGTGAACGCGGACGCGGGGATCGGTCTCAGCACGACCACCACGGGTGCGGCAGCCCTCGCGATTGCTAACAGCTCCGCAAACGGCAAGTCGCTTGCCTTCTTGCTCAATCTCACGGGCCTGCAGAACCTGACCGTTTCCCTGGCCGCCCAGCGCACCAACAGCGGCTTCACCTCGCAGGTCTGGGAAACGAGCTCAGACGGCACGAACTGGTCGACGTGGGGCTCGTTCACCTCAGGGACCACCGCGGGGACCCTCGCAACGGCGTTCGCGACTTCGGGCGTGCTCTCCCTCACGGGTACCAGCGCCCTCGACAACGCGGCCACCGCCTACGTCCGCGTCACCTTCACTGGTGCGTCCAGTTCTACCGGTAACAACCGCCTTGACAACATCATCTTCAACGCCGATGTCGTCCCCACCCCGGGCGCGGTTGCGCTCCTCGGCCTCGCAGGCCTCGTGATCCGCCGTCGCCGCTGATCGGCGCGATCCGCTCCAAGCACAACACGACGCGCGGTCCTCTCGGGCCGCGCGTCGTTCTCTTCATGCAGCACCGCGAATCGGGCGGCTGCCGTCACCGCTGCTTGAGGTACTCCTCAAGCCGCTCGGCCTTGCGCACGAGGAACGGCACATGCTGTTCCGACACGCGGAGGAACTTCACGAGCACCTTCATCGTCTGGTCGAACTCCTCCGCGAACTTCTGCTGCTCCTGGTCCTTCCAAGAGCCCTGCAGCGCGCCCATCTTGGCGCTCATGGCGCTGACTTGCCCCTGCAGTTCCGCGTTGAAGCGGTGAAGGTCCTGGGCGAAGCGGCGGAGTTCCTGCGGGTCAGCGATTGCCTTGGCCATGGCGGAAGTCTACACGCGGGCGACCGCGATGCGATGCAGAGCGCGCCGCGAATCCGCCTACCGGTCGCCGCAATCGTTGCGCACGCGGCGGAGCGTCTCCTCCATCGAGTCGAGCGCGTTCATGGCGGCCCGCAGCGAGCGATCGATCGGCTCGATGGAGCGCTCACGGAACGCGCGCGCGGTGTCGTCGCGCCAGACATCCGAGACCTTGTACCACGCGTTCATGAGATCGCGATGGGCGGCGTTGATGCGCGCCTTCGAATCGGAAAGGCTCATGCCCCGCCTCCCTTCAGGCCGCGAACCGCGGCGTCGCGCGCGGCGGCGAGGGCCTTCTCGTCGGCCTCGAGCTCGGCGTTCTCGCGGTCGGCCTTCATCTCGTCCTCGGCCGACCGGTGCTCGCCCGCGCGGCGCATCGACGCGACGCGCGTCTTCGCCCGCTCGAGCTGCTCGCCGAGCGAGACCGACGGCGTCGCGAGATAGGCCTCGAGGGCGAGCGCCATGTTGCGGAGCCGCAGGATCGCGTCGGGGAGATCGCGATCGACCATCGACGAGACCGGGCTCATCGCGCTCTTGAAGAGCGAGACATCCCGCTCGAGCGTCGCGAGCCAGCGGCGCGTGCGCTCGAGCCGCTCGCGTGCATCCTCGCAGCGACGCCTGACGCGCTCGACCTCCTTCTTCTCGTCGATCGTGCTCGGCCGCTGCCCGGAGCCCATCGTCTGCGCTTCCTTGCGGAAGAGCGCGGACTTCGCGCTTGTGAGCTCCTCGTCGAGCTTTGGGACCGCGCGCCGCCAGTGAAGCATCCGATCGCGCTCGAGCCAGACGAAGGTCGACTTCACCTCGCTGTCGGCCTCCGCGAGCGCCGCGTTGAGCTCCTCGCGGAAGCGGATGAGCGCGCGCCTGAACTCATCGAGCGCGCCGACATCGGTGATGTTCGCGTCACCTGCCACGAGTCAGGAACCCGCTTTCAGTTGGTCTCGTTCTTGCTCGGGTAGAAGACGAGCATCAGCATGAAGTACGCCGCAGCGAGATACATCGGCACGCTGAACAGCTTCTGATAGTCCATCTGTCCCGCTGGCAGCCCCTCGGCGGCGAACTTGCCGACGATGCTCGTCGCGAACAAGCTGCCAACGATGATGCCGACGCCGATGATCACCACGTTGAAGAGGTTCTGCGCCGTTGCGCGGATGTCCGGCGTGGCGTTCTCGTCCACGACCATGAAGGCAACGAAGATGAAGCAGCCGAAGCAGACTCCGTGCAGCGCGACGCCGAGGATGACGAAGGGAAGCTCGGGCGCGTAGGCGAACAGCGCCATGCGCGCGGCGTAGGCCGCGATTCCGACGAGCAGCAGCGTCTTCCGCGAGACGCTCTTCGCAAGGAACGGCATCGCCGCGAGCACCAGCAGTTCCGTCATCTGGCCGATCGTCATGAGACCGCCGCCGCCGACGCCGAGGACCTGATTCACGGCGTTCGCGAAGGCATTCGCACCCTCGCTGTTGGCCTTGTTCTGGATCTCGCCGACAAAACCACTGGTGAAGACGAAGTAGAACTGGTGCACCATGCTCATCGGGACGGCGACCATGAAGAGCGTGACGAGCGGCTGCTTCCGGATCTCCTTGATTCCCTCGAGCCACGCCATCTTCTCGGTGGCGGACTTGGTCGGCGGCGTGTGCGGCAAGGTCAGGCAGTAGACCGCCATGAGCACGCCGAGGACGGCGCTGATCTGGAAGGCAATCGCGCGACCCGCGTTCTGCGCAGCTGCGATCTCGGCTTCCGTTCCGCTGTCCGGCGTGTAGACCCGCAAGAGGATCTGGCCAACCGCGATTCCGACCACGATCCATCCCATCGTGCCCCAGAGCCGCACGGCGCCGAAGTCACGATCGCGATCGGGGAGGTTCGCGAAAGAGATCGAGTTCGTGAGCGCGAGCGTTGGCGCGTACACGAGGCCGTAGACGAAGCTCAACGCGAGGAATGCCTGGAAGGTCTCTGCGCTCGCCAGGAAGTAGACGAGCACCGCACCGACGAGGTGGCTGATCGCGAGCAGCTTCTCGGTCGCGAAAGACCGGTCGGCAAGCTGTCCGGCGATGAACGGTCCGAAGAGCGCGCCTGCAGCGCCTGCCATCAGGCAGAGTCCCGTCTGGTCGAGGTTGAACCCGCGATGCCCCATCAGGAACGGGTAGAGGATCGGAAGCCACGCCCCCCAGATCGCGTACTGAAGGAACATCATCACCGACAGGCGGGTTCGCACATACGGCGCGGGGGCAGCTTCCATCTGCAGGACCTCCTATGGGTTGGGTCGCACACACTCTACAGGAACCCCCGCCGAAGCTCTATCGCCGAGCCCTATACTTGCCGCCTATGGCCCCACGCCGCAAGACCCGTCAGATCACCCTCGGCGACGACCGCGTCGGCCGAGTCCGCATCGGCGGCGACGCCCCCATCGCCGTCCAGACCATGACCGCCGGCTACACGCACGACATCGACGCGTGCGTCGCCGAGATCGAGCGCTACGCCAAGGCGGGCGCCCATGTGGTCCGCGTGGCGGTCCCCGAGCGGAAGGACACGGAGGCGCTCAAGGAGATCCTCAACCAGGTCTCCGTCCCGATCGTGGCCGACGTCCACTTCCACTACCAGCGCGCGCTCGAGGCGATCGAAGCGGGCGTCCACAAGATCCGCCTGAACCCCGGCAACATCAGCGACCGCGACCAGGTCAACAAGGTGATCGACGCCTGCAAGGAGCGCGGCATCCCGATCCGGATCGGCGTCAACGAGGGTTCGATCATCGAACGGAAGGACAAGCTGAAGCGCGCCGAGGAGCTCGGCAAGTTCTTCGCGGGCCACAAGTCGGGCCACATGCTCGCGCTCATGATCGCGAAGCTCGAGGAGTACCTCGACATCTTCGACGCGCGCGGCTTCCACGACGTCGCGATCAGCGCCAAGTCGATGGACGCGGCGATGGTGGTCGACGTCTACACCGAGATCTCGCAGCGCTTCGACTATCCGCTCCATCTCGGCGTCACCCACGCGGGGCCGCGCGAGACCGGCGCGATCCGATCGATCGCCGCGCTCGGCACGCTGATCGCGAACGGGATCGGCGACACGCTGCGCATCTCGTACGCGAGCGACCACATCGACGAGGTCAAGGACGGGCTCGAGCTCCTCTACTGCCTCGGAAAGCGCGAGAGAAAGGGCGTCGAGCTCATCGCCTGCCCGACGTGCGGCCGCATCCAGGTCGACCTCTTCACGCTCGTGAAGGAAGTCGAGAAGAAGCTGATGCCCGAGCTCGAGCTGCCGATCAAGGTCGCCGTGATGGGATGCATCGTGAACGGCCCGGGCGAGGCGGAAGGCGCCGACGTCGCCGTGTTCGCGGGCGACCGCCGCGGAATCATCTACGTGCAGGGCCAGCGGGTCGCGAACGTGCCCGAGCCCGAGATCCTCGACCGGCTGCTGCAGGAATGCCGCGAGTTCGAGGCGAAGGTGAAGCGCGGGGAAGCAAAGCTCGGCGAGAAGCTCGTCGAGATCGTGCCGCCTGCGCCCATCGGCGAACTTGGCTCCGGCGCCGACAAGATCCGCGCGGGTCTCGTCGAGAAGATCACCGTCGAGCAAGTCACCGTCGGAAAGACGAGTTGAGCATCACGCGGCGCCGGGCCAGCCGTCTGCCTGCACGCGCGCTCGCGGCCGGGGCGGTGTCCGCCGCGATCTTCGCAAGCGCCTGTGTCGTCCCGCTTCGGCAGCCGAATCCGTCGTTTCCGACCTCGCGCGAGGAGGCGGAGGTCGATCTGGCGCGGATGCGCGCCGAGCCAGTCCGGCTCGAGCGTCCTCTCCTTGTCCTCGCGGGGATCGGGGACCTCTCGATCTCCTCCGGCGCGCTGATCCGCGGCATCGGCCCGTGCGTCGAGGGGAAAGTCGTCGATATCCATTTTTTCGACGAGTTCACCTTCGAGGGCTCTCGGCAGAAGCTGCTTCGGGAAGCGGCAGCCGCGCTCGGGGTCGATCCCGACCACCTCCCCGAGGTCGACGTGATCGCCTTCTCGATGGGCGGCCTGGTGGCGCGGGATTCCGCGATTCCCGATCCGGCGGGGAGAAGCCTTCCGATCCGCCGCCTCTTCACCGTGTCGACGCCCCACGAGGGAGCGCGTCTCGCCGGCATCCCCATGGGGCTGCCGCAAGGCGACGACATGGCGCCGACCTCCGACTTCATCGACCGCCTTCGTCGGGCGCCACGCGACTACGAACTCGTCTGCTACGCGCGGCTCGACGATCCGACCGTCGGCGAGGAGTTCGCGGCCCCCGAGGGCGAGCCGCTCTGGTGGCTGCCGACCCCGCCCGGAGAATGGGCGCACATGGCGGCCTTCAACGATCCGAGAATCATCGCAGACATCGCTCGAAGGCTTCGCGGCGAGCGCCCGCTTTCCCGCCCGCCCGCAGCACCCCTGCCGAACTGACTCGGCCGCGGTTCTGCGCGGCGGCCCAAGGTGTCCGAACCGCGGGATGGGGGGCGAAAGCGGCCATACTCCGCCGCGATTTCGGCACCCAGTCCGTATAGTGCCTTCAATGGCACGCTCGATGATCTTCAGCCGTCCACAAGTCCGAGTCTCCCGCGACGCGACCGACCTTCGTCGGGGCTTCACCGACCTTCGTCGGGGCTTCACCATCGTCGAGCTGCTCGTCGTCATCAGCGTGATCGCGATTCTTCTTTCGCTGATCTCGGTCGGCCTCCTCCGGGGAAGCGAAAGCTCGCGTCAGACGACCGCGCTTTCCAATCTGCGCGAGATCGGCAGGGCCTGGACCATGTACGGAAACCAGAACGACGACCGCTGCCTTCCCGGCTACCTCGAGGAAGCCGTGCAGCAGACCTACCGGATCCGCACCTACGACCAGTCCGGCGATCAGATCGACCCGTCGCTCTGCACCACCTACCCGAACCGGCTGCTGCCGTTCCTCGAGTTCGATCGTTCGCTCCTGTACAGGTACATCCCCGACTATCAGGATCTCGCCGACATTCCTCCCAACGTGATCCGAGACCATCCTGCGTTTGGCTACAACGCCCACTACGTCGGCGGCTGGTGGGAACAGAGTGCGCCGAACACGGCCCCGCGCATGCGGTTCTCCGACACGGGATACTTCAAGTCGCCGGGCGTTCTGGTGCCGCGCCAGGAAGTCGTCGCACGGTCGATCAGCCAGATCCAGCGGCCGAGCAGCCTCATCACCTTCTGCGCAAGCACCCGCGCCGTCCCAGGCGTCTACAAGAATCCGGACGAGCTTCCGCTCGGTTCGGCGACCGTCGTTCCCCACACCCTTGCGCAGACACCGATCTGGGCCGCAACCGAAGGCGGACCCGCAGCGGTCCTGTCGGAGCCCGGCGGTGGCGGCGGCGGTGGCGGCGGACTCGTGGTGTTTGGAAACTCCGCGTTCGAGGTGTTCGTCGAGGAGTCGATTCCGATCCGGCGAATCCAGAACGTGGTGCAGACGCTGCGCGCGGACGGCTCGACGGCGCTGCAGGGCCCGCGCGAACTGATGGACCAGAGCCGTTGGATCAACGTGGCGCATCAGTCCACGGATCCGTTCCTGTTCACGCATCCCCAGTGAGCGTCGGATGCGTCGCGGGGATGTCCCGCGTTGCTTCCTTGCTTCCTTGCGTATACCGATCTAGCGGTGGACGAAGCCGCGGTCACCGACGCGGCGGTGTCTGCGCGGCATCGAGTCGCCGCTTCAGTCGTTCGAGGCGCCAATCGATCCGCGCGCACGCCGGATACGCGCCCTGCGGATCGGCAGACTCGATCCCGCGCCGCGCAGCCTCGAGGCCCTCGATCCGCTCGCGGATCCTCTTCTCGCTCCACTCGTCGACGCCCATCGCCGCGCTCCACACGACGTCGGTCGGCAGAAGCCCCCATCGCTCGCGCAACGTCTTCTCGAAGTCCTCCATGTGGGCCGCGCCGTAGAAGATCGCGACCGCGCGCGGCGGAACGCGCGCCGCGAGATGGTGCGCAAGCTCGTCGATCACGGCGTCGTTGCGCTCGTCGATGATGATGCGCTCGTCCACGGCGCCCAGCGCCCCGCTCCGCTCCGGACGACCGCCGCGGCCTCCGCGGCCGACCGCATCGCCCGCGCTGCCGAGCGCCTGGATCACGAGCTTCTTGAACTGGGGCGAGTCCGACACCATGGAGAGGAAGAACCGCATCAGGCCCTGCGCAAGGCCGTCCTGGTTCGACAGCATCTCGAGCGTCGCGCTGCGCTCGCCGCGCCTCCACAGCCGGTCGAGCAGCTCCTCCATCGGAAGGTCCGCCGGTTCCCATCCGACGCGGTCGTAGTCGATCGACCGCACCTGGAGCGCGACGCCGAGGGCGTCGGCGAAGTCGCCGTAGAGATCCCGACGGTCCTCGTCGCGGGTGGGCCCGGCTTCCGCGTCCGAGCCCGCGTGGCCGCGCGCCTGTCGCGGAAGGCGCGGAAGCACAAGGTCGAGCCCGGCATCGCCGCCGCCGATCCGGCCATCT
Organism: Phycisphaerales bacterium; assembly: GCA_044356505.1. Classification (GTDB taxonomy): domain Bacteria; phylum Planctomycetota; class Phycisphaerae; order Phycisphaerales; family SM1A02; genus QWPT01. Next base: position 52,296 of record JBIKWD010000003.1, read on the forward strand.
GCGCCGAGCGAGACGAACGCGTATGCGCCAGAAGCGGACGAGTATCCGAGCGGCCGTCCCCAGCCGTCGGTGCAGGCGAGATCGAACGGCCGCGCGAGCCGGGTGTCGCGCGACACCGTGTAGGCGCGAAGTTCGGCGAGCGACCCGGGAACCCTGCCGTTGGACCGCTCGAAACGCTCGGTGAGCGAGCGCAGGAAGAGCATCGCGTCCTGCGTCCGCCGCTGCCGCTCGGTGTCGGTGCGGCCGCGCGTCCCGAACGCCCCGCGCGGAAGCACGCTCTCGTAGAGGACGAGATCGGACCGTTCGAGGATCTCCACGATCTCGTCGTAGTAGGCGCGGTCGCCGATGTGAACCACGCCGACGAGCGACACAGTCGGCCCGCCGCCGTCGGGACGTCGGTAGACCCGGGTGGCGGTCTCGAATGCCGTGAAGCCGTCGACCGTCCGGCTCCGCATGAAGGTCGACGCGGGCGCCGTCTCATCGCCGGCCGCGGCACCCGCAGGCGAGGCCAGCAGCACCAGCGTCGCGAGGGCAGCCGATGCCGAGGTCACTTGCGGACCGACCAGTTGCGCGTCGGGCCGAGGCCTTGCTTGGCGGCCGTGACGATCGACTCGAAGCGGCCGAGCGCGCGGTCGGCCTGCCCCTTGAAGATCATGTACGGGAACAGCGTCGCGAGCGCGATGATGAGCCCCGCCGCCGTCGTGATGAGCGCCTCCGCGATGCCGCCCGAGACGTCGCGCGGATCGACGATCGTGCGCGCCCCGCCGAGCAGCTCGAACGACTGGATGATGCCCGTCACGGTGCCGAGGATTCCCAGCATCGGGCTCGCCGTGATGATGGTCGAGAGAATGCCGCTGAACCGCTCGGTGGTCCCGCGCAGATCCTCGATCGCCTCCATCGCGATCGCGTCGTCGGGGCCCTCCTCGAGCAGCTTGCGGGTGAGCTGGTCGTAGACGCCGCCCGGCTCCTCGAGGCATTCCTCGGCCCGCGAGCGGTCGCCGTTGCGAAGCGCGCGGAGCAGTTTCCGGAGCCGCGTCCGCTCGCGGTTCGAGTGGAGTCGCCCCCAGAACCAAAGGCGCTCGAGCGTGACGGCGAGCGACAGCACGCTCACGGCGACGAGCGGCCACATGACGAAGCCGCCGCGGTCGATCAGTCCGAAGATGTCCCAGGCTTCCTGAGGCATGGCGTAGGTCGTGAGGGGTCGCGCATCCTATCGGGGCCTCGCGTGTCTGGGAGGCGCC
>JBIKWD010000257.1:0-4009 GCA_044356505.1 Phycisphaerales bacterium
GATCCAGCGCGCGAACTGCATGAGTTCGCCTGGAAGCACGACGCCCGACGGGTCGACGCCGAGGATCGGCTTGATCTTCTCGCGCGGAATCCCGATCTCTTCGCCCTCGGCGACGCGCCGCACGATCCACCCCGCGGTCGGCGTCTCGCCGCGCCCGAGCGGCACCTCGACGCGCGCGCCGTCGGGTAACTGCGCCAGTTCGCGCGGCAGCGCATAGGTCAACCCGTCTGGCGACCGGTCGACCGCGCGCTCCACCGCGACGACGACGAGCGGGAGCTCTTCCACGGAAGTTGCGGAGGCGAAGAGGGACACGGGCACAGCCTATCCGCGGCGCGGCGCGCGTCGCGGCCGATCTGCCTTGATCGCGACTACGCGTCCCACGGGTTCACGAGGGGCACGCCTGTCGGCTCGTAGTCCGCGACATTGCGGGTCATGATCCGCAGGCCGTGGCGGAGCGCCGTCGCCGCGATGAGGCCGTCGGCTGCGTGCAGCGTTCGCCCCGCGTTCGCCGCCTTCGCGGTGATCTCGCCCCAAAGCTCGGCGATGTCGCGGTCGATGGGCAGGATGCGATCTGCGAAGTGACTCTCGGTGACGGCGAGCCACGCCTCGAGTTCGCGTCGCTTCGCGCCCGCGGGCAGGCGTGCGATGCCGTGGGCGACTTCGCCGATCGAGATCACGCTGAGGAAGAGGTCGCCTGGCGCCGCCGCCGCGAGCCGCTCCTTGACCATCGCGTGGCCCTCAGGCTTGCGGGCCTCGGAGAGAACATCCGTGTCGATCAGGATCTTCATGTGTTCGAGGTCTTGCGTGTTCAACATCGAGGTGCGTTGCAGGCCTTGACGCGCCGCACCGGTGCGCGTTCACCCAGCGCGCGCACTCACAGCGATGCGTCCCTCATGCGCGACGCATCTCGACGCGGAAGCTCGAGGTCGTCGATGCGCGGGCCGTTGAGAAGCCAGTCGGTGAAGCTGGGCGCCTTGCCCGTGAGCTGCTCGTACTCGTCGGCGCGGAGCAGCACGAAGGTGTCACCCCGCCGCGTGATGGTCTGGGGGCCTTCGCGCCGGGCGCGGTCGAGCACCTCGCTGAGGCGGTTCTTGGCGTCAGAGAGATTCCAGTGCATGGGGCGCTCCTCCTGTGGCTTCATCGTCGATTTAGTCTAGACAATCTAGCCAATCTCGCCAGTACTTTCGACCTCTACCCCGAAAGATCGAGACCGCAAACTGGCAGGATTCTAAGTTATTGGACAACGCATTCGGCTCGTATCGCGGTTTGGCGTCAACGCACGAAAGCGCACAGGACCTCGCCGCGATGCTCGCAGCGTCGGGCGCGTGCGGGTGAACCGCTGGCCCGGCCCGTCGCTTTCTCTGTTTCGTAGAAGCGCTTGTCACCAATCGGCCGATGCGTCCGTGACTTGAACAGCCCGCACGGCGGCGATTGCCGCCACGACGCGGCGCTTGGGAGCACTCGGATGCGCACGCCGATCTTGAAGAACGTTCTCTGGCCGCTCGTCGCACTCGTCTGACTGGCATCGCCGCGCGCCGCGTACGCGCAGTGCGCGAGGTGGCTGGAACTCCCCGATCAGTCGGTCCCGGGGCCCTTGGTCAAGTCGAGTCGCTTGTCGTGATGCCGAACGGCGATCTGGTGGCGGGCGGCGACTTCATCACCGCCGGCGGCGTCGCCGCGAACGGCATCGCGCGCTGGGATGGGACCGCGTAGACGGCGCTCGGAGCCGGCATCGGTGCGGCTCCCGGCTCGTTGGTTCTCGATCTCGAAGTCCTTCCGGACGGCGACCTGATCGCAGCAGGGCAGTTCGTGTTCGCGGGCGATTTCGTATCGATCAGCCTCGCCCGCTGGACTGACGCTGGCATCCCGTAGGTCGCGCAGGAGCCCGCTGCGCAATCGATCGACACCGGCGCCACGCTCACGCTCACCGCGGCGTGCGCCCCCGGCTACGGCTTCAACGGCGCGGTCACGAGCGTCGCAGCCGCCGTGACGATCGAAGGCGCATGCCCGGCCGACCTCACCGGCGACGGTGCCGTGGGCGGCGACGACCTCGCGCTGCTTCTCAGCACATGGGGCAGCGCCGGCGGAGACATCGACGGCGATGGAACGACCGGCGCGGGAGACCTCGCGCTGCTCCTCGGCGCCTGGGGCGCGTGCGGGTGAGCGGCGCGTATCGCGCATCGCGCGGGGGGCTCGCACATCGCGCCCCCCGCGCGCCGCTCGGCTACACTCGCGCGCCATGCCTACGACGAAACTCGCGCGCCTCGCCCTTGAGGACGGGTCGGTCTTCCACGGACGTGCCTTCGGCGGATCCCTTCGGGATCTCGAGGGGATGGGCGAGGTCGTCTTCAACACCGCGATGTGCGGCTACCAGGAGGCGCTCACGGATCTCTCGTACACCGGGCAGATCCTCACGATGACCGCGACCGAGGTCGGGAACTACGGCGTTGCGCCCGAAGACATCGAGAGCGCGACCCCGTGCGTCGCCGGCTTCGTCGTCCGCGAACTTTCGCAGATCGTGTCGAACCAGCGCGCCACGCGCGGGCTTTCGGACTGGCTCGAAGAGGCCGGAATCCCGGCGATCGAAGGGATCGATACCCGCGCGCTCGTCCGTCGCCTGCGGATCGGCGGCGCGATGCGCGGCGTGATCTCGACGGTCTCGGTCGCGGAGGCGAGCGACCTCGAGCTCGTGGCGCGTGCGAAGGGAATCCCGTCGATGGCAGGGGCGAACCTCGCCGCGAAGGTCTCGCCGCGCTGCGGCGGCCGCTATGAAGAGGCGCTCGGCGAATGGGCGCCCCGCGCCGGGCTCTTCGTCGAGTCGAAGCCCACGCCGGTGGATGCCCCGTCGGGCAGCTTCAAGGTCGTCGCCATCGACTGCGGCGCCAAGCGCAACATCTACCGCCACCTCGTCGAGCGGAACTGCGAGGTCCACTTCCTGCCGCACACGGCGACCGCTGCGGAGATCCGCGCGCTCAAGCCGCACGGCCTCTTCATCTCGAACGGCCCCGGCGACCCCGCCGTCGTCCAGACCGTGATCGAGACGCTGCGCGAGATCGCGGGCGAAGTGCCGACCTTCGGCATCTGCCTCGGCCACCAGCTCCTCGCGCTTTCGCTCGGCGCGACCACGTGGAAGCTCAAGTTCGGCCATCGCGGCGCCAACCAGCCCGTGCGCAACCTGCTCACCGGCCGCGTCGAGATCACGAGCCAGAACCACGGCTTCTGCGTCGACGAGACGAGCCTGCGCGCGGCGGGCGGCGAGCCCACGCACGTGCATCTCAACGACGGCACGCTCGCCGGCTTCCGCCACACGAAGAAGCCGATCTTCAGCGTGCAGTACCACCCCGAGGCAAGCCCGGGTCCGCACGACTCCGCGTACCTCTTCGACGTCTTTATCGAGATGATGAAGACGCGTAAACCCATTGGTGCGCAGGAGATGGAGCGCGCGCAGGCGGCGCAGGCGGCGGTCTGAGCCGTCGTCGGCGCATGACTTCGCTGTTCTCGGATGACAGGTTGTCCACCCGCGCCGCGGCAAGCGGCCAGAGGGGCGGGTTTCGACGGTCCGACGGCGCGGGGTCTCCGCGAAACCACATGATTCCCCGCTGTTTTCGCGGACAACGGCGTGGAACCTCTCCGCCTCGACGCGCGGAAGTCGGCGGTGGCCGTGTGACGCGGCAGGTTCCCTCTTGATTCATGCTCTCACGGGCGAACCGTCCTTGCGAGAGTTCGACGCGGGGGGTACCTTGCGCGGCCCAGTGCCCTGGCTTCGTTCAAAGGAAGTCAAGGGAGAGACGGTCCATGCGTAGATGAGCAGCACGAAACCTGTGTATTCGGGTTTGCTCGGCCTGCGGATTCCGTGAGCGTTTCGAGTAGTCGCACCACCCCTGCGGGTGGCTCAGGAGTACAGAATGCAGCGCAGCACGAAGAACGAGACGACCTTCATCACGACCCAGAGCGGAGCGCGCACCCCGCGTACCGTCGCAGGACTGATGGCGGTCGCGCTCGTCGGTAC